>NZ_JBSNCE010000022.1:0-115935 GCF_053764755.1 Rhodococcus sp. 2H158
GGAGCACGTGCTGGTGCTGGTGTTGCACCACATCGCCGCGGACGGGGTGTCGGTGGCGCCGCTGGCCCGGGACCTGATCGCCGCGTACGCCGCCCGCACCGCGGGTGCGGCCCCGGCGTGGGCGCCGCTGCCGGTGCAGTACGCCGACTACACGCTGTGGCAGCGCGACATCCTCGGCGACGAGACCGACCCGCAGTCGACGGCCGCGCAACAGCGCGAATTCTGGGTGGAGACCCTCGCCGAGCTCCCGGACCGGATCACCCTGCCCACCGACCGGCCGCGCCCGGCCGTGCAGTCCATGGCGAGCGCCGACGTGGACCTCGCCGTCGACGCCGACGTGCACGCCCGGCTGCGGGCCGTCGCCGCCAGCGAACACGCCACGATGTTCATGACCCTGCACGCCGCGCTCGTGGCGCTGCTGTCCCGCCTCGGCGCCGGCGACGACATCGCGGTGGGCACCGCGGTGGCCGGCCGCGGCGCCGCCGAACTCGACGACCTGGTCGGGATGTTCGTCAACACCGTGGTCCTGCGCGCCACGGTGCGCCCGGACGTCGCCTTCGCCGACCTGGTGGCGCAGGTGCGCGAGGCCGACCTGGCCGCCTTCGCCCACGCAGACCTGCCGTTCGACCAGGTGGTCGAGGCGGTTCGCCCCGCCCGGTCCACCGCGCACCACCCGCTGTTCCAGGTCTCGCTCGCGCTGGCGAACTTCGAGGAGCCCGAGCTCGAGGTCGCGGGCCTGCGCATCGAGCTGCAGGACGTCGCCCACGAGGCCTCACCCTTCGACCTGAGCCTGACACTGCGCGAACGCACGACCGCCGACGGCGAACCCGCCGGTCTGGAGGTGACACTCGGTTACGCCACCGACCTGTTCGACGACGTCACCGCGCGGACCCTCGCCGCCCGCTTCGGCCGGCTGCTGACGGCGGTCGCCGAGAACCCGCACGCCGCGATCGGCGACGTCGACCTGCTCGACGCGCAGGAGGCCGACGACCTGCGCGGCAGCGCGGGCCCGCAGCCCGTCACCCCGGTGACCCTGCCCGAGCTGCTGCACGCCGCCGCGGCCGCGCGACCCGACGCCGTCGCCGTGGTCACCGACGACCGGCAGGTCACCTATCGCGAACTCGACGCCCGCGCGACGCTGCTCGCCGACGCGCTCACCGCGCGCGGCGCCGGTCCCGGCACCCTCGTCGCCCTGGCACTGACCCGATCGTTCGAATCGGTGCTCGCGGTCTGGGCGGTCGCACGGACCGGAGCGGCGTTCGTGCCCGTCGACCCGCGGCACCCGCAGGAACGGATCGAGTACATGCTCGCCGATTCCGGGGCCGCCCTGGGCGTGACCGTGACCGCGCACCACGACCGCCTGCCCGGCTCGCTCGGGTGGCTGGTGCTCGACGGCCCCGAGGCCGACACGCGCCTCGCGCTCGTCCCGCAGCGGCCGCGCGCCGCGGCCGTGCACGTGGACGATCCCGCCTACCTGATCTACACGTCCGGCTCGACCGGCACCCCGAAGGCGGTCACCGTCACCCACCGCGGACTGGGCAACCTCATTGCCGCGCAGCGGGAAACCCTGGCGCTGACCGCGCAGGCCCGGATCGCGCACATCGCCTCGCCGAGCTTCGACGCCGCGGTGTTCGAACAGCTCGCCGCGTTCGCTGTCGGCGCGCGGCTCGTGGTCGTACCGCCCACGGTGGTCGGCGGCGCCGAACTCGCCGACCGGCTTCGCGCGGCCCGGGTCAGCCACCTCGTCGTCACCCCCGCCGCGCTGTCGACGCTGGAGCCGGCGGCATTGACGTCGGTCGAGGTGCTGGCAGTGGCCGGGGAGGCGGTCGGTGCGGAGTTGGTGGACCGGTTCGCCGTGGGCCGGACGATGCTGAATCTGTACGGGCCGACGGAGGCGACGATCTGGGCGACGGCGTCGGCGGCGCTGACGCCGGGACGGGCGGTGACGATCGGATCGGCCGTGCGCGGAGTGACCTCCCTGGTGCTCGACGGGCGGTTGCGGCCGGCCCCGGTGGGGGTTGTGGGGGAGTTGTACCTGGCCGGGGACGGGCTGGCGCGGGGCTACCACGGGCGGGCGGGGTTGACCGCGAGCCGGTTCGTCGCGCATCCGCAGGTCCCGGGGGCGCGGTTGTATCGCACCGGCGACCTGGTGCGGTGGGTGCGGGCCGGAGGCCGGCTCGAACTCGAGTACCTCGGCCGCGGCGATCATCAGGTCAAGGTCCGCGGGATGCGGGTCGAGGTCGGGGAGATCGACGCGGCGCTCACGGGACTGCCCGAGGTCGACTATGCGGTCACTGTGGGGCGGCCCGGCCCGTCCGGCGCCCAGGTGCTCGTGTCGTACGTGCTCCCGGCTCCGGGGCAGGAACTCGACCCGGCCCGGGTGCAGCGCCGGACGGCCGAACGGCTGCCCGGACACCTGGTGCCCGCCGCGGTCGTCGTGCTCGACGCGCTGCCGCTGACCCCGGTGGGCAAGCTGGACCGGGCGGCGCTGCCCGAGCCGGTCTTCGCGGCCGGCTCGGGGCGCGCTCCGCGCACACCGACGGAGGAGGCGGTGGTCGCCGCGTTCGCGCAGGTGCTCGGCCTCGCGCAGGTCGGGATCGACGATTCGTTCTTCGACCTCGGCGGCAACTCCCTCGACGCCACCCGCGTCTGCGATCGGCTCGGCGCCGCCCTCGGGATCGCCGTGCCGGTGATCCAGCTGTTCTCGGCGCCCACCCCGGCGGCCCTGGCCGCCCGCATCGAGGACGCGGACACCGCCGGGCAGCCGGACTCACCGTTCGCGGTGCGGCTGCCGCTGCGCACCGAGGGCGACGGCGCCCCGCTGTTCTGCGTGCATCCGGCGGCCGGACTGGCCTGGTGCTACGCCGGGCTCGCCGCGCAACTCGCCCCCGGACGGCCGGTGTACGGACTGCAGTCCCCGCATCTCGACGGCCTCGAGGACGCCCCGGAAACGATCGCCGCGTACGCCGAGCGGTACGTCGACGAGATCCGCGCGGTCCAACCCACCGGCCCGTACCACCTGCTCGGCTGGTCCCTCGGCGGATTCATCGCGCACGCCGTCGCCGCGCGGCTGCGCGAGACCGGCGAGGAGGTGGCGCTGCTCGCGCTGCTCGACGCGGACCTGATCGCCCGCGACGTCGCCGCGCCGGAACCGCTGACGGTCGGCGAGCTCGTCGCCACTCTCGGTTCGTCGCTGGGCCTGCCCGACGCCGATCCGGCGCTGACGGCCGCCGAGGCCGCCGCGCTGATCCGGACCCACACCGGGGCCCCCGTCGACGCCGGTCACCTCGACCGGATGACCGCCGCCTACAACGGCTCGGCATCGCTGCTCGCCGGGTACCGGCCACCGCTCTACGACGGCGATCTCGTCTTCGTCACCGCGACGGCCGACAAGACGCACCACGCCGGGGGCTTCGCCGGCTGGCGGCCCTACGTCACCGGCGCGATGCACAACCACCTGCTCGACGTCGCGCACGACCGGATGACCGCCCCCGACGCGGTGCCCGCCCTGGCCACGGTGCTCGATCGGCACCTCGGCGACGACCGGTACCTCGCCGCGTCCTGATCCCGCAGTCCACCCCTTCCGAACGGAGCACCATGCCCCCCTCGACCCCAGCCGTCCTCGTCGACGCCGTCACCAAGAGCTTCGGGCCGGTCCCGGCCCTGTGCGGCGTGAGCTTCACCGCCGAGGCCGGTGAGGTCCTCGGCGTCCTCGGCCCGAACGGCGCCGGCAAGACCACCACCGTGAACATCCTGTCCACCCTGCTGCGGCCGGATTCCGGTCGCGCCGTCGTCGCCGGCCACGACGTCGTCGCCGACGCGGCCGGGGTGCGCCGCGCCGTGATGCTCACCGGTCAGTACGCCGCCCTCGACGACATGCTCACCGGCTTCGAGAACCTGGTCCTGTTCGCCCGGCTGCTCGGGCTGCGGCGCCGCGCGGCCCGCGCCCGGGCGCGGGAACTGCTCGCAGAATTCGACCTCGAGGACGCCGCCGACCGGCGGGTCGGCAAGTACTCCGGCGGCATGCGCCGCCGCATCGACATCGCCTGCGGGCTCGTCGTCCCGCCCCAGGTGGTGTTCCTCGACGAGCCGACCACCGGGCTCGATCCGCGCAGCCGCCAACGGGTCTGGGACCTGATCGCCGGCTTCAAATCCCAGGGCGTCACCACGCTGCTCACCACGCAGTACCTCGAGGAGGCCGACCTGCTCGCCGACCGGATCGTCGTCATCGACCGGGGCACCGTCGTCGCCGAGGGCACCCCCGCCCAGCTGAAGCAGCGCGTCGGCGCCACCTTCTGCGAGGTCGTCCCGGTGCGGGTGGCCGACGTGCCGGCCGTGGCGCACGTGCTCGGCCGGTTCGCGCCGGCCGCGGCGATCGAGGTCGCCGCCGACCGCGTCACGATCCCCGCCCCGCACGGCGCCGGCACCCTGGCGCAGGTCGCCACCGCCGTCGCCGCCCACGGCGTCGCCGTCTCCGACATCGCGCTGCGGCGACCGTCGCTGGACGAGGTCTTCCTCGCCCTCACTGCGGCGCGGCCGCGATTCGAGGTGGTGGCATGACCACGGCGACCGTCGCACCGGTTCCCTCGCCGCTCTACCAGTGGTGGGTGTTGTCCGTGCGCACCCTGATCCCGGCGATCCGCGGCGGCGAACTCGTCACCGCGCTCGTCGCGCCGCTCGTGTTCACCGTCGGGTTCTACGTGCCGCTGCAACGCGTGATCGCCCTGTTCACCGGCGGAACCGTCGATTACGGGCAGTTCCTGATGCCACTGATCGCGTTGCAGGCCGTGTCCTTCACCGCGATCTCCGCCGCCTTCCTGGCCGCGACCGACGCGGTGCACGGCATCGACCGCCGCTTCGCGACGATGCCGATCGCGGCGGCCGTACCGCTCGCCGCGCGCCTGTCGGCGAGCGCCGTCAAGTGCGCGCTGTCGCTGGCGGCGGCGATCGGCTGCGGGCACGTGATCGGGTTCCGGTTCGCCGGAACCGCCGCAGCCGTCGGGTTCTGCGCACTCGCGCTGACCGTCGGGATGGTCCTCACGCTCGGCGCCGACGTGATCGGCACCCTGTTCCGCAGCCCGGAAGCCACGACCCAGGCACTGATGCTGCCGCAGCTCGTGCTCGGGATGCTCTCCTGCGGCTTCGTCCCGATCGACCAGTTCCCGGCCTGGATCCAGCCGTTCGTCCGCAACCAGCCCGTCTCACAGTTCGCGTCGAGCCTGCGCGGTCTCGCCGACGGCACCGCCACCGCCACCGCGCTGACGCCGACGCTGCTGTGGCTCGGCGGGATCCTTCTGGTCGTCGTCCCCCTGGCGACCCGCACGAATCGGAGACAGCGATGAGCGCCACCGTGACCGCACCCGAGAATTCGGTACCCGCTCTCGTCAGGCACACCTGGCTGCAGGCGGGGCGCCTGCTCACCCGGTGGCGCCGGGATCCGATGACGATGCTGCAGAGCCTCGCCTACCCCGTGCTGCTGCTGCTCATGCTCGAGGCGGTGCTCGGCCGGCAGGTCTCGGCGTTCGCCGGGCACGACGCTCTGTACGGGACGGTGCCGATGGTCGTCGTGATGAGCGCCCTGCTCGGCTCGCTGGCCGGCGCCGTCACGCTCGGCCGCGAATGCGCGGCCGGGCTGCCCGCGCGGCTGTGGGTGCTGCCCGTTCACCGGGCGTCGGCGCTGGCGTCGCGGTTCCTCGCCGAGGCGGTGCGCATCGCCGTGACCACCGTCGTCATCGTCGCCGCCGGCTTCGTCCTCGGCTTCCGCTTCCAGCGGGGCCCGCTCGCCGCGATCGGCTTCCTCGCGGTGCCGGTGCTGTTCGGGGTGGCGTTCGCCGCGCTGGTCACCGCGGCCGCGCTCATGGCCGCGAAAACCGTGGTCATCGAATCGATCTCGCTGCTGTGCACGCTGATGCTGTTCTTCAACCCGGGTTTCGTGCCGATCGGTGCGTACCCGGAGGTGCTCGCGCCGGTGATCCGCAACCAGCCCATGACGAGTGCCGTCGAGACGATGCAGGCGCTCGCCCTCGGTGGCGCCGTCCAGGGGCCGCTGTTGCGCACCGTGGCCTGGTCGGTCGCCCTGCTCGCGGTGTGCGCCGTGCCGGTGATCCGCGGTTACCGGCGGGCACTGTGACCGGCTCCGTCGGGCGCGCCGGTGACCGTGACCCCGTCGGGGTGGCGAATCCGCCACCTGGGGTGGCTGTTACCCGCCGCGCCCGCGCGGGAGTATCGATGCAGCGAACACACCGAATCCCGAAGGGAGGCATCATGACCGCCGTTGCCGAACCAGGCACCACCGACTCCGAACTGCCCCGTCTGCGCGCCGACATCGACGGCCTCGACGCCGAGATCCTCGCCGTGGTGCGGCGCCGCATCGCGCTCGAACGACGGATCGGGCAGGTCCGGGTCGGGACGGGCGCGCCCCGCGTCACCCACGCCCACGACATGAGCGTGATCCGCCGATACGCCGCGGAGCTCGGCGAGGACGGTACGGCCCTGGCCCTGGTCCTGCTGCGCCTGCGTTAGCGGTGCGGAGCCCGCCTCGACGGTGCCGCGTGACACCCCTCGTCCCGGGCGTCGACATGGACCTCATTCGGTCGGCCACCGGCGGGGCAATCCCGGCTCCACACCCACAATCCGCAGGGCCGCCCGCTCGCCGTCCGAGAGATCACCCACCGTCGCGCCGCGCGCAAGGTCTTTCGCCGCTCGGAAGGCAACGCCCCGCACCGTGATCATCTCCAGCTCGTCGAAGCGCCGGCGCTTGCCGGACTCGAGGAGCCGGTGCACCCGCTCGGACCGGAGCAGGTCCGCATGCTCCTCCTCGAAACGCCTGGCTTCGCTCCTGGCGCACCGCCGAACTGCTCGGACGGCCTTGCGGGCGAGCAGCTCACAGACCCAGTCCGGCATGGGCTCCGCGCCGCGGAGCCAGCGCCCGGCGGTCGCGACGTCGAGTGGCCCCGCAACGGCGTGTGCGCGCATCGCCGCCGCCACATCAGCGACCCGAAGCCCCAAGGTGGCTGATACCGCGACCGGGCACAACGCGCGATCGGCACGGGCTTTCGCTTTCCGGGCAGACCGACGATCTCCCGTGGTACCCATCGGTTACCTCCTGCCCCTGCCGGAGAGCGAGGCCGACAATGCCACGACGTCATCCGTCAGCTCCTCTACCAGCGCTTTAGCGCCCCTGTCGCGCAGTACCTCGACGGTAGCCCCGACCGGTGACAAGCACCGCTCGGTCCGGGCCACGCCACGCCGAAGGGGGTCGACCCCTTCCGCCACACGATCCTGGGGTAACCCCAGGTCTGATGACCCAGACGTACGAGGGGATCGCATATCGAGTTCCGATGGTCACGGTCTACGAGTTCGATCGGTCGGCCCCGATCCGCCGGCTCCGCTCGTACTACGACAAGCTGGCCATCGAAGATCAGATCGCCGCGAGTCTTCCCAGGATCAAGGGATGGCTGTTGCGGAAGGCGATGCGCGTCCTCGTCGCGCAAGGACGCACAGGCCTCGAGACCCCCACGGGGCAACCTTCGACCGGCGTGAGCTGAACCGACGGCTCGTCCCGCCCGCCGTGTGCCCTCGGCCGGCGTCGCCGGCCGAGGGCTGTCCACCTCCGGGAGGAGAAGTCCTAGTCGCGGGCCAGCGCCGCAACGGGAAGATCCGCGAACACCTGCGCCGGCGACACCGTTCCCGACAGCCGCCGCCCGGTGAGCCGGTCCACCCAGAGTCCCGGCGGCAGGTCGAGCGTCGTGTCGCCCCACCCAGTTTCCTCCAGCGTGACAGTGTGCCGCGACGCGAGCGCCACCACGTCGACCTCGTCGGCCGCCGGGCCGCGCCCGAACCCGATCAGGTGACCGGCGGCCGGGCCCGACGCGGACAGCGGAACGTAGGCCCCGCCGACGAAGCTCGCCGGCCGCTCGCGGCGCAGGCGCAGCGCCGTCCGCACCACGGCGAGCTTCGCGGTGCCGGCGTCGTCCACGGCCGGCGGCGCGTCCTGTTCGAGCAGCCGGCGTCTCGTGGCGAAGTCCACGGGCCGCCGGTTGTCCGGGTCGACGAGCGAGTCCTCCCACAGTTCGGTGCCCTGGTACACATCGGGGATGCCGGGTCCGAGCAGTTGCAGCAGCTTCTGCCCGAGCGAATCCGCGGAGAAGTGAGGGGTCAGGGACGAGACGAACTCGGTCAGTGACGCGCCGACCGGCCCGTCGCACACCGCGTCGAGCCAGGCCGCCACCGCGCCCTCGAACTCCTCGTCCACCTCGGTCCAGGTGGTGCGCAAGCCGTTCTCCCGCAACGCCTTACGGGCGTATTCGCGCAGCCGCGACCGCAGTTCCCCGGTCACCACGCCGTCGCGCGGCCACGCGCCGAACAGGTTCTGCCACAGGAACAGCCCGGTGGCGGCGTCCGGCGGCGGGGCGACGGATTCCCATTCGGACAGGCACGCCGCCCACAGCTGCGGCACCTGGGAGAGCACCCCGATGCGGGCGCGGACGTCCTCGCCGCGCTTGGTGTCGTGCGTCGACAGCGACGTCATCGCCCGCGGCCACCGCCGCGCCCGCTCCGCCCACGCCAGGTGGAACTCGGCGACGGGCAACCCGAACCGTCCCGGGTGGCCACCGACCTCCTGCAGCGACACCAGCCGCGCCGCCCGGTAGAACAGGCAGTCCTCGACGGCCTTCGCCGTCGCGGCGCCGCACACCTGGCCGAACCGGGCCGCCGCCTCTCCGCCGCGGGCCAGGGCCCGGGCCAGCACCTCGAGGGCGGGTTCGAGCGCGGCGTCGGCGCGGGCGCGGTCACCCAGGATGCGGGGCAGCATCCCGCCCAGCGGCGCATAGTCCGACCGGTAGACGGGCAGTTCCGCCGCCACCGCGATCACCGCGTCGCGCAGCCGCTCGTCCGGGCAGGTCGCGTCGGCGGCATCTCGCCGCACCGCCCGCACCAGCCGCCGCACCTCCGGCGCCAGCCCCGCCTGCAGCACCGCGCGCTTGATCTGCTTCTCCTGCGCGTGCAGCCACTCCGCGTCGCCGGGGGTGCCGGTGCGGTCGAGCGACAGCGCGCTCAGGTCCTTCTCGCCCCGCGGATCGAGGAACACCGCACCGACCTCGCCGAGCGCGTCGTAGCCCGTGGTGCCGTCGACGGGCAGGGTTGCGTCGAGCGGTTCGCCGTCGCCGAGAATCTTCTCGATCACCAGCCACCGGTCCGGGCCGACGAGTCCGCGCAGCCGCTGCAGGTAGCCGGTCGGGTCGGCCAGGCCGTCCGGATGGTCCACGCGGACGCCGTCGGTGAGGTCGTCGTCCATCCACGACGCCACCTGGGCATGCACCGCGTCGAACACCGCGGGATCCTCCACCCGCACCGCGGCGAGGTCGTCGACGGTGAAGAACCGGCGGTACCCGATCAGGCCGCTGTCCCACGGCACCAGCTGATACGCCTGCCGCGCATGTACTTCCGCGCCGGTCCCGGCGTCGGTGCCCGGGGCGACGGGGAAGCGCCGCTCGTAGTAGGCCAGCGTCGGCTCGTCGCCGGTGCGGTCGAGGGTCAGCTCCTCGACGTCGGCCGCCGAACCCAGCACGGGCAGGGCGATCCGGCCGTCGGTGCCGTTGTCCGCGGCCCAGTCGACGTCGAAGTAGGTCGCGTACCGCGAGTCGCGGCCGTGCCGCAGCACGTCCCACCACCACGGGTTCTCGCGGGGATCGCCGACGCCGACGTGGTTGGGCACGATGTCGATCAGCAGACCCATCCCGCGGGAGCGGACCTCGCGGGCGAGGGCCTCGAGGCCCGCGCGGCCGCCGAGCGCCGCCGACACCGTGGTCGGGTCCACCACGTCGTAGCCGTGGGTCGATCCGGCCGCGGCGCTGAGCACGGGGGACAGGTACACGTGTGAGACCCCGAGCGCCTCGAGGTAGTCCACGAGCGCGATCGCGTCCGCGAAGGTCGTCCCGTCGCCGGTGAGCTGCAGCCGATACGTCGACGACACCGGGCGCGGGCTCATGCGGTCCTCCGCAGCACCAGCAGCGAACGGGCCTGCACCCGCACCGACCCCCCGGCGGTCACGAGCTGTTCACGCAGTCCGTCCGGCACGTCCGTGTCCAGCGCCACCGACCATTCCTGTGCGTGCGGACCGTCGGGGGTGACGAAGTCGATCGGCTCGTCGTGGGCGTTGAAGCACAGCAGGAACGAATCGTCGACGACGCGTTCGCCGCGCTGGTTCGGCTCGTGGATGCCCTCGCCGTTGAGGAACACCGACAGCGACTTGCCGAACCCGCTGTCCCAGTCCTCCGGGGTCATCTCCTCGCCCGCCGGGGTGCGCCACGCGATGTCGCGGGACTGCTCGCCGCTGCGGATCGGCCGGCCCTCGAAGAACCGCCGCCGCCGGAACACCGGGTGCGACCGGCGCAATGCGATCACGTTGCGGGTGAAGCCCAGCAGGTCCGCGTTCGTCTCCGCCAGCGACCAGTCCATCCAGGACAGCTCGTTGTCCTGGCAGTAGACGTTGTTGTTGCCCTGCTGCGTGCGCCCGAACTCGTCACCGTGCGCGATCATCGGGGTGCCCTGGGACAGCATCAGTGTCGCCAGGATGTTGCGGCTCTGCCGCTGCCGCAGGGCCAGCACCTCCGGGTCGTCGGTGGGGCCCTCGGCGCCGCAGTTCCACGAACGGTTGTGCGACTCGCCGTCCATGTTGTTCTCGCCGTTGGCGTCGTTGTGCTTCTCGTTGTAGGAGACGAGGTCGGCGAGGGTGAAGCCGTCGTGCGCGGTGACGAAGTTGATCGAGGCGCTCGGGCGGCGGCCGGTGGCCTCGTACAGGTCCGACGAGCCGGTGAGCCGGGAGGCGAACTCGCCGAGAGTGGCCGGTTCACCGCGCCAGTAGTCGCGGACCGTGTCGCGGTACTTGCCGTTCCACTCGGTCCACAGGCCGGGGAAGTTCCCCACCTGGTAGCCGCCCTCGCCGACGTCCCACGGTTCGGCGATCAGCTTGACCTGCGAGACGATCGGATCCTGCTGCACCAGGTCGAAGAACGCGGACAGCCGGTCCACGTCGTGCAGTTCGCGGGCCAGGGTGGAGGCCAGGTCGAAGCGGAAGCCGTCGACGTGCATCTCGGTCACCCAGTAGCGCAGCGAATCCATGATCAGCTGCAGGGTATGCGGGTGGCGGGCGTTGAGGCTGTTGCCGGTGCCGGTGTAGTCCATGTAGTAGGACTTGTCGTCGTCGACCAGCCGGTAGTAGGCGGCGTTGTCGATGCCGCGGAAGGAGATGGTCGGTCCCAGGTGGTTGCCCTCCGCGGTGTGGTTGTAGACCACGTCGAGGATCACCTCGATGCCTGCCTCGTGGTAGGCGCGCACCATCGCCTTGAACTCGGCGACGACGCCGCTCGGGTTGCTCGCCGACGAGTAGTCCAGGTGCGGGGCCAGGAAGCCGAAGGTGTTGTAGCCCCAGTAGTTCCGCAGCCCACGGTCCAGCAGGACCTGATCGTGCATGAACTGGTGCACGGGCATCAGTTCGATCGCGGTGACCCCGAGGCTCTGCAGGTGGTCGATGATCACCGGGTGTGCCAGTCCGGCGTAGGTGCCGCGCAGCTGCTCCGGCACGCCGGGGTGGGTCGCGGTCATGCCCTTCACGTGGGCTTCGTAGATGACGGTCTCGTAGTAGGGCCGGCGCGGGTGCCGGTCGGAGGCCCAGTCGAAGAACGGGTTGATCACCACGGTCGTCATCGTGTGCCCGAGCGAATCCAGCTGCGGGAAATCGGGATTCGCCGGTGCGGCGGGCTCGGGGGCGGACTCGGCCTCCGTGTCGCCCCCGGTCCCGTCGCCCCCGGTCCCGTCGCCCCCGGTCCCGTCGGAGTCGACCGCCTCGTCGGCGGCGGCACCGGGCGTGTCCTCGGCGGCCTCGGCGCCGGCGTCCTCCGCGGCCCGGGCCGCCGGCTCCGGTGCCGACCGGGCCTCCTCGGCTCCTGCCGAATGCTCCGGTTCGGACGGTGCCTCCTCGGCCCCGACCATCGCGTACGAGAACAGGGACGCATCGCCGTCGAACGCGCCGTCGTAGGCCTTGCCGTAGGGGTCGAGCAGCAGCTTGCTCGGATCGCAGCGCAGGCCCTGCGCCGGATCGTAGGGGCCGTGCACCCGATAGCCGTAGCGCTGGCCGGGGGTCACCGTGGGCAGGTAGACGTGCCAGACGTTGCCGTCGACCTCCTCGATCGGCACGCGGGTCTCGGTGCCGTCCTTGGCGATCAGGCACAGTTCGACCTTCTCGGCGACCTCGGAGAAGAGGGCGAAGTTCGTGCCCGCCCCGTCGTAGGTTGCGCCGAGCGGATATGCGCTCCCCGGCCACACCGGGATGTCGGCCGGGAGGGCCTCCGTGGACGTGCTCGGCTCGGTGGGTTCCATGACCGCAACCCTAACCGGATCGACGGTCGCGTACGGGGCGAGCAAGCCGCCCCGGCACAGGCGACGATCGGCCCCGGGGCAGGGACGCCTACAGTCGATCCCCGTGACCGTTCGTCGTCTGAGTCCCGACCGGGTCGCCGCGCTCGACGCGGCGCACCTGTGGCACCCCTACGGAGCCGTCCCTGCATCGACCGCGCCGCTCGTGGTCGACGAGGCGCACGGGACCCGGCTGCGGCTGGCCGACGGCCGGGAACTCGTCGACGGCATGAGCTCGTGGTGGGCCGCCGTGCACGGATACCGCCACCCGGTCCTCGACGCGGCGGTCACGCAGCAGCTGGGCCGGATGAGCCACGTCATGTTCGGGGGCCTCACCCACGAGCCGGCCGCGCGGCTCGCGGAGCTGCTCGTGGAGATCACCCCCGACGGTCTGGACAAGGTCTTCCTCGCCGATTCCGGGTCGGTGTCGGTGGAGGTCGCGGTCAAACTCGCACTGCAGTATCAGCGCGCGGCCGGCAGGCCGGGACGTCACCGGCTCATGACGTGGCGCGGCGGCTACCACGGCGACACGTTCGCGCCGATGAGCGTGTGCGACCCCGAGGGCGGCATGCACTCGATGTGGACCGGCGTGCTGCAGCGGCAGGTGTTCGCGCCGGCGCCGCCCCGCGAGTTCGATCCGGCGTACGTCGCCGAGTTCGAAGCGCGGCTCGAGGCCCATACGGACGAGCTGGCCGCCGTGATCGTCGAGCCGGTGGTCCAGGGGGCGGGCGGGATGCGCTTCCACGACCCCCGCTATCTGAACGAGCTGCGCCGGATGTGCGACGCACACGGCCTGCTGCTGATCTTCGACGAGATCGCCACCGGGTTCGGCCGTACCGGGGAGCTGTTCGCCGCCGACCACGCGGCCGTCGCGCCGGACGTCATGTGCGTCGGCAAGGCGTTGACCGGTGGCTATCTGACCCTGGCCGCGGTGCTGTGCACGTCGACCGTCGCCGAAGTGGTCAGCGCGGGCGAGGGCGGCGGCATCATGCACGGCCCGACGTTCATGGGCAATCCGCTCGCGTGCGCGGTTGCCGTCGCTGCCGTGGAGTTGCTGCTGTCGCGGGATTGGCGCGGCGAAGTGGCCGCGCTGGCCGCCGGCCTCGAGGCGGGCCTGGCGCCGGCGCGGGAGCTGCCGGGCGTGGTGGACGCGCGGGTGCTCGGCGGCATCGGCGTGCTCGAACTGGACCGGCCGGTGGACATGGGCGCCGCGACGGCGGCCGCCGTCGCGGCCGGTGTGTGGCTGCGCCCGTTCCGCAACCTGATCTACGCGATGCCGCCCTACGTCTGCAGCGCCGACGACGTGCAGCGGATCGCCGCGGGGATGCGCGCGGCGGCCCGGGCCTGATCCGGCCCGGCACGCCGGGTCACGAGCGGGGAACTCGCGGGGCGGCGGTCACCGCCGGCGGCCCCTGCACGGGGGAATCAGCCGCCCGGAGCGTCACTTGAACAGCGTTCAGGTATGGTCTGCCGACATGACCGCCTTCGCCAGCCTCCAGTGGCTCGACGACGTCGCCGACGCCCGTCGCGCGGCGGGCCTGCGCCGCACCCTGCATCCGCGCACCCCGGTACCGGGCACCGTCGACCTCGCCTCCAACGACTACCTCGGTCTCGTCCGGCACCCCGAGGTCCTCGCCGCCGCGACCGCCGCGCTGCGCCGGTGGGGCGGCGGCGCCACCGGATCCCGCCTCGTCACGGGCACCACCAGCGAGCACGAACTGCTCGAGTGTGAACTCGCCGAGTTCACCGGCGCCGAGTCCGGCCTCGTATTCGCCAGCGGCTACGCCGCCAACCTCGGCGCCGTCACCGCCCTCGCCGACCGCGACACCCTCGTGGTCTCCGATGCGGGCTGCCACGCGTCCCTGGTCGACGCATGCCGGCTGTCCCGCGCGCGGGTGCAGATCGCCCCGCACGCCGACGTCGACTTCGTGCGGACGGCCCTCGCCACCCGCACCGAGCGGCGCGCCCTCGTGCTCACCGACTCCGTGTTCAGCGCCGACGGAGACCTCGCGCCGCTGCCGGAACTGCATGCGGCGTGCCGCGCGCACGGCGCGCTGCTGCTCGTCGACGAGGCCCACGGGGTCGGAGTCCGCGGTGAGGGGGGCCGCGGACTCGTCCACGAGGCGGGTCTCGCCGGCGAACCCGACGTCGTGGTCACCGCCACGCTGTCGAAGTCCCTGGCCTCGCAGGGCGGCGTGGTCCTCGCCGACACCCGTGTGCGGGCCCACCTGATCGACGCCGCCCGCACCTTCATCTTCGACACCGGTCTCGCGCCCGCGGCCGTCGGCGCCGCCCGCGGTGCGCTGCGCGTGCTGCGCGACGAGCCGCAACGGGCCACCGCCGTGCTCGAGCGGGCCGCCGACCTGGCCCGGATCACCGGCGTCGCCGCCCCCACGTCGGCGGTGGTGTCGGTGATCCTCGGTGACCCGCAGGTCGCGTTCGACGCCGCCCAGGCGTGCCGCAGCCGGGGCGTCCACGTCGGCTGCTTCCGGCCGCCGTCCGTCCCCGAGGGCACGTCCCGGCTGCGGCTGACCGCGCGCGCGAATCTCGGCGCCGACGAGCTCGCCCGCATCGAAAGCGTCCTCACCGACGTGCTGGCCGGGGCGCGCGCATGACCGTCCTGTGTGTGACCGGCACCTCCACCGACGTGGGCAAGACCGTCGTCACGGCGGCCTACGCCGCCGTGGCCGCCGCGGCGGGCCTGCGGGTCGCCGTGTGCAAACCGGCGCAGACCGGCGTCGCCGACGACGCACCCGGCGACCTCGCCGAGATCGCCCGGCTCACCGGGCACCGGGTCCACACCGTCGAACTGGCCCGCTACCCGGAGCCGCTCGCACCGGACACCGCGGCGCGGCGCAGCGGCCGGCCGCCGCTGCACCTGCCCGACGTCGTCACCGCCGTGCGGGCACTCGCGGACGCGTACGACCTGGTGCTCGTCGAGGGGGCCGGCGGGCTGCTCGTCCGGCTGGGAGCGGACGGGTTCACCCTCCTCGACGTCGCCGCCGCGCTGAGCGCCCCCACCGTGGTGGTGGCGGCCCCCGCCCTGGGCACCCTGAACCACAGCGCGCTGACCGTCGCCGCGCTGCAGGCCGGCGGCGTCGAGTGCGTGGGCCTGGTGATCGGCGCGTGGCCGGAGCAGCCCGGTCTGGCCGAGCGGTGCAATCTGCAGGACCTGCCCGAGGTGACCGGCGTGCCCGTCGTCGGGCGCATCCCGGCGGGCAGTGGCGCCCTCGACGCCGTGGCCTTCGGCGAGCAGGCCGCACGCTGGCTGCCGGCCGACCGGATCGGGCTGCCGGTGCGATCCTGACGCCGCCCGTCGCGGTACGCGGTCGGCGCCCCGGCACGTTTCCTGCAGGTGAACGAATGTGCGAAGACGGCGAGTTCGGGTAGGGTGTCCGATGCGGTTGAGACACCAGCCGTAGTGCCTGTGAGGTACGCGTTCCGACTACGCGTCCCTACGTCAGTGCTACGCAGTGCTCGTCGCGTTGGGTGTCGACTGTTGCGTTTCACCGACCGAGGCAGGACCGGAAGTCGGTGTAGGAGACAGCGCAAGCGATGACGGTGCTCGATCACCAGCAGTGGGAGACTGCCCGCGTGCGGGCCGTCTCCCGCTACCACATTCTCGACACCCCGGCCGACGGCACGTTCGACCGGATCGCCCGGCTGGCTGCGTCCTGGTTCGGCACCCCGATCGCCACGGTGACGATCGTCGACGAGGACCGCATCTGGTTCAAGGCCGCCCACGGTCTCGAGGGAGTGCGGCAGATCGACCGCGCCCCGGGACTGTGCGTCTCTGCGATTCTCTGCGACCGCCCCTACGTGGTGGCCGATGCGCGGACCGACCCGCGGACCGCGCAGAATCCCCTCGTCCACGGCGAGCTGGGGGTGCGGTTCTACGCCGCCGCTCCCATCACCACCGCGGACGGCTACCGGCTCGGCACGGTCAACGTCCTCGACACCCGGCCCCGGGAGGTCTCCGCTGCGGACCTGTCCGTCCTCGAGGACCTCGCGTCGGTGGTGATGGACCAGCTCGAGCTGCGGTTGTCGGCGCTGACCACCGTCCGGGCCGAACGGGACCTGCGGCTGCAGGCCGAGCGCGACCGGCACGTGCTCGCCGAACTCGCCACGACCCTGCAGCGGACCCTGCTGCCGCCGTCGCTGCCGGCCATCGAGGGCATCGAGCTTGCGTGCCACTACCACGCGGCATCCAACCAGCAGGTCGGCGGCGACTTCTACGACGTGTTCCACCTCGGTGACGACCGGTGGGCGTTCTTCCTCGGGGACGTCGAGGGCCACGGCCCCGTCGCGGCGTCGGTCACCTCGCTGATCAGGTACACGCTGCGCGCCGCCGCCGTGCGATTCTCCGACCCGCGGCTGGCGCTGGCCGAACTCAACACCGTTCTGCTGCTCGACCCGCAGCAACACCGCTTCTGCACCGTGATGCTCGGGATCATCGAACCGAATCTCGAGGGTCGCGAGGGCGCCCGGGTGACCCTCGCCACCGGCGGGCATCCGCCCGCGCTGCTGCTGCGGCCGCGCTCGGGGGCGGTCTGCACTGCGGTCGGCGTCCGCGGCATGCTGGTGGGCGCCCTGCCCGAGGCCCGCTTCGGAGCGTGCACCGTCGACCTCGAGCCGGGGGAGACACTGCTGCTCTACACCGACGGACTCACCGAGGCCCGCCCCGACGGACGGGAGATCTTCGGGGAGGAGAGCGTCGTCGCATTCCTCTCCGCACGAGTGCCGGACGCCACCCCGATCCGCCTCGTCGCCGAGCTTTCCGAATTGATTCCCAGCCTGCGGGCGCAGGACGACATCGCCCTGCTCGCCGTGGGTGTACCCCGTTGACTTCCGATCCCAGGATCGGACCCGCTATCGCACAGGAGGACAGAGTCTTGCATGATGGACAGATGAACGAAGCGACTTCCGAACAGCCGATCATGGCCGTATCCCAGGCGTGGAGCGGCGACATCGCGGTGCTGTCGGTGGCCGGTGACGTGGATCTGGTCAGCGCCCCGCAGCTCGAGGAGGAAGCCGTCGCCACCCTGGGTAACGACAAGTGCCGGGGTCTGATCGTGGACCTGGGTGCCGTCAACTTCCTCGCCTCGGTGGGCATCGCCGTGCTGGTGGACCTGTCGAAGAAGACCGCCGGCACGATCCCCTACGCCGTCGTCGCGCAGGGCTCGGCCACCGCGCGGCCCCTGTCGCTGCTCGGGCTCGACGAGGTGTTCCCGATCCACAGCCGCCTCGACGAGGCGCTGGCCGCCCTGCAGGCCGACAAGGCCGGCACGGAGGCATGAGCCGGGCGGAGACCTGGTACGCGGGACACGAACCGGTCGGGGACCTGTCGACGACGAGGGAACGAGGATGCAGACGCGAGGCGTAGCACCAGCCTTTCTGACGACCGGACTGTACTACCGCGGCGTACGCGCGGAGGCCTCGCAGGTGACGATGCTGCGGCAGGCTCTCGATCGGTGGCTCAGCGGCCTGCGGCTCGCCGAGGCCGGCGGCCAGGACGTGCTGCTGGCCAGCTACGAGGCGCTCGCGAACGCGGTGGAGCACGCCTACGCCGACGGTGACGGCACGGTCGACCTCGAGGCGAAGTACTCGCCTCAGGACCGGTGCGTCGAGATCGTCGTCACCGACCACGGGCACTGGCGGGAATCGGCCACGCCGACGGCCGGGAGCTCGCGCGGGCACGGCCTGGCGCTGATCCGGAACCTGGCCGCGGACACCGACCTGGTCGTCAATCCCGACGGCACCGTGGTGGCGATGCGCTGGCACCTGCCGCAGGAGGCCTCGGCCTTCTCGGGTTGATCCGGGCCGCCCGGGCAGCGTCTCCTGCTCGCCCGACGGCTGCTCGACCGAACGGACTCCGGCCCCGGCGCACGAAGCGCCGGGGCCGGAGTCGATTTCGTGGACGGAGTCAGGCCGGTTGCGGGTCCCGGCGGGCACCGGCGCCACCGCTCAGGGCGAACACCGAGGTGCACACGGTCCCGGCGGGCACCGTGACGTCCTCGCGGGAACGGGTCACGGTGTCGCCGAGCAGGTCGTGCTCGGCGAGTGCCTCGAGGATTCGTTCGGGGGCGTCGTGCACGCAGACGCACGGGATGCCGGCGGCGCGCACGGACTGCATCGTCATCGCCTCGGCGGGAGAGCAGGCGCCGTCGAGCACCTCCTCGGTGACGATCGCGCACACCACCCGGTCCGCGGCGAACGTGTCGGTGAAACCGAGTCCGTGGTGACGCGCCCACGTCCGCAGCTCGGCACCGCGGGCGCCGTCGAGCACCCGGGAGCAGTCGCCGACGATCAGTAGTTCGCCGGCCGGTACCCCTTCGATCGATCCTGAACTCATCTGATCCCCTGCTTTCCACATCGACGTCGTCGACCTCATGCGCGCCCGGTGCTGGCCGACCGCTCGTCGGTGTGTGGTTCGGCGAACATCGCCTCGATGCGGCGCTTGATCTCCTCGGTGCTCATGGCCGAGCCGGCGGAGGCCATGGCGCGACGGGAGGCGGCGGAGGCGAACAAGGTGGTCTGCATGACGGTTTCGGTCCTTACTCTCTTCAGCGCGAGCTGTTTTCACACTGGCACCAAAGCTTTCCCGGATGCGGGATTTTCGAAACCTGTAGCAAAGATTTCACATTTCCTGGACTGAAATGTCCGGATCCGGGGCGGATCGGCCGCTCGGCAGGGTGTTTACGCGCCGATCGCCGGATTCGCGTGCGTCGCCGCGCGAATGTCGTACTGTGATAGCTGTCACATCGAGTCGGCAGGTGTCGACGTGCCGACCGCCCTCTCGGAGGTACGAATGTCCACCACCGAAATGCAGGAACTGCACCGCACCATCGGTCACCTTCGGCACTGCCTGACCTCGCTCCGGTCGAGGTACGGCGACGCCGCTGCGGTGCGCCGCCTGATCAACGACGTGGACCGGCTCGACATCGACGCGCAGGATCTGGCGGCCTCGCCGCCGCGCGAGACGTCCCGGCCGGCCGGCGAGCGGATTCCGATCCCCGACACCCCGTACGACGAGATCTTCCGCGGCGTCGACTGTGACGACGAGGGGCTCGGCGGCCTGCACGGCTCGCGGTGAGCGCCCCCGCGGCAGGCGCCGGCGTCCGGTCCTCGACGCGGGCCCGGATCGCGGCGCGCACGCTACGCACCGACCGGTGGTGGCAACCGCCTGTGCTGACCACGCTCGGGCTGGCCGTCTTCGTCGTCTACGCGACGATTCGGTCCTTCGTGCGCACCGCGTACTGGGTGGAGGAGTACCACTACCTCACGCCGTTCTACTCGCCGTGCGTCAGCGCGTCGTGCGTGCCCGGCGCCCGGCACTTCGGGACGTGGGTGGGCGAGCTGCCCATGTGGATCCCCCTAGCGTTCCTGTCGCTGCCGTTCCTGCTCGGATTCCGGCTGACGTGCTACTACTACCGCAAGGCCTACTACCGCTCGATCTGGCTGGCGCCGCCGGCCTGCGCCGTCGCCGAGCCGCACGCCCGGTACACGGGGGAGACGCGGCTGCCGCTGCTGATCCAGAACTCGCACCGCTACTTCTTCTACGTCGCGCTCGTCATCTCGGCGATCAACACCTACGATGCGATCGTCGCGTTCCACGGTTCCGGCGGCGGGTTCGGCTTCGGCCTCGGCAACCTCATCCTGGTGGGGAACGTGCTGCTCCTGTGGGCGTACACCGTCTCGTGCCACTCGTGTCGGCACGTCACCGGCGGCCGGCTCAAGCACTTCTCGAAACACCCGCTGCGTTACCGGATCTGGACGTCGGTTTCCCGGCTCAACACCCGGCACATGCAACTGGCGTGGACCACGCTGGGCACCCTGATGATCACGGATTTCTACATCATGCTCGTGGCGAGCGGCACCATCTCGGACCTGCGGTTCGTCGGCTGAGCCACGACGACGGCCCGGGCGCCGGCCACGGGCCGGCTCGGCAGCGAAGGAGGACTGGATGGCGGACGTCGAACGGCACAACTACGACGTGGTGGTCATCGGCGCGGGCGGAGCGGGGCTGCGCGCCGTCATCGAGGCGCGTCAACGCGGACTGCGGGTCGCGGTCGTGTGCAAGTCGCTGTTCGGCAAGGCGCACACCGTCATGGCGGAGGGCGGTTGCGCCGCCGCGATGGGCAACGCCAACCCGCACGACTCGTGGCAGGTGCACTTCCAGGACACCATGCGAGGAGGAAAGTTCCTCAACAACTGGCGCATGGCCGAACTGCACGCCCGCGAGGCGCCCGACCGGGTGTGGGAACTCGAGACCTACGGTGCGTTGTTCGACCGCACCCCCGACGGCCGGATCAGCCAGCGCAACTTCGGCGGTCACACCTATCCGCGGCTGGCGCACGTCGGTGACCGCACCGGCCTCGAGCTGATCCGCACGATGCAGCAGAAGATCGTGTCCCTGCAGCAGGAGGACCACGCCGCCACCGGCGACTACGACGCCCGGGTGCGGGTGTTCGCCGAATGCACCGTCACCGAACTGCTGAAGGACGCCGAGGGCCGCATCGCCGGTGCGTTCGGGTACTGGCGCGAGTCCGGCCGGTTCGTGCTGTTCGAGGCGCCCGCCGTCGTCGTCGCCACCGGCGGGATCGGCAAGTCCTGGAAGGTGACGTCGAACTCGTGGGAGTACACCGGCGACGGTCACGCTCTCGCCCTGCGGGCCGGGGCCGCCCTGATCAACATGGAGTTCGTCCAGTTCCACCCCACCGGGATGGTGTGGCCGCCGAGCGTCAAGGGCATCCTCGTCACCGAGGGTGTGCGCGGCGACGGCGGGGTCCTGAAGAACTCCGAGAACGATCGATTCATGTTCTCGTACATCCCGCCGGTGTTCAAAGGCCAGTACGCGGAGACGGAGGAGGAGGCCGACCGCTGGTACACCGACCAGGAGAACAACCGCCGCACTCCGGACCTGTTGCCGCGCGATGAGGTCGCCCGCGCCATCAATTCCGAGGTCAAGGCCGGTCGCGGCACCCCGCACGGTGGGGTGTTCCTCGACATCGCCTCGCGCATGCCCGCCGAGGAGATCGTCCGGCGGCTGCCGTCGATGCACCACCAGTTCAAGGAGCTCGCCGACGTCGACATCACCGCGGAGGCGATGGAGGTCGGCCCCACCTGCCATTACGTGATGGGCGGGATCGAGGTCGACCCGGAGACCGGTGCCGCGTCCGTACCCGGCCTGTTCGCCGCCGGCGAGTGCTCGGGCGGCATGCACGGGTCGAACCGGCTCGGCGGCAACTCCCTGTCGGATCTGCTGGTGTTCGGCCGGCGCGCCGGCCTCGGCGCCGCCGACTACGTGCAGGGCCTCGGGCACCGCCCGCGTGTCGCGGAGGCGGACGTCACGGCCGCGGCGCGCACGGCGCTGGCCCCGTTCGATCCCGCCGAGCCCGCGACGGCGGAGAACCCCTACACCCTGCACACCGGGTTGCAGCAGTCCATGCAGGACCTGGTGGGCATCATCCGGCGCGCCGACGAGATCGCCCGTGCCCTCGACGTCCTCGGCGCGTTGCGGGCGCGGATCCGGAACGTCGCCGTGGAGGGGCACCGGCAGTTCAATCCCGGCTGGCACCTCGCCCTGGACCTGCGCAACATGCTGCTCGTGAGCGAGTGCGTGGCCCGGGCGGCGTTGCTGCGCACCGAGAGCCGCGGCGGGCACACGCGCGACGATCATCCGTCGATGGACCCGAACTGGCGCCGGACGCTGCTGGTGTGCCGCACGGACGGTGGGGACGAGTCGATCCCGGATGTCACGGTGGCACCCGAACAGCAGGTGCCCATGCGACCGGATCTGTTGGCGCTGTTCGATTTCGAGGAACTCGCCAAGTACTACACCGACGACGAACTCGCGGAGCATCCGGGACGGAGGCCGTAGCCATGGGGTACCGGGCGGCATTCAAGATCTGGCGCGGTGACGGCGGGGGCGGTGAACTGCGCGACTACACCGTCGAGGTGAACGAGGGCGAGGTCGTCCTCGACATCGTCCACCGGCTGCAGGCGACCCAGGCTCCCGACCTGGCGGTGCGGTGGAACTGCAAGGCCGGCAAGTGCGGGTCCTGCTCGGCGGAGATCAACGGCCGTCCGCGGCTGCTGTGCATGACCCGGATGTCGGTCTTCGCCGAGGACGAGGTGGTCACCGTGACCCCGCTGCGCACCTTCCCGGTGGTTCGCGACCTGGTCACCAACGTGTCCTTCAACTACGAGAAGGCCCGGGAGATACCGGCGTTCGCGCCCCCGCCCGACCTGGCGCCGGGGGAGTACCGGATGCAGCAGATCGATGTGCAGCGGTCGCAGGAGTTCCGCAAGTGCATCGAGTGCTTCCTGTGCCAGAACGTCTGCCACGTGGTGCGCGACCACGAGGAGAACAAGGAGGCGTTCGCCGGTCCCCGGTACCTGATGCGGATCGCCGAACTCGAGATGCACCCGCTCGACGTGGCCGACCGGCGCACCGCCGCGCAGGAGGAGCACGGACTCGGGCTGTGCAACATCACCAAGTGCTGCACCGAGGTGTGCCCGGAGAACATCCACATCACCGACAACGCGCTGATCCCGATGAAGGAACGGGTCGTCGACCGCCGGTACGACCCGATCGTCTGGCTCGGCAACAAGCTGTTCCGGCGCTGACCCCACCCGCTCGGCCCGCCGGCGGCGCGTCGCGGCCCGGGGGGAGGCAGGCTCGGTTACGGTGTGCCGACCGGTCCGGGCAGCAGCGAGGAAGGCGGGGTGCGTACAGCCATGGCCCACGGCACATTCCGTCTCCCCGGCTACGGCGGTGCCGCGGTGTTCCTGCGGCCTCACGCCGCGGCGCGAACGCTCGGGTCCGACGCGCCGAATCTCGCCTTCGACGTGGGTCTGCTCGGTCCGGATCGGTTCGCGTGGTACCTGGGTCGGCCGGCGGAGGACGACTTCCTGCAGGGCTTGGCGACCTTCCTGTTCCGGGCCGCATCCGACTTCCATCCGGAGCGTTCCCTGCCCCCGTTCGAGGACCGCCGCATGGGTTTCGTCGCGGCCGTCCGATCGAGCACCGACCACCGCGTCGAACTCGACGTCCTGCTCGGGGAGGAGGACGGCTTGAACTTCGAGACGAGCCGCGTCGTGGTCGGTTCCGCGGCGCACGCGATCGTCGAACTCACCGGGGGCCGCGTCGAACTCGGATCGGGGCTGTGACAATGGCGTACCTCTTCGATGCCCTCGAGTTTCCGGACGCGAGCCGGATGACCGACCTGTGGAACAACACGTGGGCCGACGAGGCCGTGGGCGCGGAGATCGCCACCGGCCACCTGGTGGAACTGGGTGTGGACCAGCACGTCGACGTCGAGTCCGATTTCCTCAACAGTCACATGCCGTTCCACGTCGCCGGTTTCGGGGGTCTCTACCCGGACGGCAGACCGTGGATGTTCACGATGCAGACGGCGCCCGCCGACCTGGCCGTCCGGCTGCTCGGTGGTGCGGATCCCCATCGCATCCTCGGCGATTCGCTCACCCGGGCGCTCGACTTCAATCCCGAGGCCCGGCTCGTCGATGCGCTGGCGTGGACCCGGCACGATCTCGTCGAGGTGTACGCGGACGAGGGAAATCGGCCCCGGCGCAGTCGACCGGTGGAGCGTGGCGGACCTGCTGCGGGGCCTGCTCGCGCAGTGCACGTCCGTCCCGCTCGCCGACATTGTGTCGGGCTACCCGGGCTGCGCATTTCCGGACGTCGCGCATGCGTGCGCGGCCGACGTCTTCGGTGACGCGTACGCCGCGTGGGGACGCCGGCAGTAGACCACCGCCCGGCCGACCCCCGTCGATCCTGGTGGCCGAATGTCACATGCGTTCAGTTCGGTTGCACCGGTGTGACATTCGGTCTCAACGCGGCGCGATCGCCCTCGCGCAGGCGGCTGCGGATGCCGTCGACGAACAGGGTCAGGCCGAAGTCGAACCGCACGGACGGATCCCCGTCGAGCAGGTCGTCGTCCGAGCCGGCCGCGGTCTCGGTGGACACGTCGGGGGAGACGGGCTTGCGGGTCAGCGCCCCGAGCTCGGCGAGCTGCAGACGGGACTGCTCGTCGACGGTGTGGCCGAGGACGTAGTGCAGCAGCGCGTACCCGGCGAGCTCGGCGTGGGCACGGGACAGCCGCGCCCGCAGGCCCGCCGCGACGAACGCCTCCCGTACGCGCGACGTGGTCAGGCGCGACGCGTAGGTCGCGGCGACGAGTTCCGCGCCGTCGCGGTGGGCGAGCAGTGCGGCGCGGAAGCGGTGCGCGAGTTCGGTGAGTGCGCCGTCCCAGGCGGGGGCGGTGGACGGGGCGTCGACGCCGTCGAGGATGCGGTCGGCCATCGCGCCGAGCAGGGTCTGCTTGTTGGGGAAGTGCCAGTACAGGGCCCCGGGCTGGACGCCGAGCGACGTGGCGAGCTTGCGCATCGTCAGGTCGCCGAGACCGTACTCGTCGAGGATCGCCATCGCGCCGTCGAGGACGTCGCCGCGTCGCAACTGCACCGTTCGCTCCCGTCGTACCTGGTTCCCGACCATCCGTCGCGTTGACAGTAGACCACCGCCACCCTAGCCTGAACGGCGTTCAAGTGAACGGTGTTCAAGTTCGCCGTGACCCGCACCCTCCAGGAGACGACCGTGACCCAGGCCCCCGCCCGTGCCGACATCCTCACCCTCGCCCGCGAACAGGTGCTGGGGCGGGGCGAGGGACTCGACCGTGAGCAGGTACTCGAGGTGCTGCGGCTACCCGACGAGCGGCTCGAGGATCTTCTCGGCCTGGCCCACGAGGTCCGCATGACCTGGTGTGGCCCCGAGGTCGAGGTCGAGGGCATCATCAGTCTCAAGACCGGCGGCTGTCCCGAGGACTGCCACTTCTGCTCCCAGTCGGGGCTGTTCGCCTCCCCGGTCCGCTCGGCCTGGCTCGACATCCCCAGCCTCGTCGAGGCCGCCAAGCAGACCGCCAAGACCGGTGCCACCGAGTTCTGCATCGTCGCCGCCGTCCGAGGGCCCGACGCGCGGCTCATGGCCCAGGTCGCCGCCGGGGTCGAAGCGATCCGCAACGAGGTCGACATCCAGGTGGCCTGCTCGCTCGGCATGCTCACCCAGGAGCAGGTCGACCAGCTCGCCGCGATGGGAGTGCACCGCTACAACCACAACCTCGAGACCGCCCGCTCCTTCTTCCCGCAGGTCGTCACCACCCACAGCTGGGAGGAGCGGTGGGAGACCCTGCGGATGGTCCGCGAGGCCGGCATGGAGGTGTGCTGCGGCGGCATCCTCGGCATGGGGGAGACCCTCGAACAGCGTGCCGAATTCGCCGCCGACCTGGCCGCGCTCGAGCCCGACGAGGTGCCGCTGAACTTCCTCAACCCGCGCCCGGGCACCCCGTTCGGGGATCTGGAGGTCCTGCCGGCGGCGGAGGCGCTCAAGGCCGTTGCCGCGTTCCGGCTCGCGCTGCCGCGCACCATCCTGCGCTTCGCCGGCGGCCGCGAGATCACCCTCGGCGACCTCGGCGCCAAGCAGGGCATCCTCGGCGGCATCAATGCCGTCATCGTCGGCAACTACCTCACCACCCTCGGCCGGCCGGCCGAGTCCGACATCGACCTGCTCGGCGAGCTGAAGATGCCGATCAAGGCGCTCGGCGAGACCCTCTAGGAGGCCGGCGTGTTCAACCCGTTCACCGGCCGGCCCGTCGACGAGGACGCCCCGGTCCCGGCCGCGGCCCGGCTCGGTCTCGAGCCGCCCCGGTTCTGCGAGCAGTGCGGGCGCCGGATGATCGTGCAGGTCGCCCCCGACGGCTGGTGGGCCCGGTGCTCCCGGCACGGGACGCTCGACTCGAGCCTGACGGAACATCGCTGAGCGTGCCCGCGCCCGCCGACCGTGGCGGGTGCGGCCGGGGAGCGACCGCCGCGCCCGGGGCCCGCGCGGACAGGCGGCCGGAGATGCGACACAATCAGCGCGACGTCCCCTCCGGAAGGATCAACGTGTCGGTGCAGTCCGTGCGGCGCAAGAAGATCGCCATCGCCTGTCAGGGTGGAGGCACGCACGTCGCCTTCACCTGGGGTGCGCTCACCTCGATTCTGCGGGCCAAGCAGCGATGGGACGCCGACGGCGGCACCTCCTTCGATCTGGTCTCGCTCAGCGGCACGTCCGCCGGCGCGTTGTGCGCGCTGGCGACCTGGTACGGCCTGGCCCCCAACGGATCCGACCCGGACTGCGGCACCGTCGACAAGGCCGTCGAACGACTCGACCACCTGTGGACCGTGTTCGCGGCGACAAACCCCGCCGAGACGCTGCACAACCTGGCCGGGCAGGTGCTGCTGCGCTGGAAGGCCGCGGGCGTGGCCCTCCCCGAATCGAGTCCGTACGCCGCGGCGGGCCGCCTCGGGCTGCTCGGCCTGGGATCGGTGGGTGCCCGCCCGGAGTACCTCGGATTCCGGGGTCTGCTCGCCTCGCTGTGCCCGGACTTCGACTCGGTCGATTGGAAGCTCCTCGCCCAGAACAATGTCCGGGTCATCGCCGGGGCGATCGAGGTGCTCAGCGGCAACTTCGAGACCTTCGACTCGGACAAGACCCTGGAGGAACTGGGGCTCAAGCCCCCGCCGGAGCGCGACCAGTACGGCGCGACGCGGTGGCGGATGCGACGCGCGCTGTCGCTCGACGGTGTGGCGGCGTCGGGCACGCTGCCCGAGCTGCTGCCCGCACAACCGATCGAGAACCTCGAGTTCCCCACCGCGGACGAAGGCACCACCGTCCGGCGCACCGGCTACTACTGGGACGGCCTGTATTCGCAGAACCCGCCGGTGCGGGACCTGCTGGACACCGAGACCTGCGACGACAAGCCCGACGAGATCTGGGTGGTGCGGATCAACCCGCAGGAGTACTCGCCGACCTCGTTGCGCGTCGGTCTCGAGGAGATCCGCGACCGGGAGAACGATCTGGCCGGCAACCTGTCGCTGAACCAGGAACTCGACCACATCCTCACCGTCAACCGGTGGATCGACAAGTACGGCAACGACACCCCGCCCCTGACGGACCGCAAGACCGTCGTGGTCCGCACGATCAAGATGAGCCGGGACTCGGCGTGGACGCTGGACCACGCCTCGAAACTCGACCGGAGTCCACGGCACCTGGCGGCGTTGCGGGCCGAGGGCACGGAACTCACCGAGCGGTGGCTGGCCGACTGGCGCGCGGCCGGCGACGGCTTCCCCCGATACCCGGCCGACGCCCGGTATCCGTAAGGGCCGGCATGTGCCGGACCCCGGTGTAGGTTTTCGCGGAACTCGTCACCCATGGGCGGCCGGCCGGTGTCACAGCGGTGTGAACCCGGCGCTGCCGGAGTACGGCAATCCTGACTGCTGGCCGCGGCGGCGCTAAGCTCAGAACCTGGCGGTCCTGCACGGTGAGCGCGCGGCGTGGGTCTAGACGCCCCCGAGGCGGGTCCGCACCGGCATCGACGTGTGGCCGCCGAGGAGGACACCGTGCAGTCTTCTTTCCGCCCTCTTTTCCTGCGCACCGGCGCGCCGGATGCGCCATGACCGCCGCGGCCGCGACGTCACCTGCCTCGCGTACTGGGCACACCGGATGGCTGTCCGCGGTGACGTCGGTGCCCCGGCGGGGAGCGCAGACGGGCACCCGACTGGCCATGGCCGGCGCCGGGGCGGGGGTGAATGCGGCGATCGTGGGGGCGGCGACGGCGGCCGGGGTCGGCACCGCCCTACTACGGGCCCCGGCCGCGGCGGTGACCGCACCGTCGACCACTGCGGTCCGTTCCGTCGCCGAGGTGGTGCGCGAGAGCCCGCGAGGGGGTGCGCCGCGGCGGCACGGGGCCACCTCGCAGCGGATCTGGCTCGAGGTGCGCGGGCTGAACAGCCCGGACGGGGACCGTGTCGCCGAGCAGATTCGGCGGGCGGTGCGTGCCGCACCCGGCGTCGAGCAGGCGCAGGTGCATCGGCCGTGGTCGCGGGTGGTGATCACCCCGGGCCCCGTCGGCCCCGATCGGCAGGTGTTGCGCCGGATCGTCGACGGCGTCGAACGGGACTGCGCCCTCGACCTTTCCGGGCGTGGTCGTGATCTTCCCGGCGACGACATCGTGCTGACCCGCCGGTTGGTGGCGGCCGCGGCGGCGGCGTCGGGACTGGCGGCGGCGCTGGCCGGACGGTATCTGCGGCTGCCGCGGCTGCCCGGCGTGCTCGCGGCCCCGGTGGTCGCAGCCGACTACCAGCCGCGGATACGCACAGCCGTGGAGACCGCGGTCGGGTCCGATGCCGCGGATCTGTTGTTCGCCCTGGCCTCGACGGCCGTCTACACCGCCACGCTGGCTCCGCCGTCGCTGGCGGTCGAGACTGCGCTGCGGGTGCTGCTGGCCGCCGAGGCGCGCGCGGGCCGCCGCGCCTGGCAGGCGGTGGAGCCGGTGCTCGCCCGGCATGTCAAGTCGGCCCGGGCCCTGCCCCGGGTGAGCCGCCCGACGCCGCCGCGGCCCGGGCCGATCGAGCGGCACGGCGACCGGGCCGGACTGGCCGGGGCGGGCGCGGCCGCGGCGCTCGGGGCGCTGACCCGCAACCCGGCCACCGCCGGTGCCGCGATGATGGTCGCCGCTCCCAGGGCCGCCCGGGCGGCCCGCGAGTCCTTCGCCGCCGTCCTCGGGAGTGGACTGGCCGATCGCGGGGCACTGGTGCTGCGTCCGGCGGTGCTGCGGCGCCTGGATCGGGTCGATGCGGTGGTGGTCGATCCGCGGGCCCTCTACACCTCGCACCTGAGCGTCACCCGCGTGCTCGAGGTGCCCGACCGCGACCGGACCCGGGTGTGGGACGCCGCCCGGACCGCCGTCGAGGGCGGCGCTCTCGGCCCGGGGTGGCATCCGGTCTCCGCCGTGCCCGGCCTCGCCGTCGAGACGGACAAAAAGGCCCGGGTACTGGTCGGCTACGTGCACGATCGGTTCGCCGCCGCGGTGCTCGCCGCCGCCCGCAGCGCCAGCACCCAGGTCGTCTCCGTCGAGGACGACGGGCTGCGGTCGCTGCGCACCGGATTCGACCGGCTCGACCCCGCGGCAGCCTCGGTGGACAAGGCGCTGCGCGCCGTGGTCGAGCGGCTGCAGGCCGACGGGCGCACCGTCGCGGTGCTCACCGCCGATGCTCCGGAAACGGTGGCGGTCGCGGACGTCGCCGTCGGTGTCCTCGACGGCGGTCCGCCGCCGTGGGGCGCCGATGTGCTGGTGCCGGATCTGACCGGAGCGTGGCGGCTGTTGTCCGCACTGCCGGCTGCCCGGGCGGCGAGTCGCCGCGGGGTGGACCTCTCGCTCGACGCCTCGGCGCTGGGCGCGTTGCTGATGCTGCCCGGGGTGCCCGGCAGCGGCCCGGAGTCGGTGACCGCCAGCGCCGTAGCGGCACTGTGGACCGGGCGCTCGCTGGCCCGCGCCGTACTCGCCGAGCCGCTGCCGCAGCCGCGGTCCGGGCACGACTGGCACGCCCTCTCACCCGCGGCGGTGCGGCGGCTGCTGCCCCCACCCGACGGAGACCGACCCGCACCGCGACCCCGCGGAAAATGGGTCCCGGCCGCGGCCCGGCCGCTGCGCCTCGCCTGGCGCACCGGCGGCACGCCCGTGCGGTCGGTGCGGGGCTTCGCCCGTGCGGTCCGGACCGAGCTGGCGGATCCGTTGACGCCGGTGCTGGCGACCTGCGCGGCGGCCAGCGCCGTGCTCGGCTCGCCGCTCGATGCGATCCTGGTCGGGTCGGTGCTGCTGGTCAACGCCGGAATCTCGGCCACCCAGCGGCTGCGGGCGGAGAAGGTGCTGCGCGAGCTGTTGCAGGAGCAGGATCCGCCGGCCCGTCGACTGACCGGCGCGACAGGACACCGCCGTTATCTCGGGGTCCCGGCGGGCGCGCTGCGCCGCGGGGATCTGATCGAGGTCCGGCCCGGCGAGGTCGCCCCGGCGGACGGGCGGCTGATTCTGGCCGCCGGAGTGGAGGTGGACGAGTCCTCGCTGACCGGAGAGTCGCTGCCGGTGGTCAAGCAGACCGACCCCACGCCCGGGGCGCCGCTGGCCGAACGGACCTGCATGCTCTACGCGGGCACCACCGTGCTGACCGGCACCGCCGCCGCCCTCGTCACCTCGGTGGGCCGGGACACCGAGACCCGCCGCGCCACCGCCATGGCCCCGGGCAAGATCCGCGAAGTGGGCCTGCAGAGCCAGCTCGGTGCCCTGACCCGGCGGGCCCTGCCGGTGAGCTTCGGCGGCGGCGCGCTGGTGACCGCGTTGGGATTGCTGCGCGGCACCGGGGTGCGGGCTGCGGTGACCAGCGGGGTCGCGGTGACCGTGGCGGCGGTCCCGGAGGGGCTGCCGCTGGTGGCCACCCTGGCGCAGATGGCCGCGGCCCGCCGGTTGACGAGCTCCGCGGCGCTGGTGCGCACCCCCCGCTCGGTCGAGGCCCTCGGCCGGGTTCAGGTCGTGTGTTTCGACAAGACCGGCACGCTCAGCGAGAACCGGCTGCGGGTCACCGTGGTCGAACCGGCCGAGGGGTTCACCCGCGAGCAGGTTCTCGCCTACGCCGCCCGCACCGGCCACTCCGCGAACGGCGGCCCGCCCGATCACGCCACCGACGTCGCCGTCGTCGAGGCCGCCGACGGCGCCGGCGCCACCGACGGCGACGGCGACCGGATCGCGTATCTGCCCTTCCGCTCCGGCCGGGCCTACGCCGCCGCGGTCGCCGGCCGGCACCTGGCCGTCAAGGGCGCCCCGGAGGTGATGCTCGGCGCCTTCACCGCCCGCCCCGACGCGCTCGCGCAGCGGGTGCAGGCGATGGCCGCGGCCGGGCTGCGGGTGATCGCCGTCGGCGGGCGCGAGCTGTCCGACGAGCAGGTGCGCGCCGCCGCCGACGACCCGGACACCCTGGCCGACCTGGCCACCCGGCAGCTGGCACCGGTAGGGCTGATCGGGTTGGCCGACACCCCCCGCGCCGACGCCGCCGGGTTGTTGCCGGCGCTGCGTGAGCAGGGCATCGGGGTGCGGTTGATCACCGGCGACCACCCGGTGACGGCGATCGCCATCTCGAGGGAGCTGGGACTCGACGTCACCGCCGAGCAGGTGCTCGCCGGCAGCGAGTGGGAGGCGATGTCCTCGGCCGAGCAGCAGCGCGCGGTCGGCGAGCGGCTGGTATTCGCCCGGATGTCGCCCGAGCACAAGGTGCAGATCGTGCAGACCCTGGAAAAATCCGGGCGGGTGTGCGCGATGGTCGGGGACGGCGCCAACGACGCCGCCGCGATCCGCGCCGCCAGCGTCGGCATCGGGGTGGCCTCCCGCGGCAGCGACCCGGCCCGGGGCGCAGCCGACGTGGTCCTGCTCGAGGGGCGCGTCGGCGCGCTGCTCGACGCCCTCGCCGAGGGTCGCCAGCTGTGGCAGCGGGTCCACGCCGCGGTGGCGGTGCTGCTCGGCGGCAACGCCGGCGAGGTGGCGTTCGCGCTGATCGGCAGCGTCCTCACCGGGCACTCGCCGCTCAACGCACGGCAGCTGCTGCTGGTGAACATGCTCACCGACGCCCTGCCCGCCGCCGCGCTGGCGGTCAGTACCCCACGCGGTAACGGCAATCACCCCGCCGCCGCGGCAGTGGCGGATCAGTCGGCGCTGCTGCGCACCGTCGCGGTGCGCGGGACCACCACCGCCGTCGGCGCCACCGCCGCCTGGTTGATGGCCCGGGGCACCGGAACCCATCAGCGGGCCTCGACCGTGGCGCTGATCGCGCTGGTCGGCACCCAGCTCGGCCAGACCCTGCTCGACTCGCGCAGCCCGCTGGTCGTCGGCACCGCGCTGGGGTCGCTGGCCACCATGGCGGTGCTGGTCAGCACCCCCGGCGTCAGCGGGTTCCTCGGCTGCGTGCCGGTCGGGCCGGTCGGCTGGACTCAGGGTCTCGGCAGCGCCGCGGTCGCCGCCGCGCTGGCCGCGCTCGCCCCCGAGACGGCGGCGCGGATCCCGGGGATCGGCGCGGTGGTACGCACGGTGACCGAGGCCGGCAGCGTCGACGAGGTGCGCCGCCGCCTCGACCGGATCGAGGGGCTGCCGCTCAGGTAGCCAGGTCGGCGGCGTGACGACGGGCCCGCTCGGCCGCCTGCAGTTCGAGCCCGTACAACAACCCGAAGGTGAACCCGTTCTCCCCGGGTGTGGTTCCGGCCCGGGCACCGAACTCGCGCAGCAGGTCGGTGGCGACAGCGCTGTCCTGATGCTCGCCGAGGACCTGCTGGATGTTCGTGTACCGGGCGATCTTCCTCTTCGCGCGTGTGCGGCCGAGCAGCGGGGCAGCCAACTCGACGGCGTAGCGGGCCCGCTTGGCGGCCTTGCGAGCCCGATGCACGGCCTCTTCGTCATCGCCGGCCGCGGCGGCCCGCACCCGGCTCAGGGCCTTGCGTTCGGCTGTGCGGACCGCCTTCTCGATCGCCCGCGCACCGTCTACCTCCCCGGTCAGCGGTGGCTGCGTGCGCCAGCGTGCCAGCGCGGCGAGCAGCATGCGATACCGGTCGGAATCCAGGGCGCGCAGCACCTCGTCGAGATGGCGGCGCTGGTCGGCGAGCAGATCGGTGTCGATCCGCGACGCCACCGGGCCCATCACCAGCTCCGGCGGCAGGGCCCCGAGCGCGTCGGCGAACCGGGAACGCTGCACCTGCCGATCCCGAACGTGACCGAGAATCCCGGCATACCAGGACAATTCGGAATCGAGCCAGGTGCGTTGCGCGGGCTCGAACAGGTCCTGCCACACCCGCAGTGTGCTGCGCAGCCGCCGGATACCGACCCGGATGGGGTGTATCGGGTCCAGACCGCGGCGCAGCCACACGTCCCCCGCGCCGATCGCCTCGATCTGGGTGTCGAGGTAGGCGCCGAGCACCCGCCGTGCGGTCGGGGCCTCCTCGGTGCGAGTGTCGGGGCCCGGGGCCGGGTCGGTCGCGGCGAGGGCGTGCTCGAGCTCGCTGCGGTGCGACGCCGGTGCGGCGCCGGCGCGGGCCAGGGCCGCGGCGAGCGCGGTGCGGTGCTTCTTCGAGGCGACCGTACCGACGTCGAGGTGGATCTGGTGCCACTGTTCGACGGTTGCCACCTGGCCGATCACGGTGGCCTGGACCGTCTCTACGATGATCTGCGCGAGCAGCCGGTCCTTGCGGTCGTACCACTCGTGCCGGTGCTCGCCGATACCGAGGGTGACCGAGCGCCGCAGCGCCCGCCCGCCCGTCAGGCCCGCTACCGCCACGGTGAGTTCGTCGGGCACGAGGTCGCTGTCGTCGGAGGAGAGGTGCAGCTCGGTGCCGAGCTTGCCGCCCGGAACGACCAGTTCCCAACCGGCCTCGCCGTCGGGTCCGGGATTGCGGTACCGGAGCACGCACCCCCAGCGCCGCAGATCGCGCTCGTCGGTATCGAGGTAGATGCTGTGGCGCTCGAGGCCGGGGCGATCGACGTGCCGTGCCCTCGGCAAAATGTCCTGCCATCGCGGCAGGTTCGTCGGGGGCGAGGCGAGATACGTGGTGCCGGCGGGCGCGGACGAGGTCATGACTTCGAGTCTGTCGCATCCGGCCGGGCGTCGGCTGGGAATGTGGCGTGTTCCCGCTCCCGCAATGGTGCTCGGCGGCGGTGCGACCCTCGTCGAGGATGACTGCGCCTCGTCGTCGACGGGGCTACAGTGAGGAATCAGCCCTCGAGTGCCGTGGAGCACCCATCCCCGTCTCCGATCGAGGTCACCGTGGACCTACCGACGTCGCCGGCATCCCGGTCCGGCGCCGGCTGGGGCAGCCCGGATCTCGAGACCACGGCACCGTCCGGCCGGCACCACCTGCGGCGGCCGGGCTGAACCCAGGGGTCCGGGCTGAACACAAGGGGCCGGGCGACGAAGGCCCTGCTCGCCGGGTTGCGCCCGGGACGCCCGCACCGATCAAGGAAACGACATGGGAATTCGCGATACATCCGCTCGTCTTGCCACCGACTCCACCCGCCTGGTGACCGACTCCACCCGCCTGGTCGCCGACACGGCCAACGCCACCACCAGCATCGCCGGCGCGGTCGGCGGGGCCGCCCTCGGCGGGGTCGTCGGCAGTGTCCGCGGCGCTGTCGGCGGCGTGCGCACGGGACTGAGCAAGGGATCCGGCTCGACCCCGGCGGCCGCGGCGACACTGGCCGCCCTCGGCGTCAGCGGGCTGGTCGAATGGCCCGTGCTGGCCGCCGTCGGGGGCGGGGCACTGGCCGTGAAACTGCTGACCCCGCACCGGCCCACCGCCCGAGTCCAGTCCGGTACCGCCACCGCTGCGACAGCGCGGTCGTCGACGCAGCCGAAGGACGCGGGGACGACCGCACCGAAGGCCGTGCCGACGCCGGCGACGGACCGGACGGCCCGGCCCCGCTAGAGGTGTCTCGACGGCACTTCTACCCCTCGGGAAGCGGACGAGTCAGTCGTCGACGACGACCACCACGCCGGCGCGCATCAGCACGGCATACAACTCGCACAGCGGCGGAGTGAGCAACCGGACCACCGCGCCGACCACCGCATCCGGGCCGGCAATGGTCATAGGATTCGACATGGCTCAAGGGTACGAGCCTCGGGTGCGCCCCACGAGGCGCGCAGCTTACGACAGGGGAAACCATGGCCGACGAACAGTCTTTCTGGCAGTCGCACCGCACCATGGCCGGCGTGGCCCGCGACGCCGAACGTTTCGCGGTGCGCCTACCGCTGGTGGGCCACCTCGGAATTCCCCGGCCCGAGCAGGTCGCCTACTTCGCCGGCCTGGGGGCGCTGGTGGCGTTGGATCTGCTCGAGTGGCCGGCGGCAGTGGCGATCGGCGTCGGGCAGCTCCTGCTCACCGAGCATGCCCGGGCCGACGCCGGCGATACCCGGGCATCTGCCCCGGACGCGGAGCCGGAGCACCGCACGGCCCCCACAATCGCCCCCGTGTCCTGACCGGCGCATCCGAGACATCGTCACCGTCATCGCAGCGTCGACCACCCCGGCGGCGCCGCTCCGGATACGCCCTGGGATGCAGCAGCATGGAACTGCCGGCCGCGGCGCCACAGTCGGGTGTGGACCAGATGTGCTCCGGTGTCGAGGGTCAACGCCGCAGTGTGTCCCATCAGTTCCGTCGACGCAGGCTCCCGACCGCCGTGCCGTGGTGGACTGCATCGAATACGGCACCGTCGACGAGAATTCACCGAGCGTTGGTGTGTGCTTCTCCCGCCGTGCGAGACAATGTCGAGTGGACCTGTCGGTACTACCGAACGGGGCGTGAGGTGAGCGAGACGATGCCGATGGTGCGGCCGTCGCCGGGGGCACCGCTTGTCTCCCGGACAGCCCGAGTCGTGTGGGATACCGCGGCGGACAGCGTCCTGACCGTCCGGACATCGGTGCGCCTCCTCCACGTCGACGTCCCCGAGGTCACCGCCTGCACCGTCGGCGGTGCCCGCAGGATCGACGGGCGGTTCGCCCGGCTCGCGCGATGGCTCGAGCAGCGTCCCGATCTGCCGGTCACCGGGTTCCTCGCCGAATACCTGCTGCCGAAGCTCGGCACCGGCCGGGCCGGCACCGTGCACGTCGAACAGGGACGTGCCGCTGCCGCCTTCGCGCACGCGAACGCCGCCGCGCGGTTGATCCGTCCGGACGGCACCGAGCGCCCGTTGTTTCTGCGCACCGCCGGAACCCCATTCGACCACCGGGGTCGGCTGTGGGCCTACGTGGCCCCGTACTACAGCGCAGCCGAACGCCGCGGGATGACCCGGGCACAGCGCTCGACGTTCAACCTGGACATGGTGCGAGCCGGCTGGGCGGTGCCGTTCCTGGTGTATCCGAACCTTCCCGCGACACCCGATCTCGCGGTGCTGCTCGACGACACCGCCGGGGCGAGGGAGGCCGGCCGAGGTATCTGGGCCGACCCGGACACCCTCTTGCCCTTCGAATACCGGGCGGTGGAGCGGCTGTACACGATCGCCGAGAGCATCGTCACCGGGGGGCCGCCGCCCGATCCGGCCGCCTGGCAGGTGCTCTACTGCGCCGACATGCGTACCCGCGTGCTGCACGGTCCGTTCGACTATGTGGAGGTCCCGCTGCTCGACCGGCTGTGGTTGTGGCCGGCGGACGTCCCCGAAGCCCTCGGTCGACTCAAGCTCACCTTCTCGCCTCGGTTGCTCGACACCCACTGACCGCTGCCTGCGTGGGCCTCCGCGGCGTGCGTCAGGTGCTGTACCCGACGGTGCAGCCGCGGACCGTCGCGGTGCGGCGGCGATGCGCGGTGGGTGGCAAGTCGACGGGCACCGGGCGAGCGGGCGAACGACACACCAACAGCAGATTACGGCTGGCGGCATCCTCTTCTGCCCGCCCAGGCCCGAGCGCGAGAATCGAAGCGCTGCGCCACCAGCGGTGCAGACCCGGCCGGTCCGCGTCGCCGCGGCGCAGCCAGCAAGCCCCGGAGGGGCAGCCGAAGGGATCGACATGACAGCCAGCCCGGTGATCACCGTGGACGTGGACGGCACCCTCGAGGCCGACGGGGCCGCGGTGTGGGCCGCGACGGTCGCGCATCGGCATGGCTGGGAGCTGCGGCTCGTCCACGCGCTGCCCGAGGCGTTGTATCTGATGAGCGATATCGAGGTGGTGCGCCAAGGCCCCGCCATCGCCCGGATCCGCACGGGCGGCGAATCGATTCTCCACCACGCTGCCGAACTGGTACGTGCCAGGTATTCCGGGCTGGAGGTCGGCACCGAGCTGTTGCTCGGGCCGCCGGAGGCGGCGGTGGCCGCGGCGGGTGCGCGGGCCCGGATGATCGTCCTTGCCCACGAACGGGGCGGTCTCATCGACCGGATCCTCGGCTCGCCGGCACTGGACGTGGTCAGGAGGGCATCGTGCCCGGTCACTCTCTGGTGCGGAGCACCCGGGCAGCTGCCCGACCGACGGCCGGTCGTCGTCGGGGTGGATGGCAGTGCCCTCGGCGACACCGCGCTGGTCGAAGCGTTCGAGTTCGCGTCCGTGTTCGGTGCCCCGCTGACCGCCGTGCATGCCTGGTCGGTGCAGAACGAGGCCGGGGGTGTGACGAACCCCCTGCTCATCGACACCGACGTGCTCGCCCACGAAGCGAAGACCAGACTCGACGCGCATCTGGCTACCCTGCGTGAGTTGTTCGCTGATGTTCCTGTCGCCGAGGTCGTCACCCAGGACGAGCCGGCCCGGGCTCTGTTGTGCGCCGCCGAAGGTGCCCAGTTGCTCGTTGTAGGCACCCACGGACACGGACGCATCGCGGGTGCCTTTCACGGGTCGGTGAGTCGGCACCTGCTGCGGCACAGCCCGTGCCCGACCATGCTGTGTCGCCCCAGTTCCCACCCGGGGCGCTGAGCTAGGAGACGATGCCGAGGTACGCGCTGCACCGATCTTCGACATCGGGGCGGCCGGGCGAGATGCCGGCCGGTTCGGATTGTGTCGCCGCCTCGGTGGGCGCCGTGGCGATTCACACCCGGCCCGAGGCCGTCCAGAACCGTGAAAGAGGGGCTTGTGTGGTTCATCGCCACGGCCGGATGTGTCATACACTCTCGGCGTTACCTTTCGGCGATCGCGCCGCTCTCTTCTCCGGTGGCGGCCGCCGTCAGGCTGTGTTCGGCGCCGACCGGAGGGAAGCTCCATGGCGAGCGTCTCGACCTATACCGATCCCTCGCTGGTGGACGTCGGCACGATCGTCGACATGCTCGACGCCGACCCCGTACGGGGCCTGAGCACGCCCGAGGTCGCGCGCCGGCTGGCCGCCGGCGGGCCCAACGAGCTCGCACCGTCGCCGTCGGTGCCGGCGTGGCGCAAGTTCCTCGCGCAGTTCCACGATCCGCTGATCTACCTGTTGTTCGCCGCCATCGGCGTCTCGCTCGTGGTGTGGGCGATCGACGGAGCCGCGGGGTGGCCGGTCGATGCGGTGGTGATCACCGTCATCGTCGTGCTCAACGCCGTCCTCGGCTTCGCGCAGCAGGCCCGCGCCGAGCATGCCGTGCAGGCCCTGGCGAAGATGAGCGCGGTGACCGCGACGGTGCTGCGCGACGGGGTGCGCCGGCGCGTGCCGACCGCCGAACTCGTGCCCGGCGACATGCTCGTGCTCGGTGAGGGCGACGCCGTCGCGGCCGACGCGAGGGTGCTGTCGGCCGTCTCGTTGCAGATGTCGGAGGCCTCGTTGACCGGGGAGAGCGAACCGGTGTCCAAGAGCGCGGACACCCTGAGCGAGCCCGCTGTCCTCGCAGAGCGCGGCGACATGGTTTTCGCCGGCACCGCCGTCACCCAGGGCTCGGGCCGGGCGATGGTGACCGCCACCGCGATGGACACCGAGCTGGGCCGGATCGCGGATCTGCTGCACACCACCCGCCAGGCGCCGACCCCGTTGCAACGCGAGATGGCCCGGGTCGGGCGCACACTCGGGATCGCCGTGCTGGTGATCGCGGCGGTGGTGATCGCCACGACCGTGGTGGTCTACGGGGTGCACAGCCCCGACGAGGTGGTGACCGTGCTGCTGCTCGGGGTGTCGTTGGCTGTGGCCGCCGTCCCGGAAGGTCTGCCGGCGATCCTGTCGGTGGTGCTGGCCGTGGGGGTGCAGCGCATGGCTGCCCAGCACGCCATCGTCAAGACCCTGTCCTCGGTGGAAACCCTCGGTTCGGCGTCGGTGATCTGCTCGGACAAGACCGGCACCCTCACCAAGGGCGAGATGACCGTCAGTCGCGTCGTTACCCCGCTCGGGCAGGTCACCGTCACCGGCGTGGGCTACCGGCCAGACGGGCAGCTCCTGCACGACGGAGCGCCCCTCGACGGCGACAGCGACCTGGGACACCAGACGGCCTGTGTGCTCACCGGCGGCAGCCTCGCCGGCAACGCCGTCGTCCAGGAGATCGGCGGGCACTGGACCGTCCACGGTGACCCCACCGAGGCGGCGTTCGTGGTGGCCGCGATCAAGCTCGGCGCCGCGGCGCCGCCGGCGGGCCGGTTCCGCCGGATCGGGGAGATCCCGTTCACCTCCGACCGCAAGATGATGACCGTCGTGGTGCTAGACACCGCCCGCGCCGACACCCCGATCGTGGTGAGCAAGGGCGCCCCCGACGTGCTGCTCGAGCGGTGCTCGCACGTGCAGGTGGGCCGGCGGATCGATCCGCTCGATCCGCTGTCGCGGCGGCGTCTGCTCGAGCAGGTCGAGCAGCTGTCGGATCAAGCCTTCCGCACTCTCGCCGTCGCGCACCGGCGGCTCGACCCGGTCACCGCGTCGTCACCGTTGAACGACTCGATCGAGCACGACCTCGCCTATACCGGCCTGGTCGGGATCCTCGACCCGCCCCGGCGTGAGGCCGCCGCCGCCATCGCCGAGGCCCGCCGCGCCGGCGTGCGGGTGCTGATGATCACCGGCGACCATCCGCGCACCGCGACCCGCATCGCCCACGACCTCGGCCTCGTCGGCGACGGAAGTCCGGCGGCCGTGTCCGGTCGCGAACTCGCCGCACTCGACGCGCCGGGTCTGCGCGAGACGGTGCGCCGCTGCTCGGTGTATGCACGTGTCACCCCGGCGGACAAGTTGCGCATCGTCGAGGCCCTGCAAACCGATCACGAGGGTCCCCGCGAGGTGGTGGCGATGACCGGGGACGGCGTCAACGACGCTCCCGCGCTCAAACGCGCCGACATCGGCATCGCCATGGGCCGCTCCGGCACCGAGGTCAGCAGGGAAGCAGCGGCGATGATCCTCGCCGACGACAACTTCGCCACCATCGTCCGCGCCATCCGCGAGGGCCGCGGGATCTTCGCCAACATCCAAAAATTCCTGCGCTATCTGCTCTCGTCGAACATGGGCGAGGTGCTCACCGTCTTCCTCGGTGTGGTTCTCGCCGGGGTCATCGGCCTGTCCGATGGCAGCGGCGCGATGGTGCTGCCGCTGCTGGCCACCCAGATCCTGTGGATCAACCTGCTCACCGACAGTGCCCCGGCCCTGGCGATGGGGGTCGATCCGGACACCGAAGACATGATGCGCCACCCACCCCGGTCGACCTCCGAACGGGTGATCGACGCCCGCATGTGGACCGGGGTCGTGCTGATCGGGGTGGTCACCGCCGCCGCGACGCTGGCCACCGTGGACCTGTATCTGCCGGGCGGTGTACTCGACGGAACCCGGTCCCTGGACAACGCCCGCACCGCCGGATTCACCGTGCTGGTGCTCGCGCAGCTGTTCAACGCGTTCAATGCCCGCTCGGAGACCACCACCGCCTTCCACCGGCCGTTCGCCAACCGCTGGCTGTGGGCCGCGGTCACCCTCTCGGCGCTGCTGCAGGTCGCCGTCGTGCATGTCCCGGTCCTCAATGACGCGTTCTCCACCGAGCCGCTGTCGGTCCGGCAATGGGTGGTGTGTGTGGCCATGGCCAGCGTCGTGCTGTGGGTCGGTGAGCTCCGCAAACTGATCCTGCGCCGTTCGCACCCGAAACCGACGACCAGTTCGGCGAATACGGCAAGCGCATGCGGAGATGGTGCTGTAGTGAAGTGATGGACGCCGACGAACAACGCCACATCGACGAGGTCCGCCGGCGCTTGAGGACACGTTTCCCGCAGGCGGATCCGGGTAGCATCGACGAGGCGATCGCATCCGCTCACCACCGCCTCGACGGCCGGCCGATCCGCACCTTTGTTCCGGTGCTGGTCGAACGCGCAGCGCTCAACGCGCTGCGCGGCACCCACAGCGACACGCGCGACCTGTAGAACACCTTCCCGCGGGGTCCGCCGGCGCACACCCGAGTGTGGAGTCGGTCGCGCCACGCCATAACCTGTGCTGCCGCTCACCCGCATTGCCCCCAGTAGACGGTGCATATCGGACAGGGCGGCGCCGCCCGAAACAGACAAGCTGTCTGTACCTTTCCGGGCGGATGCGACACTGCCACGGTGGCGACCTCCTCGGAAGAACAGAACATCGACCGAGCGATCGAGCACCTGAGCACACAGTTCCCGCACATGCCGCCGACCCGTATCGCGGCGGTGGTCAGCGACATCCACGCGGAGTACGACGACCGCCCCCATCCGCGATTTCGTGCCCCTGTTCGTCGAACGCAAAGCGCGCCACCGGCTGCACACCTTCGCCGCCTCGCACGGCTGACCGAACGGTCCGCCTGCCATCCCGCGCCACGCTGGCGGAGCAGCCCGGCAACCCCCGGGCCTGGGGCTTACTGCTGGAGCGGCCCGGAGTCGTCGAGGACGTTACCGCGGGACGAAGAATGCGGCGTCTGACATCAGGACCACGATTGCCTGCGATCTCCTCCGGCGTGGCTGCCGGTCTTCCGCCTACATATCGGCGTACCGCTGCCGCAGTTGTACAGGCCGGGACTCCACACGGTATGGCGGCCATGCCGTGAGCAACAGCGTTGACCCGTTGCGGCTAGGGGTTGTTGTCCGGGGTCGTGGGCTTGGCGTCCGTCGTCGTGGGCTTCGCCTTCGCCTTGGCCGCTGCCGGCGCCGTCGGCTTTGCGGTCGTCGCCGTCGGCCTGCTCGTCGTCGCGGCCGGCCGCGGCTCGGCGGGGGTGGTGGTCGGCGCCGTCGGTGCGGCCTCGGTCGAGACGGCCTCCAGGGCTCCGGTGGGTTTTCCGGTTGACCTTTCGGCCGCCGTTGTCGCCTGGCGCGGGGTGAGCATCCGGATGGCCAGGGCGGTGGCACCGAGTCCGGCCAGGATCGGGCCTGCGGCGATTCCGGTGGCCAGTCCCGTCGCCCCCAACGCGGCGATCGTCATCGCCGCCGCCGGCGTCGAATGGGCGCCGCTGCCGATGCCGGAGCGGACACCTTCGGCGGCGCCGCGCACACTGCCGATCAGCGCGCCCACCACCGCTCCGCTGACGGCACCGGCTGCGCTGGTTGTCGCGTACGCCGCATCGGTAACCACCCGGGTGGTCGTGTCCAGGATCTCCATCACTGCTTCCTCACTTCGATCGGTTGAGTCGGCACCGCCGATTGAGTGCTCCGAAACCGCCAGCGGTTACCTGGTTTTCCGAGTGCCCGCAGCGGCGTCCGTCGGCACTACCGCAGCAGAAACGGATCGACCCGCTGACGCGCGAGTGGGCCATCGGTGGTCGATCGGACTCGAGTTGCCGGGGCACGCCCGCCGGCTCAGGCTCGTGTGCCGGCTGGGCGTATGTTGTGTCGAGAGCATCGGCACATCCATGGGGTCCCCGCGCCATCGGTTCCGCGTCCCTGAGTGCGTGCGGCGGCATCCTGCGGCTGCGCAGCGAACCGGCGCCGACATCGGGTCAGCCCGGCTTCCGAACAGAATTCGTGGACTGATCCGGTGTGATGTGCGCCGGACCGATGTTCACGGGGCCGACCACAACCGGTGATCCGGGGAAAAGTGCGGACCCCTGCGTCCTGAAGTACCGTAACCGGCTCGCAAACAGGCACTTTCGCACCAACACCCCATATGGGTCGACCGCCCAGGGAACATGATCACGATCCCACCGGACCGACATGAACGAACCATGTCCGTTGTGCGAACCTGTTGCGTCGGTCTGCTGAATACTCGTTCGGAGTAAGGGTTCGCGACTCGGGTAGCCACCGTCGCGCGCACGCCCACCGCGGCGGATGCCAAAGATGATGTGGGGACGGGCATGTCGCGGTGCTAGATTCCGTGTTGTCTGCAGTTGCCGTGTTGTCTGCAGTTGCCGCGCTCGCACCCACGGAGGTGCCGATGTTGGTGATCGCTCGTCATGCCCATGCCGGCAGCAAGAAGCTGTGGTCCGGAAACGACGCCGACCGCCCCCTCAGCCCCCTCGGGCGGGACCAGGCCCGCAACCTGGTCACCGCACTCGACGGCACGGAACTGCACACGTTGCTGTCGAGTCCGACCGCCCGCTGCCGTCAGACCCTCGAACCCCTCGCAGCGGCCCGCGACCTGTCCATCGACGAACACCATCTCTTGGCACCCGATGCCCGGATCGAGTCTCTGTTCGATCTGGTGACCACCCGGGATCTCGACGGTGTGGTGCTGTGCACCCATGGCGAGGTGCTCACCGCCCTGGCCACCCTGGCACGCGCGACCGGCGTGGCGCCCTTGCCTCCCCCCGGAGGCACCGAAAAGGGCGCGGCGTGGCTGATCGACCTGCGGGCACCCGCTGCCGGCCAACTACGCTATCTGCCGCCGGAGCCTCCCTCGGACGGCGACGGCACCGACTTCGGACCGGTGGTGATACGGCCGCTCGCCCCCGGCGACGAACCCGAGGTTCGGCGGTTCCACGAACATCTCGGTGAACGCGACGCGCGCCTGCGATTCTCTGCCGAGCCTCCGAACCGGCTCGGCCGGCTCGCCGCAGCCCTGTGCCACAGCGACGAGAGGCACCGCGGACTCGGCGCGTTTGCCGGCACCGACCTCGTCGGGGTAGCGCACTACACGCTCGCCGCCGCCACCCACTCGGCCGGGCCGGTTGCCGAGTGTGCTGTGCTCGTGCCTCACCGGGCCCAGCACCACGGCGTGGGTACCGCACTGATACAGCACCTCACCGAGACCGCTCGCGCCCACGGAATCGCCCGACTGAACGCCTCCGTGCCGGCCGAGAACACTGTGATGCTCGAGGTGCTGCACACGCTCGGCTGGACACGCACCGGCCCACTCGGGACCACCGTGCAAGCCGACATCGTGCTGAGGGCCGGCCCTGTGGACACGAATGGGGGCAGATGAGCCGCAGCTGACGACGGCGGCAGGTGCCGAACCTGCTTGTGGTCGCTGCGTCACCGGGCACGGTCGACGTGGTTTCGCCCGACGGCGCACCCGCCCGCCGAGCACATCCAGGTGAGAGGGCGGATTATCCGTCTCCACGGAGGAGCCGGCGAAGTGCTCCTGCAGTTGCTGACACGGAAGCAGGGAACCACACCAACTGTCAGCCCGGCGGGCGCAGGGCGGCGAACTCGTCGGTGACCCGCAGGCGCGACTCGGTGAAGCGGAACAGTGCCGGGGGACGGCCGCCGGCACGTCCCGGCGGGGCGGTGGTGCCGGTGGCGGTCAGGACGTCGCGGCGCTTGAGCACGCGCTGCAGGTTCGTGGCATCCACCTGGTATCCGAGTGCCGCGCAATAGATCTCACGTAGCGTGGACATGGCGAACTCGGCGGGGGCCAGCCCGAAGGCGATGTTGGTGTACGAGAGCTTGGCGGCCAGGCGGGTGCGTGCGTTCTCGACCATGACCCCGTGGTCGAAGGACATCGCCGGCAGGTCCGACACGGGATGCCAGGCGGTGTCCTCGGGCAGGTGGGGATCGGAGGTGATCGGCACCAGCCCGAGGTAGGTCGAGGCGATCGTGCGCGGTCCCGGCACCCGGTGCGGATCGGAGAACACCGAGAGCTGCTCGAGGTGGGCCACCTCGCGCACGTCTACCTTCTCGGCGAGCTGGCGACGGGCGGAGGTGGTGAGGTCCTCGTCGTCGCGGAGGCGGCCGCCGGGCAGCGACCAGGTGCCCGCCTCCGGGTCGAGGGCGCGCTGCCACAGCAGCACCCCGAGCTCGGTCTTCGTGCCCCCGTGGGTGTCCGGGAATCGGCGAACCTGGAACACGACGATGAGCACTTCGTGAAGGGTGCTACCATGTGTCATGTTTTCGATCCTAAGTCGAAAACCCCCGAATACGGAAATCCGGGCAAAGCCCGCCCGGTGCACGGCGAAGGAGCAGGCCATGACCACTACGACGTGGGCGGGCGCGCACACCCCGATCCAGGACGGACCCGGCGGTTACACCGGCGTCGAGGCGACCCCGGAGTGGGCCGAGGAGATCCGGCGACTGGCGCGCGAACGCAACGCCACGCTGCTGGCGCACAACTACCAGCTGCCCGCCATCCAGGACGTCGCCGACCACGTCGGCGACTCCCTCGCCCTCTCGCGCATCGCCGCCGAGGCAGAGGAGGACACCATCGTCTTCTGCGGCGTGCACTTCATGGCGGAGACCGCCAAGATCCTCAGCCCCGCCAAGACGGTCCTCATCCCCGACGAGCGGGCCGGGTGCTCGCTCGCCGACTCGATCACCGCCGACCAGCTGCGTGAATGGAAGGCCGACCACCCCGACGCGGTCGTCGTCTCGTACGTCAACACCACCGCCGAGGTCAAGGGCCTGACCGACATCTGCTGCACCTCCTCGAACGCGGTCGACGTCGTCGCCTCCATCGACCCCGACCGCGAGGTGCTGTTCCTGCCCGACCAGTTCCTCGGCGCCCACGTCAAGCGCGTGACCGGGCGGCAGAACATGCACATCTGGGCGGGCGAGTGCCACGTGCACGCCGGGATCAACGGCGACGAACTCGCCGCCAAGTCCAAGGCGCACCCCGACGCCGAGCTGTTCGTCCACCCCGAGTGCGGCTGCGCCACCTCCGCGCTGTACCTCGCGGGTGAGGGCTTCGTCGCCGACGACAAGGTCAAGATCCTGTCCACCGGCGGCATGCTCGACGCGGCCCGCGCCACCGGCGCCAAGCAGGTCCTCGTCGCCACCGAGGTGGGGATGCTGCACCAGCTGCGCAAGGCGGCGCCCGGCGTGGACTTCCAGGCCGTCAACGACCGCGCGTCCTGCCCCTACATGAAGATGATCACTCCGGCCGCGCTGCTGCGCTGCCTGCAGGAGGGCAAGGACGAGGTCCACGTCGACCCGGCCGTCGCCGAGCGGGCCCGGCAGTCGGTGCAGCGGATGATCGCGATCGGCAACCCCGGCGGCGGGGAGTGACGATGTCCTCCGGCGTCGGCGCGGGTCGAGCGGAGCGGCGGGACATGATCCGCTGGGAAGCCCGCGCCGACCTCGTGGTGGTCGGGGGCGGCGTGGCCGGCCTCACCGCCGCCCGCGCCGCGTCCCGGCGCGGGCTGCGGGTACTGACCGTCAGCAAGGGCGGCCCCACCGACACCGCCACCCAGTACGCGCAGGGCGGCATCGCCGTCGTCGCCCCGGGGCCGGCGGATTCCGTCGACTCCCACGTCGCCGACACCTGCGCCGCCGGCGCCGGCCTGTGCGACGAGACGGCCGTGCGGTCCATCGTCTCCGGCGGGCAGGACGCCGTCGCCGCCCTCACCGACCTGGGAGCCGTGTTCGACCGCGGCCGTGACGGCGGCATGGCCCGCACCCGCGAGGGCGGCCACAGCACCCGCCGCATCATCCACGCCGGCGGCGACGCCACCGGTGCCGAGATCCAGCGTGCCCTGGGCGCGGCCGGACTGCCGGTGCTCTTCGGTGCCGCCGCCGCCCGCGTCCTCACCGACACGCGCGGCGTCACCGGCCTGCTCGTCCTCGACGACCGGGGCCTCGGTGTCGTCCACACCCCGGCCGTGCTGCTGGCCACCGGCGGCCTCGGCCAGCTGTACGCGTGCAGCACCAACCCGCCCGGCGCCACCGCCGACGGTATCGCGCTGGCCCTGCACGCCGGCGCCGCCGTCGCCGACCTCGAGTTCGTCCAGTTCCACCCGACCGTGCTGTTCGCGGCCGGCTCCGTCGGCCGCCGCCCGCTCGTCAGCGAGGCCGTGCGCGGTGAGGGCGCCCGCCTCGTGGACAGTGCCGGCCGCCCGGTCACCGCCGGGGTGCACCCCCTCGGCGACCTCGCGCCGCGCGACGTCGTCTCCCGTGCCATCGCCACCCGGCTCGCCGAGCTCGGCGACGACCACGTCCTGCTCGACGCCCGGCACCTGGACGGCTTCGCGCGGCGCTTCCCGACCGTCACCGCCTCCCTGGCGCAGGTGGGCCTGGACCCGGCCCGCGACCTGATCCCCGTCGCCCCGGCCGCGCACTACTCGTGCGGCGGGGTCGTCACCGACGTGTGCGGCCGCACCGGTGTGCCCGGGCTGTACGCGGCGGGCGAGGTCGCCCGCACCGGCCTGCACGGCGGCAATCGGCTCGCCTCCAACAGCCTGCTCGAGGGCCTCGTCGTCGGCGAGCGCGCCGGTCTGGCCGCGGCCGAGGAGCGCGGGGGGCTGCGCGTCGAGACCACCGATGCCGACCTGCCCGTCCGGCCCCGCGCGGACCGGGCGGCGTTGCAGCAGCTGATGACCCGGCACGCCTCCGTCGTCCGCGACGCCGCCGGGCTCGCCGTCGCCGGGGCGGGCCTCACCGCCGTCCCGACCGGCCGGTGCACCGACGCGGCGGCGCTCGAGGACGCCGCGCTCACCGTCGCGGCCCGGGCCCTGACCCTCGCGGCCGGCGCCCGCACCGAGAGCCGCGGTTGCCACACCCGCGACGACCATCCCGAATCCGACCCCGCGCAGCGTCGCAGCCTCGAGACGCGTCTCGACGCCGACGGCGAGATCACGCTGCGCACACCACAACTCACAGGAGCACACTGAATGGCCAGCACCGAGCTGCCCGCCGGACTCGATCGGGACGAGACGCTCGCGCTGGTGCGCGTCGCCCTCGACGAGGACCTGCGCTACGGCCCGGATGTGACCACCGCCGCCACGGTGCCGGCCGACGCAGTGGCCACGGCGTCGGTGGTGCCGCGCAGCCCCGGCACCGTCGCCGGGATCGACATCGGTCTGCTGGTGCTCGACGAGGTCCTCGGCGCCGGCAACTACGAGGTGCTCGACCGTGCCGTCGACGGGCATCGCGCCGCGGCGGGGGAGACGGTGCTCACGGTGCAGGCCCCCACCCGGGGTCTGCTCACCGCCGAGCGCACCATGCTGAACCTGATGTGCCACCTGTCCGGGATCGCCACCGCCACCGCGCGGTGGGTCGACGCCGTCGCCGGCACCGACGCGAAGATCCGCGACAGCCGCAAGACGCTGCCGGGCCTGCGGGCACTGCAGAAGTACGCGGTGCGGGTCGGCGGCGGTGTCAACCACCGGATGGGCCTCGGCGACGCCGCGCTGATCAAGGACAACCACGTCGTCGCCGCCGGTTCGGTGGTCGCGGCGCTGCGGGCCGTGCGGGCCCAGGCCCCCGACCTCGAGTGCGAGGTGGAGGTCGACAGCCTCGAGCAGTTCGACGAGGTGCTCGCCGAGAACGTCGAGCTGATCCTGCTCGACAATTTCCCGCTGTGGCAGACGCAGATCGCGGTCCAACGGCGCAACACCCACGCGCCGCAGACCCGCCTCGAGTCCTCCGGGGGCCTGACCCTCGACGTGGCCGCGGACTACGCCCGCACCGGGGTCGACTACCTCGCCGTCGGCGCGTTGACCCACTCGGTGACCGTCCTCGACCTCGGTCTCGACATGTGACGCCACGCCGGGGCCGCGCTTGGCACCGGCCGCATCGATCGCGTACAACTGGCTACGTATCCGCCGCCGTGGGGCACCTCACGGCGGCGGCGCGCGTCCGGCGGGTCACAGGGGGTCCGCCACGAACGAGTTCCCCGTCTCGCCGGGGAACGGAGAGACCTCGCATGCGTTTGCCGATGTCACCGATCGACTCGATGTTCCTGCTCGGCGAGTCGCGCGAGCATCCCATGCACGTCGGGGGACTGATCCTGCTGCAGCCGCCGCCGGGCGGCGACGCCCGTTCCCTGCGCGCGCTGTTCGACGCGGCCCTCGCCGGTGACGACGTCGCGCCCCTGTGGCGCCGGCGCGCGGTCCGTTCCCTCACCACCCTGGGGATGTGGGCGTGGGAGGACGATCCGCACTTCGACCTCGAACACCACGTCCGGCGCGACGCCCTGCCGCGCCCCGGGGGCATCGCCGAACTGCGCGCCCTGGTCTCGCGGCTGCACAGCACCCTCCTCGACCGCAGCCGGCCGCTGTGGGAGATGCACCTGATCGAGGGCCTCGCCGACGGGCGGTACGCGATCTACACGAAGATCCACCACGCCCTCGCCGACGGTGTCGGCGCGATGCGGCTGCTGCACCGGGCCCTGAGCACCGACGCGGACCGCACCGACATGCCGGCGCCCTGGGCGCGCTTCCCGTCCGCCGACCCGCCGCACTCCGCGGTCGGGACCGCGCTCGACCTGCCGAGCATGACCGTGCGGGCCGTGCGCGGCGTCGTCGACGAGGCCGCCGGGATGGTGCCCGCGCTGGTGGGGACCGTGGACCGGGCCCTGCGGGGCCGCGGCGGCGCGGTGTCGCTCACGGCGCCGCGCACGATGCTCAACGTGTCCATCGCCGGTGGCCGCCGCTTCGCCGCGCACGACTGGTCGCTGACGCGGCTGCGGCGCGTCGCCGAGGCCGCCGGCGCCACCGTCAACGATGTCGTCCTCGCGATGTCCGCGGGAGCGCTGCGCGCCTACCTGCTCGACCACGAGGCCCTGCCCGACGACCCGCTCGTCGCGATGGTGCCGGTGTCGCTGCGTCGTGGGAAGACCACCGAGGGCGGCAACGACGTGGGCGTGCTGATGTGCCCGCTCGCCACCCACGTCGACGATTCCGCGGCCCGCCTGGCCGCCATCCGGGACGCGATGGTCGACGGCAAGGAGTCCATGCGGGGCCGGTCCCAGACCGCGCTGCTGGCCACGAGCGCCCTCGGCATGGCTCCGCTCGCGGTCGGGGTGCTCACCGGCAACCGGGCCGTGGTGCGGCCGCCGTTCAACGTGATCGTCTCCAACGTGCCGGGCCCGGCCGAGCCGCTGTACTGGAACGGCGCCCGCGTCGACGCCCTGTACCCGCTGTCGGTGCCGGTCGACGGGCAGGCCCTGAACATCACCTGCACCAGCACCGACGATCGGATCGCGTTCGGGCTCACCTCGTGCAGCCGCAGCGTCCCGCAGCTCGATCGCCTGATCGCGCACCTCGACGACGAGCTCGCCGCGCTCGAACGCACCGTCGGGGTGGCGGGCGCCGACGGCGATCGGTGAGGCTAGGCTCGCCGGCGTGACTTCCTTCGACGCCGCCGTCGTCGCGGCCGTGACCGGGCACATGAACGACGACCACGCCGACGACAACCTGCTCGTGGTCCGCGCGTTCGCGGAACCCACGGCGGGCGCCGCCCGCATGACCGGCGTGCACACCGAGTTCGGCGAGTGGGTCGTCGAGGTCGGCGGCATCGAGACGACGGTGCGGGTGCCGTGGCTCGAGCCCGTCTCCGACCGGGCGGGGATCCGTACCGCGGTGGTCGCCCTGTATCACGCCGCGTGCGAGCGGCTCGGTGTGGCGCCGCGGCCGCACTGACCGGCCGTTATGCCGCGGCGGCCGCGCGGCGCACGGAGGCCAGGAACGCGGCGGCCGTGAAGAACAGCCCGGAAAACACCCGGCCCGTGATGCGCTGCTGGCGCGGCGAGCGCATCAGCGTCAGCACCCGCGCCGCCAGGCCCGTGTAGCCGGTCATGACGATCATGTCGACGGTCACCATCGACGCCGCGATGATCAGGTACTGCCGCAGCAGCGGGGCTCCGGGATCGAGGAACTGCGGCAGCACGGCGAGCATGAACACCACCGCCTTGGGGTTGCTCGCGTTGACCAGGAACCCGCGCGCCACCAGCGCCGGCGCCGAGCCGAGTCCCGGCGCCGCGTCGGGGTCGACCGCAGTGGGGCGAGTGCGCCACTGGCGCACCCCGAGGTACACCAGGTAGGCCACGCCGAACCACTTGATCACCGTGAACGCCGCCGCGGACCCGGCGAGGACCGCGCCGACGCCGGCGGCGACCACCAGGATCTGCAGCAGCAGGCCGAGCTGCAGCCCGACGATGTTCCACCAGCCGCGCCGCAGTCCGTGGGCGAGGCCCGAGGACATGGACGCGATCGCGCCGGCGCCGGGGGAGAGGCTGATCACCCAGGCGGCGCCGAGCAGGGCCACCCACGTCTGCCAGGTCATCCGGCGATTCTACGACCGGGCCGGGCCGGTCACCCCGGCACCGGCACCGGCCACGGCTCACCGGTGACGGCCCGGTAGGCGTCGACCCCGTCGGTGGGACGGCGCGTCAGGTTCGGATCCGTGCGCACCTCGACGGTGTAGAGGCCGAAACGTGGTGTGTAGCTTCCCCATTCGTAGTTGTCGGTGATCGACCAGTAGTTGTACCCGAAGACGGGGGCGCCGTCGGCCGCGGCGCGGCGCATCCGGTCGACGTGCTCGCGCAGGTGTCGCGCCCGGGTCCAGCCGTCGGCGCGGGGCGCCCCGTCGGCGGTGGGCATCCCGTTCTCCACGACGTACAGCGGCAGCCCCGGGAAACGGCGGGTGTAGTGCATCAGCGCCTCGTACATCCCATCGGGATGCGGGACGATCGAGGCGAAGTCGTCGGTGAGCGCGTGGATCGCGCTCGGGTTGGCGAGGGTGGCCCCGTAGTAGTAGTCGAGCCCGAGGAAGTCGAGGGTGTCGCGGACCCGGTCGACGAACAGGGCGTCGAGTCCGGCCTGTACGCCGGGGATGTACGCGGCGTTGGACGTCACGCGCGCGCCCGGGTCCAGTTCGTGGATCCGGGCGTAGATCGAGCGGTGCGCGGCGACCAGGGCGTCGAACATGCGGGGGACATCGGCAGCGTCGATCCCGCCGAAGGCGAGCTCCTTCTGGACGTAGATCGTCGGTTCGTTGATCGTCACCCACATCGCGCCCAGCCCGGCGTACCGGGCGACGACCTGCTCGGCGTTGGCGAGCCACGCCCCGACCGTGGCGGGATCGCGCCAGCCGCCGCGGTCGGCGATCCACCCGGGGTACACCCAGTGGTCGAGGGTGATCATCGGGATCATGCCGTGCCCGCGCACCGTCGCGACGACGTCGTCGTAGTAGCGCAGTTCGGCCTCGTCCCAGCCGTGCGGGGTGGGCTGGATGCGGGACCACTCGACCGAGAACCGGAACACGTCCACCCCGAGGTCCGCAGCCGCGGCGATGTCCTCCCGGTAGCGGTGACGGAAATCCACCGAGGTGCCGACGGGTTCGTGGGTGCGGCCCGACGCGGCGTACCTGGTCCAGTTGCTGTCCGGCGGGGAGCCTTCGGATTGGAAGCCGGAACTCGACACGCCCCACAGGAACCCGTCTTCCGCCGCGTGGGCGGGCGCGGAGGGCCCCGCCGCGGCGGAGGCCGCGACGGCGGCCGTCAGCACCACCGCGACAGCGGCCCTCCGTACCACCGCGACAGCGGCCCTCCGTACCACCGCGACAGCGGCCCTGCGCACCACCGCAACGGCGGCCCTCATCGTGAGTGCGCGGCGATCCCGGCCGCGAGCCGAGGCCACAGCTCGGTGAGGGCGCGCCGGCCGACGAACAACCCGAGGTGGCCGGCGTCGACGTCGTGCACCGTGATGTCGCCGGCGGGGGTGCTCACGTGGTCGGCGAGGGCGAGGACCTGTCCCGGTGGCACCACGAGGTCGTGCCGGCCGAGGACGATGTGCACGGGGCACTCGATCGCGGCCAGGTCCACCGGACCGGCAGCGGTGGTGACGGCCCCGGCGACGAGGTCGTTGCCGACGAACAGGTGCTCGAGGATCCACGTGCGGAATGCGGCGGGGATCTCCTGGCGCCAGAGGAACCACCGTCGTTCGTCGATCACCTGTCCGAGGGTTTCGGGGTCGTTCAGCAGGCCCAGCAGTTCGAGGCTGCGCTGGACCTCGCTCACCGGGTCGGTGGGCAGCACCCCGAACAGCCGAGAGGCGTCGTACCACAGGTTCAGCACGGACGCGGACACCGATCGCGGCACGTGTTCGAGGGCGCCGGCACCGGGACGGTCGGCGTGGAAGTCGATCGGGGCCCCCGCGACGGTGAGGCTGTGCACGGTCCGCGGATGCAGTGCGGCGTGCATCGCCGCGAGCCAGCCACCCTGGCTGCCGCCGACCAGGTTGACCCGTCCGCCGAGCAGTTCGACGGCCTCGGCGAGGACGGCGAGATGGTCGTCGAGGGAGGCGCCGTCGGTGACCGGGCCGGCGGGCGCCCAGTCCAGGCAGTACAGCCGCGACACCCCGCCGCTGCGCAGGGCGGAGACCTGGCTGCGGTCGGAGGAGAGGTCGACGATGCACGAGTGCGATCCGGACTGCGGCGGCAGCAGCAGGGTGGGGACGGCCTCGGGGGCGGGAGCGTCGGTGTCGCTGCAGTCACGTAGCCGGGCGAGCGGCCAGGAGTGCGCGACGGGCCACGGATGGGCCCAGCGCGGGGGTTCGCGGTCGGTGAGGACGCGCCACCAGTCGGCGATGTCGCCGGCGACGTCGAGCGGGTGCGCGCCGCGTCGGCTCAGGGTGGCCAGGTAGGTGCTCCAACCGGCGATCGCCGCAGCCCCGAGACGGAACGGGGCGGCGGCGATCGCGACGGTCTGCAGGGCGTTCATGGGGTTCATTGAACCGGCGCCCGGTGCGTGGTGCCCCTCTTCCGACGCGATCGCGTCGGAACAGACGCACAATCGATCACTTGAGGAGATCGCGTGCGGTGGTGGTCACCGTGGTGGTGAGCTCACGGGCGAAGGAGACCTGCGCCTTGGTGAGGTCCTCGACCCAGGCGATCGGGGTGGCGGAGGCGAGCTTCTCCTGCAGGTCGAGCAGGCTGGTGACGGCGCGCTCGTAGGTGTCGACGGTGAGGTTGCCGCTCTGCTTGGCAGCGTCGACGACCTTGTCGTTGAACTCGCTCAGGCGGGCGGCGCTCTCGTCGAGAGCCTTGGTGAATTCGGCGGTGGCCTGGTTCGCGGCGGTGGTGGCCGACTCGGCGATCTTCTGAGCGGCGGCGGTAGCGTCCGCGGTGGCCTTGGCAGCAGCCTCGTTGGCCTTGGCGGTGTCGGCGGTGGTCTTGGCGACGGCGGCGTCGACGGGGGTCTTGGCGGTGGTCATGGCGTACCTTCCGTTCGGGTGTGTAAGGGCGCCTCGGAGGACGCTGTTAGCAGGTTAGCAAAATGAATGCTAACGCGCAAGTCCTCAGCTGAAGACGTACGTGCCCGGAGCGTCCTCGAGCGGCGGGTGGGCGGCGCTGCCCATCGCCGGCGGCGGCACCAGCTCCCCGGCGCGCTTGTTCGACCAGGCCGTCCAGTCCTCCCACCACGAGTGCTCGTAGCGGGTGGCCGCGTCGTCCCAGACCTGCGGATCCGCGGGCAGCGGTGAGCCGGTCTCGGCGTCCGGCGCCCCGACGGCCTTGAACCACACCTTCTTGCCGGGCGGGTTCACCGCGCCGGCGACGTGCCCGCCGTTGGTGAGCACGTAGCGCACGTCGCCGCCCAACAGGTTCACTGCCTGGTACGACGACGTCCAGGGCACGATGTGGTCGTTGATCGCGCCGACGACGTAGGTGTCGCACGTGATGTCGTGCAGGTTCAGGGGCTGTCCGTCGAGCACGTAGAGGCCCTCGGCCAGCTCGTTGCGGCCGTACAGCGACCGGAGGTAGTGCGAGTGCATCTCCGCGGGCATGCTCGTGCTGTCCTCGTTCCACGCGAGGATGTCGAAGGCCGCTGGCTTCTCGCCCTTCATCCACCGCGAGACCCAGTAGTTGAAGACGAGGTCCTTCGCGCGGATCATGTCGAAGCTGCCGGCCATCTCCTTGCCGGACAGGAAGCCCTGCTGCCGCATCCGGAACTCGACGAGGTCCAGCGTGGACGGATCGGTCAGCAACCCGAGTTCCCCGACCTGGCTGTAGTCGAGCAGGGTGTTGAGCATTGTGAACGCGGTCACGCGCTTGTCGCCGACGGCGAATGCGCGCGCGGCGGCCATCGCGGCCATCGCGCCGCCGAGGCAGATGGACAGCACCTCGATCTTCGGCGACCCGGTGATCTCCTCGACCACGTCCAGCGCGGCGGCAATGCCGTTGACGTAGTAGTCGTCCATGGTGATGTGCCGCATCGACTCGTCCGGGTTCCGGTACGAGATCATGAACACGGTGCGGCCGTGCTGGACCGCCCACTCGGCGAGGCTGCGACCGGGGGCGAGATCGAGGATGTAGTACTTGTTGATCCACGGCGGCGCGGCGAGGATCGGCACCGCGTGCACCTGCTCGGTCTGCGGCGTGTACTGGATCAGCTCGATCAGGTCGTTGCGATAGACCACCTTGCCGGGGGTGGCCGCGAGGTTCTCGCCGACGGTGAACGCGTCCGAGTCCACCTTCAGCGGCAGGCCGCCGCGGTTGAGCACATCGTGCACGGCGTATCTGGCGCCGCGCAGCAGGCTTGCCCCGCCCGTCTCGAATGCGCGGGTGAGCACGCCCGGATTCCACAGGAAGTTCGACGGGGCCAGCACGTCGAGCATCAGGTTCGCGAACTGGCGGGCCTTGCCGTCCTCCAGTGGATCGCCGGCGCCGGCGTCGGCGAGTTCCTCGACGTAGGCACGCGTGGCGAGATAACTCTGCAGGAGCGAGAAGTACGCGGGGTTCTCCCGCCAGGCGGTGTCGGAGAAGCGGCGGTCCCGCGGGTCGAGCGGCATCGGCGGCTTGGGATCGTCGGCGTTGAACACGCGGGTGGCCGCGGCGGGGATCTTCACCAGCCGGCCCGCGTACTCCGTCGTGGCGGCGGTGACGGCCTGGGGGTTGCGGACGGCGCGTCCGGCCACCGACTTCACCGCGGGACCCCAGCCGATCGGGTCCAGGGTCGACTTCAACTTCTTGTGCACGTGGTCGAGCAAGGGATCTCCAGACGAGGAAGAGGGGTGTGCCCCGAGGGTGACACCGCGTGCCGGGTCGCGCATCTTACCGCGAAGTACATGCGAGCTGCACGTGGAGCGGGTGGGCGGGGACGCAGCGCCTCACCAGCCGAAACATGAGGGTAGCTCACATTATGCCGTCCGATGTGAGTTTACTCACTCCGCATCGTCGTCGGAGCGCGCACCCCGGCGCCGCTTGCTCACCGTCACCTCCCGGAACGCCTCGTACATCTCCACCAGCGACCGCCGCTGCGCGTTCGTCAGATCCGGATCCTCCCGGATCGCGTGCACCACCGCGGACTCTCCCGGATCCGGCCGGCCCGCCTCGGCCGTCAACGCATCCGCCGACAGATGCAGCTGCTCGGCGATGGCCTGCAGCACGCGTTCGCTCGGCGCCCGCAGGTTCCGTTCGATCTGCGACAGATACGGGTTCGAGATCCCCACCATCGCGGCGAGCTGCCGCATGGGCAGCTCGGCGAGCTCACGTTGCCGGCGGATCAGCTCCCCCAACGTCGGGGGGTGCGACACATCGTCCTCCATGTGGTCAGCATAGGTCCGGCCGCCGGCCGCCCCGAGGCGCACGGACGGCGCGTTCGGGGACTGCCGTCGAGGGTGATCGCCGCCATCACGGATAATGGAACGGACCCCCGTTCGCGAGAGAGGACACCTCATGCTTGCCCGCACCGACCTGCGTGGTCGAACCCCCACCACTGCGGAGCTGAGGGGCGCGCTGCCCCGCGGCGGAGTGGATGTGGACGCGGTGCTGCATCAGGTGCGGCCCGTGGTCGAGGACGTGCGCGACCGAGGCGCCGCCGCGGCCCTCGACTACAGCGAGAAGTTCGACGGGGTGCGCCCCGACCGCGTGCGGGTGCCGAAGGCCGAACTCGACCGGGCCCTCGACGAACTCGACCCCGCCGTGCGCTCGGCGCTGGTCGTCGCGATCGAACGCACCCGCACGGTGCACCAGGACCAGCGCCGCACCGACACCGTCACCGAGGTCGTGCCCGGCGGCACCGTCACCGAACGCTGGGTGCCGGTCGAGCGGGTGGGGCTGTACGTGCCCGGCGGCAACGCCGTCTACCCGTCGTCGGTCGTGATGAACGTGGTGCCCGCCCAGGCCGCCGGCGTCGAGTCGCTCGTCGTCGCGTCCCCGCCGCAGGCGGACTTCGGGGGCCTGCCGCACCCGACCATCCTCGCCGCTGCCGCCCTGCTCGGCGTCGAGGAGGTGTGGGCCGTCGGCGGTGCCCAGGCCGTGGCGCTGCTCAGCTACGGCGGCACCGACATGACACCGGACGGCACCGCCGTCGTGACACGGGACGGCACGGCCGTCGTGACACGGGACGGCACGGCCGTCGACGACGACGCCGAACTGGCGCCCGTGGACATGATCACCGGACCGGGCAACATCTACGTCACCGCCGCCAAGCGCCTGTGCCGCGCCGTCGTCGGCATCGACGCCGAGGCCGGCCCCACCGAGATCGCGATCCTGGCCGACCACACCGCCGATCCGGTCCACGTCGCGGCCGACATGATCAGCCAGGCCGAGCACGACGTCATGGCCGCGTCGGTCCTCGTCACCACCAGCGCCGAGCTCGCCGACGGCGTCGACGCCGCCGTCGCCGCCCAGCTCGAGCACACCAAGCACCGCGAACGCGTACGGACCGCGCTGTCGGGCAGCCAGTCCGGGATCGTCCTCGTCGACGACCTCGACCAGGGCCTGCAGGTCGTCGACGCCTACGCCGCCGAGCACCTCGAGATCCAGACCGAGAACGCCTCCGCGGTCGCCGCGCGGGTGCGGGCCGCGGGCGCGATCTTCGTCGGCCCCTGGGCGCCGGTCAGCCTCGGTGACTACTGCGCCGGCTCGAACCACGTGCTGCCCACCGCCGGCTGCGCCCGGCACCAGTCCGGACTGAGCGTGCAGACGTTCCTGCGCGGCATTCACGTCGTCGAGTACAGCCGCGAGGCGCTCGAGGACGTCGCGGGGCACGTGATCACCCTCGCCACCGCCGAGGACCTGCCCGCGCACGGCGAGGCCGTGCGGCTGCGCTTCGAGGATCTGCAGTGAGCGCCCCGGGATCCGGCATCACCGTCGGCGACCTGCCGCTGCGGGAGAACCTGCGCGGCAAGTCCGCCTACGGTGCGCCGCAGCTGACGGTGCCGGTGCAGCTCAACACCAACGAGAACCCGCACCCGCCGACGCGCGCCCTGATCGACGACGTCGCCGAGTCGGTGCGCGAGGCCGCCGCGCAGCTGCATCGCTACCCCGACCGTGACGCCGTCGCGCTGCGCACCGACCTCGCCGCCTACCTGACACGGCAGACCGGGGTGGGCGTGAGCGTCGAGAACGTCTGGGCCGCCAACGGGTCCAACGAGATCCTGCAGCAGATCCTGCAGGCCTTCGGCGGGCCGGGCCGTTCCGCGATGGGATTCGTGCCGTCCTACTCGATGCACCCGATCATCGCCGACGGCACCCAGACCGAGTGGCTGCCGACCTACCGGGGCGAGGACTTCACCCTCGACCTCGACTCGTCGGTGGCCGCGATCCGCCGGCAGCAGCCCGACGTGGTGTTCGTCACCAGCCCGAACAACCCCACCGGGCACAGCATCCCGATCGACGAGCTGCGCGCGATCTGCGCGGCCGCGCCCGGTATCGTGATCGTCGACGAGGCCTATGCCGAGTTCTCCGCCGCCCCCAGCGCGCTCGCGCTGATCGACGAGTTCCCGGCCAAGGTGATCGTCTCGCGCACCATGAGCAAGGCGTTCGCGTTCGCCGGCGGCCGGCTCGGCTACCTCGCCGCCGCGCCCGCGGTCGTCGAGGCACTGCTGCTCGTGCGGCTGCCCTACCACCTGTCGGTGATCACCCAGGCCGCCGCCCGGGCCGCGCTGCGGCACGCCGACGAGACTCTCGGCTCGGTCGCGCGGCTGTGCGCCGAACGCGACCGCATCGCGACCGAGCTGACCCGATTCGGCTACCACGTGGTGCCCTCGGACGCGAACTTCATCCTGTTCGGGCGTTTCGCCGACGCCGCCGCCACCTGGCAGCGCTACCTCGACGAGGGTGTGCTGATCCGGGACGTCGGTATCCCCGGGTTCCTGCGCACCACCGTGGGCCTGGCCCACGAGAACGACGAACTGCTACGGGTGAGCGAGAAGCTCGCCGCCACCGAGATCGAGGACGGGCGATGAGCGAGCAGACCACCCCCACCCCGCGCACCGCGCGGATCGAGCGTGCCACCAAGGAGTCGTCCATCGTCGTCGAGCTGAACCTCGACGGCACCGGCCGCACCGACATCACCACCGGTGTCCCGTTCTACGACCACATGCTCACCGCGCTCGGTCAGCACGCCAGCTTCGACCTGACCGTGCGCGCCCAGGGCGACATCGAGATCGAGGCGCACCACACCGTCGAGGACACCGCGATCGTCCTCGGTCAGGCACTGAATCAGGCGCTCGGGGACAAGCGGGGCATCCGCCGCTTCGGCGACGCGTTCATCCCGATGGACGAGACCCTCGCGCACGCGGCGGTGGACGTCTCCGGTCGGCCCTACTGCGTGCACACCGGCGAACCGGACTACATGGTGCACTCGGTGATCGGCGGCTACCCCGGCGTGCCGTACTCGACCGTGATCAACAAGCACGTGTTCGAATCCCTCGCCTTCCACGCCCGCATCGCCCTGCACGTACGCGTGCTCTACGGCCGCGACCAGCACCACATCACCGAGGCCGAGTTCAAGGCCGTCGCGCGGGCGCTGCGCCAGGCCGTCGAACCGGATCCCCGGGTCAGCGGCGTGCCGTCGACCAAGGGCACCCTGTAGTGGACGTCGTCCTGACCTACGGCCTGTTCATGCTCGCCGGCATCGCCGCGGGTGGCACCTGGTCGATGTGGCGGGCCGGCAACACCCTCTTCGCCGGGGTGCTGCTGGCGCTGACCCTGCTCGCCGCGATCGCCGGTGTGCTGAGGCTGCTCTGACGTCGTCGGATCGGCCGGGCCTGTTCGCGGTGCCGGGGCTGCCCGCCGCCTGGGCGATGGCGGCGGGCGCGTTCGCCGGGTTCTCCCTGCTGCTGCCCGTAGTGCCCCGGGCCGTCGCCGACGCCGGCGGCAGCGGCACCCTCGCCGGCGCGGTGACGGCGGTGTTCATGGGCGCGACGGTGCTCACCCAACCGGCCGTGCCGCGCCTGGTGCGGGCCCGCGGCTACCGGCCCGTGCTCGCCGCCGGATGCCTGCTGCTGGGCCTGCCGTCGCTGCTGCTCCTGCTGTCGCTGGACCCGGCCGTGGTGCTGCCGACCTCCGCGGTGCGGGGGATCGGCTTCGGCATGATCACCGTGGCCAGCGCCGCCCTCGTGGCCGAACTCGCGCCCGCCCGGCTGCTCGGCCGCGCCACCGGCGCACAGGGCATCGCGATCGCCGCGGCGCAGATGGTCGGACTGCCGCTCGGACTGGCGGTCGCCGAGCGGGCCTCCACCGCACCCGTGTTCGTGCTCGGCGCGGCGGTGCCCACGCTCGCGCTCGTCGCGATCGCGCGCCTGCCGCAGGTGGTCACCCGCCAGACCGGCGCGGCCGGAAGCCGCACGCCGCTGCGGGCTCTGGCCCTGCCGGCGGTGGCGATCGCCGCGGGCGCCGTCGCCTACGGCGGCCTCACCTCGCTGCTGTCGATCGCCGTGCCCGCAGCCTCGGGCCAGGTGGCGATCGCGTTGGCGCTGATCAGCGCGTCCACTCTCGTCGGCCGCTACGGCGCCGGTGCGGTCGCGGACCGGATCGGCGCGGGCCGGCTCCTGCCGGCCGGGCTCGGCCTGGCCGCCGTGGCGATGGTGCCGTTCGCGCTCGCCGCGGACGATCGCGGCGGCGCGGCGGTACTGCTCGGTGCGGCCGTGGCATTCGGCCTCGGCTTCGGCGTCGTGCAGAACGACGCCCTCATGCTTGCGTTCCGTCGCGCCGGGCCCGCCCATGTCGGCGCCGCGAGCGCCGCCTGGAACATCGGCTTCGACGCGGGCACCGGGGCCGGATCGCTGTTGCTCGGCGGGATCGCCACCGTCGCAGGCTATCCCGCCGCCTTCGCGACCGCCGCGCTGCTCGTGCCGATCCTGCCGCTGCTCGCCCGGATCGCCGGGCCGTCGGAGCGGCCCGCCGCGGCCCCATAGAATCGAGGCCATGAGCGCAACCAAGGTCGCCGTCCTCGACTACGGCTCCGGCAATCTGCATTCGGCGACGCGCGCGGTAGCGCGCACCGGCGTGCAGGTGGAGGTGACCGCCGACCCGCAGGTCGCGCTCGCCGCCGACGGCCTGGTCGTGCCCGGCGTCGGCGCGTTCGCGGCGTGCATGGCGGGACTGAAGGCGGTGCGCGGGGACCGAATCATCGGCCAGCGACTCGCCGGCGGCCGCCCGGTGCTCGGCATCTGCGTCGGCATGCAGATCCTCTTCGACAAAGGCGTGGAATTCGGTGTCGAGACCGACGGATGTGGCGAATGGCCCGGCACCGTCGAACGTCTCGACGCGCCGGTGCTGCCGCACATGGGCTGGAACACCGTCGAGGCCCCCGAGAACAGCGTGCTGTTCGCCGGCATGGACCGCGACACCCGGTTCTACTTCGTGCACTCCTACGCCGCGCAGAAGTGGGAGCTGCCGCCGTCGGAGCTGTTCGCTCCGCCCGCGCTGACCTGGGCCGAGCACGGCGGGCGGTTCCTCGCCGCGGTCGAGAACGGCCCGCTGTCGGCGACGCAGTTCCATCCCGAGAAATCCGGCGACGCGGGGGCCGAGCTGCTGCGCAACTGGGTCGGCAGTTTGTGAACCGCGGCGGGGCCGGCGGCGATGACCCGGCCCGGCCGGAGTTCTCGCTCGGCCGGCTCGCGCTGACGGCACTGGGCGCCGCCACGGGCGTGCTCCTGCTCGCCACCGTCGTCATCGTGGTGCTGCGACCGGGGCCCGTCGTCGGGTTGATCGTCGCCCTCGTCGGCGTGGTCGGCGCGATCGCCGCGATGGGCGTCGTCTCGACCCGGACGACGCGCCGCGCCTTCGGTCCCGACGGCAGCGGCACGCCGCGCCGCGACGGCGACGACACGCCGCGCCGCGACGGCGACGACACGCCGCGCCGCGACGGTGCGGGATGACCGTCGGGGCCGGTGCTCGGCGAGCGCCGCGACCCACTAGCATGGGCGCAGTGAGCCTGGTCCTTTTGCCTGCAGTCGATGTCGCCAACGGTGAAGCAGTTCGCCTCGTCCAGGGAGAGGCGGGCAGCGAGACCAGCTACGGCTCTCCCCGCGACGCCGCCCTCGAGTGGCAGAACGCCGGCGCCGAATGGGTGCACCTCGTCGATCTCGACGCCGCCTTCGGACGCGGCTCCAACCGCGAACTCCTCGCCGAGGTCGTCGGTGAACTGGACGTGAAGGTCGAGCTCTCCGGCGGTATCCGCGATGACGAGTCCCTCGAGGCGGCGCTGGCCACCGGGTGCGCTCGCGTCAACCTCGGCACCGCCGCCATCGAGGATCCCGACTGGTGCGCCCGCGCCATCGCCGAGTACGGCGACCGCATCGCCGTCGGGCTCGACGTCAAGCTCATCGACGGACAGTGGCGCCTGCGCGGCCGCGGCTGGGTCTCCGACGGCGGCGACCTGTGGGAGGTCCTCGCGCGGCTCGACCGCGACGGCTGCAGCCGCTACGTCGTCACCGACGTCACCAAGGACGGCACGCTCACCGGCCCCAACCTCGATCTGCTCGCTCAGGTCTGCGCAGCCACCGACGCTCCCGTCGTGGCCTCCGGCGGCGTGTCCGCCCTCGACGACCTGCGGGCGATCGCCGGCCTCGTCGACCGGGGCGTGGAGGGCGCCATCGTCGGCAAGGCGCTGTACGCGGGCCGGTTCACGCTGACCGAGGCACTCGACGCGGTCTCACGCTGATCCGATGACCGCGCCCGCCGATCTGTCCAGCCTGCTCGCCGTCGCCGGTGAGGTGCTCGACGCGGCGTCGGAGCGTTTCGTCGCCGGTCGCGGGGCGCCGCGCTCGGTGGACAAGGGGCCCAACGACTTCGCCACCGACCTCGACCTCGAACTCGAACGGCGCATCTCCACGGAACTGGAGCGGCGCACAGGCATTGCCGTGCACGGTGAGGAGTTCGGCGGTCCCGAAGCCGATTCGGGCACGGTGTGGCTGCTCGACCCGATCGACGGCACCGTCAACTACTCCGCCGGGCTGCCCACCGCGGGAATCCTGCTCGCACTCGTCCGCGACGGCGACCCGATCCTCGGGCTGACCTGGCTGCCGTTCGTCGGCGACCGGTTCGCGGCCGCCGCGGACGGGCCGTTGCTGCGCAACGGTCGTCCTCAACCGCCGCTGCAGCCGGCGGCGCTGGCGGACGTGATGGTCGGCGTGGGCAGCTTCGACATCGACAGCCGCGGGCGTATCCCGGGCCGGCGCCGGCTCGAGGTCATCACCGAGCTGAGCCGCCGGGTGTCGCGCCTGCGCATGCACGGTTCCACCGGGGTGGACCTGGCGTACACGGCGGCCGGGGTGCTCGGCGCCGCCGTCGTCTTCGGGCACCACCCGTGGGACAACGCCGCCGGCGTGGCCCTGGTGCGGGCGGCCGGTGGCCTCGCCACCGACTTCGCCGGCAAGCCCTGGCGCATCGGCTCCGGCTCTGTGGTCGCCGGCGCCCCCGGCGTGCACGAGGAGATACTCGACATCGTGGGATCGCTTCCCGGTCCCGTCCCCGAGGAGGACCGAATCCCATGACCCTGGCAGTCCGGGTGATCCCGTGTCTGGACGTCGACGCCGGCCGCGTCGTCAAGGGGGTGAACTTCGAGAACCTGCGCGACGCCGGTGATCCCGTCGAACTCGCCGCGGCGTACGACCTGCAGGGCGCGGACGAGTTGACCTTCCTCGACGTCACCGCGTCGAGCGGCGACCGCGGCACCATGCTCGACGTGGTCAGCCGCACCGCCGAACAGGTGTTCATCCCGCTCACCGTCGGCGGCGGCGTACGCACCGTCGAGGACGTGGACCGGCTGCTGCGGGCCGGCGCGGACAAGGTCAGCATCAACACCGCCGCCATCGCCCGCCCGGAGGTGTTGCGCGAGATGTCCGAGCGGTTCGGGTCGCAGTGCATCGTGCTGTCCGTCGACGCCCGCACCGTGCCCGACGGCGAGGAGGACACCCCGTCGGGATGGGAGGTCACCACGCACGGCGGTCGTCGCGGCACCGGCATCGACGCCGTCGAATGGGCACGCCGCGGCGCGGAACTCGGCGTGGGGGAGATCCTGCTGAACTCGATGGACGCCGACGGCACCAAGTCCGGCTTCGACCTGCCGATGATCCAGGCGGTGCGCGCCGCGGTGCACGTGCCGGTGATCGCCAGCGGCGGCGCGGGAGCTGTCGAGCATTTCGCCCCCGCCGTGCACGCCGGCGCCGACGCGGTCCTCGCGGCCAGCGTGTTCCACTTCGGGGAGCTCACCATCCCGCAGGTCAAGGCGGCGATGCGCGCAGAGGGGATCGAGGTGCGATGAGCAGGCTGGATCCGGCGATCGCGGCGCGGCTCAAGCGCAACGAGGCGGGGCTGTTCGCCGCCGTCGCCCAGGAACGCGCCACCGGCGAGGTGCTGATGATGGCGTGGATGGACGACGAGGCGCTCGCACGTACCCTCGAGACCCGTACCGCCACCTACTTCTCGCGTTCGCGCGGGCAGTACTGGGTCAAGGGCGAGACCTCCGGCCACACCCAGTACGTGCACGAGGTGCGGCTCGACTGCGACGGCGACACGGTGTTGCTCGTCGTCGACCAGGTCGGGGCCGCGTGCCACACCGGCACTCACACGTGCTTCGACGCCGACGTCCTGCTCGCCGCCGAGTAGGCGCCTTCGGCGCCGGTGCGTCCTTTGGGTTGCTCCTGCCGCCCAAAGGACGCACCGGCCGCGTCGCGGGCGTCAGATGACGATCGGCGCGCCGGTGAGCAGGCTCCAGAGACCCAGGCCGAGGTACACGACGGTGCCGATAGCCGACCGGATCGGATCGTCCGTGAGGAAACCTTCTGCGGCCCAACCGACGAACTCCGTGAACAGTTCCGAGGATCCCATGCTGCATCCTTCCGAGAGGCGAGGCAGGTCGTGAACGGTGGTCGTGAACCAAATCGACCGACCGGATTGTTTCGTTACACCTCCCGGTGCCCGCTCCGTCGGCGATGCGGCACAATCCCCCCATGCCCCTCATCCAGATCAGCCAGACCCCCGGTCTCACCGTCGAACAGAAGCGCGCCACCATCGAGGCGGTGACCAAGGCCTACGCGGAGGCAACCGGCAAGGATGCGGCGTCGGTGTGGGTGACCATCACCGAGGTGCCGCGGGAGCAGTGGGGCGTCGGGGGTGTCCCACTCGGGTGAGGTGCACCGCCCCCGGGACAGGGCGCCCCGCGACGGGCGCCGTCGGCCGTCGATCTCGGCGCGCGGATCCTGGCAGGATCGGCGTATGGCGTCCGCGAATCTGACCCGAGCCGAAACCGCCGAGCGTTCCCGGACCGTGACGGTCCGCAGCTACCGCGTGGAACTCGACCTGCGTGGCGCCCCGGACACCGGGAACAGCTGTTTCGCGACCACGACGACGGTCGAGTTCACGGCCGCCGCGGACGCGACGTGGCTCGACTTCCTCGGCTCCGGCGTCGAGTCGGTCGTGCTCAACGGCGAGCCGGTGCCCGTCCGCTACGACGGCGCGCGCATCTCGTTGAGCGGCCTGCGTGAGCACAACGTCGTCACCGTCGTTGCCGCCGCGGAGTACAGCCGGTCCGGTGAGGGCCTGCACCGGTACGTCGATCCGGCCGACGGGCAGACCTACCTGTACACGCAGTACGAACCCGCGGACGCGCGGCGGGTGTTCGCGTGCTTCGAGCAGCCGGATCTCAAGGCGCCGTTCACGTTCGTCGTGTCGGCACCCGCCGGCTGGCAGGTGCTGTCGAATCAGGCTGTGGTCCGGGAGGATTCGCTCACGGACGGGCGGCGTGTGGAGTTCGCGCCGACGCTGTCGATCTCCACCTACATCACCGCGGTGGTCGCCGGACCGTACCATCGGGTCGAATCGACTTGGGAAAAGGACGATCTCACGGTTCCGCTGGGGGTGCTGTGCCGCGCCTCCCTGGCGCGGTACCTCGACGCCGACACGATCTTCGAGGTGACCCGGCAGGGGATGGACTTCTACGCCGACCACTTCGCCTACCCCTACCCGTTCGGCAAGTACGACCAGGTGTTCGTCCCCGAATACAACCTCGGTGCCATGGAGAACCCCGGGTGCGTCACCTTCACCGAGGCGTACGTGTTCCGCGGAGCCGCCACCGCCGCGCAGTACCAGGCCCGCGCGAACACGATCCTGCACGAGATGGCCCACATGTGGTTCGGGGACCTCGTCACCATGAAGTGGTGGGACGACCTGTGGCTCAAGGAGTCGTTCGCGGACTACATGGGCTCGCTGGTCAGTGCCGAGGCCACCGAGTGGACCGACGCCTGGGTCGCCTTCGCCAACCGGCGCAAGGCCTGGGCCTATCTGCAGGACCAGTTGCCCACGACCCACCCGATCGTCGCCGACATCGTCGACCTCGAGGCCGCCAAACTGAACTTCGACGGCATCACGTACGCGAAGGGCGCGGGGGTCCTCAAACAACTCGTCGCGTACGTGGGGCGGGACGCCTTCTTCGAGGGTGCACGGCGCTACTTCCGCGAGCACGCCTTCGGGAACACCACCCTCGCCGATCTGCTCGCCGAGTTGTCGGCGACCTCGGGACGAGACCTCTCGGGGTGGGCGCGCGCCTGGTTGCAGACCACCGGCGTGTCGACCCTGACGCTCGAGGACGCGGGGGAGGGACGGTCCGCGATCGTCCAGACGCCGGCGCGGCCCCACCGGCTGGCTGTGGGCCACTACGACTTCGACGAGGCCGGCGACCTGGTCTGCCGGCAGCGGGTCGAGGTCGACCTGGAGGCCGAGCGCACACCGATCGAGTCGGCGGCCGCGCCGCTGATCCTGCTCAACGACGCCGACCTGACCTACGCCAAGGTGCGGCTCGACCCGCGGTCGCTGGAGACGGTGGAACATTCGCTCGATCGCGTCGTCGACCCGCTGGCCCGGGGGTTGATCTGGTCGGCGTTGTGGAACGCCACCCGCGACAGCGAGCTGACCGCGGCGCGGTACCTGTCCATGGTCCGCAGATTCGCGGTGGCCGAACCGAATCCGGCCCTGCTGGCCGCGCTGCTGGCGAACGCACCCTACGCGATCGAGCACTATCTGCCCGCCGCGAGCCGGGCCCGGCAGCGCCGCGTCTGGCTCGGGGCGGCATGGGCGGCCGTGTTCGCCGCCACCCCGGGATCGGGTGAGCAACTCGCCTGGGCCCGCGCGGTCGCCGCGGCCGCCACTGTCGACGACGCCCACGCCGCCGACCTGCGCGCGATCCTCGACGGCACCGGTCCGGCACCCGCGGGGCTGCCGCTGGACCCGGATCTGCGCTGGCAGATGTGGACCGCGCTGGCGGCGACCGGGTACGCGGAGCCGGCCGATCTCGACGGCGAACTCGCCCGCGACGACACCGGTTCCGGACGGGCCGCGCACCTGCGCGCCCTGGCGGCGCGACCGCTCGCTGCGGTCAAGGCGCAGGCCTGGAGCGCAGTCTTCTCCGACACGGCGCTGTCGAACGAGCACCTCGACGCCACCATCGCGGGGTTCCGGGCCGGGGCGCACCGGGACCTGATCGCCCCGTACGACGACGACTACTTCGCCGCGCTCCGGGCGGTGTGGTCCGAGCGCAGCATCGAGATCGCGCGTCGGATCGTGGTCGGTCTGTTCCCCGCCGGAAACACGCTCGGGCCGTGCGACCGGTGGCTCGATGCGCACACCGACGCCCCGGCGGCGTTGCGGCGCCTGGTGATCGAGCAGCGCGACCATCTGGCCCGCGACCTGCGGGCGCAGAGGTTCAACGGGTGAGGGTTCGACGGGTGAGGGTTCGACGGGTGGGTGGCCGCGGCCGCAGCGGGGGCGCGCCCTGCCCGGTCAGGCCTTCCCGGTACCGGCGGCGATGCCCTTGTCGAGCTGGGTGAGCAGCGCGGTACCGAGGTCGGTCAGCGCGGCGACCTGATCGTCGTCGAGGCCCTGGAACACCAGGGCCTGGACGGTCGCGACGTGACCGGGCGCCGCTTCGACGAGCTTGGTCATGCCGGCGTCGGTGAGTACCGCGTACGAGCCGCGCGTGCCGGGCACGCTCCGGCGGCACACCCATCCGGCGTTCTCCAGCTTGGTCACCACGTGCGACAGCCGGGACAGCGACGCGTTCGACAGCTGTGCCAGCTCGGACAGCCGCAGCCGCCGGTCGGGTGCCTCGGACAGCTCGGCGAGGACCGAGTAGTCGAAGTGGGTGAGCGCGGAGTCGCGCTGCAGCTGCGTGTCCAGCGCGGCCGGCAGGCGGGTGATCAGCGCCACCAGCTTCCGCCAGGCCCGCTGCTGGGATGCGGTCAGCCACTCGGTGTCGTCGATCTGTGCGGAGCCCACTGATGCACCGTCCTTTCTCGATCGTCCACCCTATCGGGACGGCCGGCGCGGGACGCCGGCGTCCGTCGGGGCGGGCGGTCAGGGGCGCTGCCCCATGCCGGTGGCGACCTCGTGCAGCCGGCGGCCCACGCTGTCCTCCGCCAGCGGCGGTGTCGGCAGCCCGGCGCCGTCGCGGAGCCCGCCCAGGAACTCCTCGAGGGTGGCGCGCGGCGAGAACCGGGGAATCCACTCGAGGTCGGTGCGGGCGCGGGTGCAGTCCATGAGCGGCAGCCGCAGCACCGTGTCGACCAGGCCGGGGGAGGCGGGGGCGAGCCGGGCGTGCCAGGCCGCGGCGACGGCCGCGTGCAGCGCCGCGGGCGGGACCGGCACCGTGCGGGCACCGAGGATCTCGGCGAGGACCCCGGCGTCGACGGGGGGTTCGGCGGCGAGGTTGAATGCGCCCCGCACCGGCCGGAGCACGGCCCGGACGTAGGCGTCGGCGGCGTCGTCGGTGTGCAGCACCTGCATCCGCAGCCCGGCGGTGCGGGGGACGACCGGCAGGGCCCGCACGAGGCGGCCGGGGAGGAGCGGCCCGGCGAACAACCGGCGCTGCGCGGTCGCGGACTCGCGCTTGAAGAGAAATCCGGGACGCATCCGGACCACCCGGATGTCGGGGTGTCGCAGTTCGAACGTGTCGAGCCAGCGTTCGAGGTACGCCTTCTCCCGCGGGTACGCCGCGCCGGGCCAGCCGTGGGTGGGCCAGCGCTCGTCGACCCGTTCGTCCTGCGGTCCCGGCGAGTAGGCGCCGACCGACGACGCGTGGACGAGGGTGGGCACGCCCACCTCGGCGACGGCCTCGAACACCCGGATCGATCCGAGCACGTTGTTGCGCCAGGTGATCTCGGGTTTGTGGGTGGGCTGGAAGAGCCAGGCGAGGTGGACGACCGCGGCCGCGTCGCGCAGCAGCTCGTGCAGGTCGTCGTCGGCGACGTCGGCGACGACGAACTCGGTCTTGCGGCAGCGCCAGTCGGTGGGGCGGCGGGCGATGCCGACCACCGATCCGACTGCGTCCTGGGCGCCGAGCGCCGCCGTGACGCTGGTGCCCACGTTTCCGGTCGCGCCCGTGACGACCACCTTCAGGCCCTCTGTTCCGGTCATGGGTGGCGGATACCCGCGCCTGCGCCGATCCATCCCCGCAGGCCGGGAACATTTCGGACGGTGCCGCCGCTGTATCGGGTAGCATTGTTGAAGCTTCAACATTAGGAGTCCGTGTGAGCCCCATGCCCGCCCTGTTCCTCAGCCACGGCGCACCGCCCCTGGTCGACAGCGCGACGTGGGTGGCGCAGCTGCAGCGCTGGGCCGCCGACCTGCCGACCCCCACCGCGATCCTCGTGGTCTCCGCGCACTGGGAGTCCGCGCCGCTGACCATCGGTGCCACCACCACCGGCACCCCGCTCGTGTACGACTTCGGCGGCTTTCCCCGCCGCTTCTACGAGGTCACCTACCCGGCGCCCGGCGCCCCCGACCTCGCACGCAAGGTGGCCGCGCTGATGCCCGACGGCGAACCGGTCGTGCGGCAGCCGCACCGCGGTCTCGACCACGGCGCGTACGTGCCGCTCACCGTCATGTACCCGGACGCGGACATCCCGGTCCTGCAGATCTCGCTGCCCACCCTCGATCCGCAGCGCCTGCTCGCGCTCGGCCGGCGGCTGCGCCCACTCCGGGAGGAGGGGGTGCTCGTCATCGGCTCCGGCTTCACCACGCACGGCCTGCCGTTCCTGCGCGACCCGCGCCCCGAGGCCGTCGCGCCCGGCTGGTCCGCCGAGTTCGACGCCTGGGCCGCCGAGCGGCTCGCCGCCGGCGACGTCGACGGCCTGCTCGACTTCCGCACTCGGGCGCCCGGCATGCCGTACGCCCACCCCACGATCGAGCACTTTGCCCCGCTGTTCGTCACCCTCGGCGCGTCGAGCGACCCGGAGCAGACGCCCCGGCAGGTGATCGACGGGTTCTGGATGGGCCTGGCCAAGCGTTCCGTCCAGGTGGACTGACCGTCAGTCCCGGCTCGCGCGCCGGGCCCGCAGCGCCGCGAGCGCGCGGTCCGCGTGCACGCCGGGGCGCACTTCGCTGGCGATCACCTCGAGGACGGTGCGGTCGGTGTCCAGCACGAACGTGGTCCGCTTGACCGGCGAGAGCCGGCCGAGCAGCCCCCGGCGCACCCCGAACTGCGCCGCCACCGCGCCGTCCGGATCGGACAGCAGCGGGTAGTCGAGCGACTGCCGCGTCGACCACGCGCCCAACCGGTCCACCGGGTCGGTGCTGATCCCGACCCGGGTGGCGCCGACGGCGGCGAACTCGGCCGCCAGATCCCGGAAGTGGCACGCCTCGGCCGTGCAGACCGGAGTGAACGCGGCCGGGTAGAAGAACAGCACCACCGGCCCGTCCGCCAGCAGCGCGGACAGCGTCCGCGGACGGCCTTCTTGGTCGCTCGACGTGAAATCGGGGGCGGTGTCACCGGCTCTCATGTCCGGCGACGCTACCGCGGCCGCGCCCGCCGCGGCAGGCCCTGGGATGATGGGCGCCATGTCCGGCGAGCCCACCACCATCCCCGCAGCGGCCCCCGATCTCACCGAGGGCGGCCGACCCGACTCCACCACCACCCGCGAGCAGTTCCGGCTGCTCGCCGCCGAGCACCGCGTCGTTCCCGTGACCCGCAAGGTGCTCGCCGACGCGGAGACCCCGCTGTCGGCGTACCGCAAACTCGCCGCCGACCGGCCCGGCACCTTTCTGCTCGAGTCCGCCGAGAACGGCCGGTCGTGGTCGCGATGGTCGTTCATCGGCGCCGGCAGCCCGGCCGCGCTCACCGTCGTCGACGGCGAGGCCACCTGGTACGGCCACGTGCCCGCCGGCGCCCCCACCGGGGGCGACCCGCTCGACGTGCTGCGCCGGACCCTGCAGCTGCTGCACACCGAGCGGCTGCACGGTCTGCCGCCGCTGACCGGCGGCATGGTCGGCTACCTCGGCTACGACGTCGTGCGACGGATCGAGCGGCTGCCCGAACACGCCGTCGACGACCTGCAGATCCCCGAGACGGTGATGATGCTCGCCACCGACCTCGCCGCCGTCGACCACCACGAGGGTGCGATCACGCTCATCGCCAACGCCGTCAACTGGGACGGTTCCGACGAACGCGTCGACGAGGCCTACGACGACGCGGTGGCCCGGCTGGACCGGATGACCGCGGCCCTGGCCGCGCCCGCCCCGTCGACCGTCTCCACGTTCGCCCGGCCCGCCCCCGACTACCGGCGCCAGCGCACCACCGAGAGCTTCGGCGCCGACGTGCGCCGGCTCATCGGCGAGATCGAGGCCGGCGAGGCGTTCCAGGTGGTGCTGTCCCAGCGCTTCGAGATCGACTGTCACGCGGCGCCGATCGACGTGTACCGGATGCTGCGCGCCTCCAACCCGAGTCCGTACATGTTCCTCATGCACGTCCCCGACGGCTCCGGCGGCACGGCGTTCTCCATCGTCGGCTCGAGCCCGGAGGCGCTCGTGACCGTCGCCGACGGGGTCGCCACCACGCACCCCATCGCCGGGACGCGCTGGCGCGGCGCCAGCGAGGAGGAGGACATCCTCCTCGAGAAGGACCTCCTCGCCGACGAGAAGGAGAACGCCGAGCACCTCATGCTCGTCGACCTCGGCCGCAACGACCTCGGGCGGGTGTGCGAGCCTGGCACCGTCAAGGTCCACGACTACCGGCACATCGAGCGCTACAGCCACGTCATGCACCTCGTCTCCACCGTCACCGGCCGCCTCGCCGAGGGCCGGCACGCCCTCGACGCGGTCACCGCGTGCTTCCCCGCCGGCACCCTGTCCGGCGCGCCCAAGGTCCGGGCGATGGAACTGATCGACGAACTCGAACCGACCCGCCGCGGCATCTACGGCGGCATCGTGGGCTACCTCGATTTCGCCGGCGACGCCGACACCGCCATCGCCATCCGCTCCGCGCTGGTCAAGGACGGGGTCGCCTACGTGCAGGCCGGTGCCGGCATCGTCGCCGACTCCGATCCGGTCTACGAGGACACCGAGGCGCGCAACAAGGCCATGGCGGTGCTCTCCGCCGTCGCCGCGGCCGGCACCCTCACCCCGTTCGAGGGGGACCGTAGGTGAGCGCCACGAGCACGCCCCGGCGACGGGCCGGCGCGATCGCCGCACTGCTGCTCGCGATCGGCGCCGTCGCGCTGTGGGGCGCGAGCCGCCTGACTTGGGTGACCGTCACGTCCTCCGACGGCCTCGGCGAGGACCGGGTCACCACCCTCGTCGGCGGCACCTGGGCGGCGGCGCTGACTCCGCTCGCGCTGACGCTGCTGGCGGCCGTCGCGGCGTCGTTCGCGGTGCGCGGATGGGCGCTGCGGATACTGGCCGTGCTCGTCGCGGTCGTCGCGGTCGCCGCCGCCGTCCCGGCGGTGGGGCTGCTCGCCGGCGGCGCCGACGACGCGACCGCGGCGCGCATCGCGGAGCTGCCCGCCCGCGCCGAGGTCACCTCCCTCACCGTCGCGGCCGGGCCGGCCGCCCTCGCCCTCGCCGGCGCCGTAGCCGCGCTGGCCGCCGCGGTGCAGCTGTGGCGCACCCCGCGGGCCCAGGCCGGACTGTCGTCGAAGTACGACAGCCCCGCCGCCCGCCGCGAGGCCACCACCCGCCGGGACACCGCCGACGAGCCGGTCACCGAACGCACCCTGTGGGACGCGCTCGACGCGGGCGAGGACCCCACGGTGGACGTCGCCGACGACCGGGCCGCCGATCGAGGGGGAGAGGGCGGCGCCGACGATTCGGGGACCCGCCGCACGGGCCGGTGAGCGCGCACACTACTCTTCAAGAAACTCCGATGAGTTTTCTCACATCGGATTGACAGGGGCGAAAGGACTTCGAGCCACGATGACAGTTCTCGACTCGATACTCGAAGGGGTGCGCGCCGACGTCGCCACCCGGGAGGCGGTCCTCGACCTCGCCGCGGTCAAGGCCGCCGCTGCCGCCGCGCCCCCGCCGATCGACGCCAAGGCCGCGTTGCTCGAGCCGGGAATCGCCGTCATCGCCGAGGTCAAGCGGGCCAGCCCGTCGAAGGGTGCGCTCGCCGACATCACCGACCCCGCCGAACTCGCCAAGGCCTACGAGGCCGGCGGTGCCCGCGCGATCAGCGTGCTCACCGAGCAGCGCCGCTTCCAGGGCAGTCTCGACGATCTCGACGCCGTGCGGCGCGCGGTGCGAATCCCGGTGCTGCGCAAGGACTTCATCGTCGGCCCGTACCAGATCCACGAGGCGCGTGCCCACGGCGCGGACATCGTGCTGCTCATCGTCGCCGCGCTCGAGCAGCCCGTGCTGACGTCGCTGATCGACCGCGTCGAATCTCTCGGCATGACGGCGCTCGTCGAGGTGCACACCGAGGAGGAGGCGACCCGTGCCCTCGAGGCCGGCGCCACCGTCATCGGGGTCAACGCCCGCAACCTCAAGACCCTCGAGGTCGACAAGAGCACGTTCGCCCGCATCGCGCCGGGACTGCCGACCGAGGTCGTCAAGATCGCCGAGTCCGGCGTGCGCGGTCCCTCCGACCTGCTCACCTATGCCGGGGCAGGTGCCGACGCGGTGCTCGTCGGCGAGGGACTGGTGACCAGCGGCGACCCGCGCCACGCGGTCGCCGAACTGGTCACCGCCGGCACCCATCCGTCCTGCCCGAAGCCCGCACGCTGACCGCATTCCGGCGCGGCGCCGATGGGCCGGACCCGGCGACGGGCCGGGGCCGCCGTTGGGGCAGACTGGACGGGTGAGCACAGACGATCCCGTACTTTCCGCCAAGGGCCGCGGTCTGCCCCGCATGAGCGCCGCAGTGGCCGAGCACACCGCGCACGAACCCGACCCCGGCGGCCACTTCGGGGTCTTCGGCGGCCGGTTCGTCCCCGAGGCGCTGATGGCGGTGATCGAGGAGGTCACCGCCGAATACGACAAGGCGCGGGTCGACAACGGGTTCCTCGACGAACTCGATCGGTTGCAGCGCGACTACACCGGCCGGCCTTCCCCGGTGTACGAGGCCAAGCGGCTGAGCGAACATGCCGGCGGCGCCCGGATCGTGCTCAAGCGCGAGGATCTCAACCACACCGGCTCGCACAAGATCAACAATGTGCTCGGGCAGGCCCTGCTCGCCCAGCGGATGGGCAAGACCCGGGTCATCGCGGAGACCGGTGCCGGGCAACACGGCGTCGCCACCGCCACCGCCTGCGCCCTGCTCGGCCTCGACTGCGTCGTCTACATGGGCGAGGTCGACACCGAGCGGCAGGCCCTCAACGTCGCCCGGATGCGCCTGCTCGGCGCCGAGGTCGTCGCCGCGACCAGCGGTTCGCGCACTCTCAAGGACGCGATCAACGAGGCCATGCGCGACTGGGTCACCAATGCCCACAACACCTACTACTGTTTCGGCACCGCCGCCGGCCCGCACCCGTTCCCCATGATGGTGCGCGACTTCCAGCGCATCATCGGCCTGGAGGCGCGCGCGCAGGTGCAGGCGCTCACCGGCCGGTTGCCCGACGCCGTCACCGCCTGCGTCGGCGGCGGGTCCAACGCCATCGGCATCTTCCATGCCTTCATCGACGACCCCGGTGTCCGCCTGGTCGGCTTCGAGGCCGGCGGCGACGGGGTGGAAACCGGGCGGCACGCCGCCACCATCACCGGCGGCACGCCCGGCGCGCTGCACGGCGCCTACTCCTACCTGCTGCAGGACGAGGACGGCCAGACCATCGAGTCGCACTCGATCTCCGCCGGCCTGGACTACCCCGGCGTCGGACCTGAGCACTCCTACCTCAAGAACATCGGCCGCGCCGACTACCGGCCCGTCACCGACGCCGAGGCCATGGAGGCGTTCTCGCTGCTCTCGCGCACCGAGGGCATCATCCCCGCCATCGAGTCGGCGCACGCCGTCGCCGGGGCCCTGAAGCTGGGCCGCGAACTCGGCTCCGGCGCCGTCGTGCTGGTCAATCTGTCCGGCCGGGGCGACAAGGACGTCGACACCGCCGCGCGGTGGTTCGGGCTCCTTCCCGCCGACCCCGCCACCCCCGACACGACGGAAGGATCCGCGCAGTGAGCGCCCAGCAGCCGCAGTCCCGCCTCGGTGAGGTCTTCGCCCGATGCAAGGCCGAGAACCGCGCCGCGCTCGTCGGCTACCTGCCCGCCGGGTACCCCGACCTGCCGCGCTCGATCGAGGCGTTCGAAGCGCTCGTGCAGGCCGGCTGCGACATCGTCGAGGTCGGCATCCCCTACAGCGACCCGGTGATGGACGGACCCACCATCCAGGCCGCCGCCGACGAGGCGCTCACCGCGGGCTTCCGGGTGCGGGACGTGTTCCGCGTCGTCGAGGCCGTCGCCGCGGCCGGCGGCCACGCCGTCGTGATGACCTACTGGAACATCGTCCTCAAGTACGGGATCGACGAATTCGCCCGCGACCTCGCTGCCGCCGGGGGGCTGGGGATCATCACCCCGGACCTCATCCCCGACGAGGCCGAGCAGTGGATCGCGGCGGCGGACCGGCACGGGCTCGACCGCATCTTCCTGGTCGCCCCGTCGTCGACCGCCGAGCGCCTCGTCATGACCGTCGACTCCTGCCGCGGGTTCGTCTACGCCACCTCCACGATGGGCGTGACCGGCGCCCGCGACGCCGTCTCCGACATGGCGCCCGAACTCGTCGCCCGGGTGCGGGAGCACTCGCAGATCCCCGTGGGCGTCGGCCTGGGCGTGCGGTCCCGGGAACAAGCCGCGCAGATCGCCGCCTATGCGGACGCGGTGATCGTCGGCTCGGCGCTGGTGGCCGCCGTGGCGCAGGGCCCCGACGCGTTGCGCACGCTCACCACGGAACTCGCGGAGGGCGTGCGCTCGGCTAGCGTGGCCACGTGACCTCCACCGCCGTACCCGCCGCCGCTACCGTCCTGGCGTATCTGCCCAGTCCACCGCAGGGGGTGTGGTACCTCGGGCCGATCGCGCTGCGGGCCTACGCCCTGTGCATCATCGTCGGGATCGTCGTCGCCATCTTCTGGGGCGACCGCCGCTGGGTCGCCCGCGGCGGCGAGCCGGGCACCGTCCTCGACGTCGCCGTGTGGGCGGTGCCGTTCGGCCTGATCGGTGGGCGCCTGTACCACGTCGCCACCGACTGGCAGAAGTACTTCGGTGCGGGCGCCGACCCGGTCGACGCGCTGAAGATCTGGCAGGGCGGACTCGGGATCTGGGGGGCGGTCGCCCTCGGCGGCATCGGCGCCTGGATCGGGTGCCGGCGCCGCGGTGTGCCGCTGCCCGCCCTCGGTGATGCGGTGGCCCCGGCGATCCTGCTGGCGCAGGCCATCGGCCGGCTCGGCAACTGGTTTAACCAGGAACTCTACGGCCGGGAGACGACCGTGCCGTGGGGCCTCGAGATCTACGAGCGTCGCAACGACGCGGGACAGACCAGCCCGGAGCTGATCGACGGGATCTCCACCGGGCAGGTCGCGGCGGTGGTGCACCCGACGTTCCTGTACGAGCTGGTGTGGAACCTGCTCGTCGTGCTGCTGCTCGTGTTCGTCGACCGGCGCTTCCGTATCGGACACGGCCGGCTGTTCGCGCTCTACGTGGCCGGCTACAGCGCGGGCCGCTTCTTCGTCGAACTCATGCGGTCCGATCCGGCCACCGAGATCGCCGGTATCCGGATCAATTCCTTCACCTCCGCCATCGTGTTCGTCCTCGCCGTCGCCTACGTCGTCTTCGCCCGCAAGGGTCGCGAAGCGCCGGAGGAACTGAAGTCCCGTCACCCGCACGGCGCCACCGCAGCCGATGCCACCGCAACCGGCGACGGGATCGGAGACGGTGGGGCGGCCGACGACGAGAAGCGGGACGGCGCATCCGGGCCCGTGGCATCGGCCGAGGCCGGCGGTAAGGTCGAGACAGGTAGGCGCAGCGAGAACGGAGGGGACAAGTCGTGACCACATCCGACGCGGGATCCCCGGACCCCACGGGCCCGGATCTGCGGAAGAAGGACGAGACGTCCGCGGGACCGGACCTGCGCAAACAGTCCGACGCCGAGGCCGTCCCCGCTGCCGGGTCGAGCGCCGCGCCGCAGGGCGGCGAGCCGGCCCCCACCGCGGAGCTGCCCACGTTCGGCGGCACCGCCGACTACGATCCGACCGCGCAGGCGTCGCTGTCCGTTCCGCCGCCCACCACCGAGTCGACCGCGCCCACGTGGGGCACGGCCGGACCGGGCTGGGACACCTACTCCGGAATGGGCAACGGTCCCGGCTGGGGCACCACGCCGAGCTATCCACCGCCGTCGAGCGAAGCGCAGTACGGCACCGCGCACACCGGCGGGACCGAGGCGCCGACCGGCGGGCAGTACGGCGGCAGCGGACCCGTCTACGGGGCCCCCGACCCGCAGTTCCAGGGCGGGCCGCAGTACCCGCCCCCGGCCGGGCCGGGCTACGGTCCCACCGGCGGCTACGGTCCCACCGGCTACGGCGCCTACGGCGATCCCTCCGCGCCGTACGGACGGGATCCGGCGACGGGCGAACCCTACTCCGACAAGTCGAAGACCACCGCGGGCCTGTTGCAGCTGCTGCTGCCCTTCGTCGGGATCTGCGGTGTCGGGCGGCTCTACCTCGGGAGCACCGCCGTCGGCCTCATCCAGCTTCTGGGGCTGTGGATCGGCGGACTGCTGACCATCCTCCTGGTCGGCTTCGTGATCATCCCGGTGATCTGGGTGTGGTCCGTCATCGACGGGATCATGATGCTCACCGGCAGCGTCCGCGACTCCGACGGCCGCCCGCTGCGGCCCTGACCCAACCACCCGACGGCCGGTCGCGCCTCTCGCGCGGCCGGCCGTCGCGCGCGTAGACTGGCCGCCACCGGGACCGATCCCCGGTTCGATCGTCGGGCGGAACTGGTCCGGCCACCCATACCGCAGCGCACGCCCGTCGTGGCGACCCCGTCGGGGCCGCCCATCCGATGACGCGCGACGTCGCCCCCACACCGGCGACGTGGAGGTGGACCGGTGCGGCATTCCGGGATGCCCGAGGCCCGCGGACTCTACGACCCCGACCGCGAATCGGATTCCTGCGGCGTGGGCGCGATCGTCGACCTGCGCGGCCGCAGCACCCACCGCACGGTCGCCGACGCGCTCACCGAGCTGCGCAACCTCGGCCACCGCGGCGCCTGCGGTCGCGAACCCGCCAGCGGCGACGGCGCCGGCATCACCCTCGCGGTCCCCGCCGCGCTCCTCGACGCCGTCACCGGCTTCGAGCTCCCGCCGCCGGGGTGCTACGCCACCGGCCTGTGCTTTCTGCCCCGCGACCCGCGGCGCCGGGCGACGGCGCGACGACGGATCCACGCGCTCGCGGCCGAGGAGGATCTCCAGATCCTCGGCTGGCGCGAGGTTCCCGTCGACCCGTCCGGCCTCGGGCGCACCGCCGGAGCGTGCCGACCCCACATCAGCCAGCTGTTCGTCGCCGCCCCGCGCGCGGGCGGCGCCCGGCCCGCCGGCGTGGACCTCGACCGGCGGGTGTATCCGCTGCGGCGCCGCGCCGAGCACACCGGCGACGTCTATTTCCCGTCGCTGTCCGCCCGCACCGTCGTCTACAAGGGCATGCTCACGGCACAGCAGTTGCCGGCGTTCTTCCCCGACCTGCGCGATCCGCGCTGCGCCAGCCCGATCGCGCTCGTGCACAGCCGATTCTCCACCAACACCTTCCCGTCGTGGCGGCTCGCCCAACCGTTCCGGTACAGCGCCCACAACGGCGAGATCAACACGATCCGCGGCAACCGCAACCGGATGCACGCCCGCGAGGGACTCCTGCGCACCGGCCTGCTGCCCGGCGACCTGACCCGGTTGTTCCCGGTCTGCGCCCCCGACATGTCGGACTCGGCCTCCCTCGACGAGGTCCTCGAACTGCTCCACCTCGCCGGGCGCTCGCTGCCGCACGCGGTGACCATGCTCGTCCCGCCCGCATGGGAGAACGAGCCCGACCTCGATCCCCGGCGACGCGCCTTCCACCGCTTCCACGCCGCGCTGCTCGAACCGTGGGACGGGCCGGCGTGCCTGCCCTTCACCGACGGACGGCTGTTCGGTGCCGTGCTCGACCGCAACGGGCTGCGACCCGGCCGGTGGTGCCGCACCGCCGACGACCGCGTCCTGTTTGGCAGTGAAACCGGAATCCTCGACGTGCCACCGGAACACATCGTGCACAAGGGCCGGCTCGAGCCGGGCCGGATGCTCCTCGTCGACACCGTCGCCGGCCGCATCGTGCCGCCCGACGAACTGCTCGACACCCTCGCCGCCGCCCACCCCTACGGTCGGTGGCTGCGTGACGGGCAGATCGACCTGGCGGATCTGCCCCGCCCGGGCGGGCACCCCGCCCCGGACCACGACCCGAGCCGGACGCACCGGCTGTTCGGGTACACCCGCGAGGACCTCGAGGTGCTGCTCGAACCGATGGCCGCGACCGGTGCCGAACCGCTCGGCTCGATGGGCGCCGACATCGCCCCCGCGGTGCTGTCGCCGCGCCCCCGGCTGCTCTACGACTACGTCGTCGAACTGTTCGCGCAGGTCACCAACCCGCCGTTGGACGCGATCCGCGAACGGGTCGTCACCTCGATGCGGCGCGTCGCCGGCCCGGAGGACAACCTGTTCGACGCGTCCCCGAAGTCGTGCCGGCAACTGGTGCTGCCCGGTCCGGTCCTCGACACCGACGAACTCGCCGCCGTCGCGGCACTCGGCCCGGACGGGCCGCGCCCGGCCCTCGCCTCTCGGGTCCTGCCCGCGCACTTCGCGGCCGGCGGCGACCCCGGCGAGGCCCTCGCCGCCGGGCTCGCGGACCTGCGCCGCGCCGCCGACGCCGCCATCGACGCCGGCCGGGGCATCCTGATCGTCACCGACCGCGGTTGCGGTCCGGACCGCGTCCCCATCCCGTCCCTGCTCGCCGTCTCCGCCGTGCACCACCACCTCGTCCGCACGCGGCGGCGCACCCGCGTCGCGCTGATCGCCGAATCCGGGGATGCGCGCGAGGTCCACCACGTGGCCGCCCTCGTCGGATTCGGCGCCGCGTCGGTATGCCCCTACGTCGCCCTCGACACCGTGCGCTCACTCGCGGCCGCTGGGCGCATCCCCGGCACGGACCCGACCACGGCCGCGGCGAACTACCGGCGCGCCGTCGTCTCCGGGGTTCGCGAGGTGATGGCCAAGCTCGGTATCTCCACCCTCGCCTCGTACACGGCGGCGCAGACGTTCGAGGCCGTCGGCCTCGCCCGCGAGGTCGTGGACGCGTACCTTCCCGGCACCGTCTCCCGGCTGGGCGGCGCGGGCCTCGCCGACCTGGCCCGCGATGCCCGTCGCCGGCACCGGACCGCGTTCGAGGATCGGTGCGCCGAAACGACTCTCGACAGTGGGGGCGTCTACCGGTATCGACGCGACGGCGAACCTCACCTGTTCACCCCGGAGACGGTGTTCCTGCTGCAGCACGCGACCCGCACCGGGCGGGCGGACGTCTACGCGCGGTACTGCGCCGAGATCGACCGGCTCGCCGCCGCGGGCGGAACCCTGCGCGGGCTGTTGCGCACCGTCGCCGCGGATCCGATCCCGCTCGACGAGGTCGAGCCGGTGGAGGACATCGTGCGCCGCTTCGCCACGGGGGCGATGAGTTACGGTTCGATCTCCGGTGAGGCGCACGAGACCCTCGCCGTCGCGATGAACCGCCTCGGCGGCCGGTCGAACTCGGGGGAGGGCGGGGAGGATCCCGACCGCCTCGGTGACCCGCTGCGCCGCAGCGCCGTCAAGCAGGTCGCCAGCGGCCGCTTCGGTGTCACCGCCGCCTACCTCGCCGACGCGACCGACCTGCAGATCAAGATGGCGCAGGGAGCGAAACCCGGTGAAGGTGGCCAGCTTCCGGGCCACAAGGTGTACCCGTGGATCGCCCGCACCCGGCATGCCACCACGGGCGTCGGGCTGATCTCCCCGCCGCCGCACCACGACATCTACTCCATCGAGGACCTCGCCGAGCTCGTCCACGACCTGCGGTGCGCCAACCCGCAGGCCCGCATCCACGTCAAGCTCGTCAGCGGCGTCGGCGTCGGCATCGTCGCCGCCGGCGTCGCCAAGGCCCATGCCGACGTGGTGCTGATCTCCGGCCACGACGGCGGCACCGGGGCGGCCCTGCTCACCGCCCTGCAGCACACCGGCACCCCGTGGGAGATCGGGCTCGCCGAAACCCAGCAGACCCTCGTGCTGAGCGGCCTGCGCGACCGCATCACCGTGCAGTGCGACGGCGGGCTGCGCACTGGCCGCGACGTGATGATCGCGGCGCTGCTCGGCGCCGAGGAATTCGGGTTCGCCACGGCGCCCCTGGTGGTCCTCGGCTGCATCCTCATGCGGGTGTGCCACCTCGACACGTGTCCCGTCGGCATCGCCACCCAGAACCCCGAACTGCGGGAGAAGTTCACCGGCAGAGCGGAATTCGTGGAGCAGTTCTTCCGGTTCGTCGCCGGGGACGTGCGCCGGCGGCTCGCGACGCTGGGCCTGCCCCGCCTCGACGACGCCGTCGGCCGCGTCGACCTGCTCGAACCCGACGCGGCGCTCGAGCACTGGCGTCGCCGCGGACTCGACCTCGCCCCCCTGTTCACCCCGCCGGCCGACGCCCTCGGGGCGCCCCCGCAGCGCCGCCGCACCCGCCCCGCCGCCGGACCACCCGACGCGCCGCTGGACCGTGACCTCATCGCCCGCGCGGCCCCCGCCCTCGACGACGGTCGGCCCGTGCATCTCACCGCCGCCGTCACCAACCGCGACCGCGCCGTCGGCACCCTGCTCGGCTGGACCGCCGGTCGACGGTGCCCCACCGGCCTGCCCGACGACACGGTGCGGATCGACCTGTACGGCAGCGCCGGGCAGTCCCTCGGTGCCTTCCTGCCCGTCGGCATCACCGTCACCGTCACCGGCGACGCCAACGACTATGTCGCCAAGGGCCTGTCCGGCGGACGGGTGGTGGTGCGCCCCGACCCGGCCGCGCCGTTCGACCCGCACGAGCAGATCGTCGCCGGCAACACCGTCCTGTACGGGGCCACCTCCGGGGAGCTGTTCCTGCACGGCCGGGTGGGGGAGCGCTTCGCGGTGCGCAATTCCGGCGCCGACGCCGTGTGCGAGGGCACCGGCGACCATGCCTGCGAGTACATGACCGGGGGCCGCGTCGTGATCCTCGGCGCCACCGGCCGCAACCTCGGCGCCGGCATGTCCGGGGGGCTGGCCTACGTCCTCGACCTCGAGCCCGGCCGCGTCAACACCGCCTCCGTGCACCTGCAACCCGTCGACGACGGCGATCTCGCTCCGCTGCATGACCTGATCGCCCGCCACCACGTGCGCACCGGATCGGCGGTCGCCGGGGAGATCCTCGCCGAATGGCCCGGCAGCGCGGTCCGGTTCACCGCGGTGGTGCCCGAGGATCTGATCCGTGTCCGCGCCGCGGCAGGCGAGCGGCCCACCCCGGTGGGAGCCGACGGTGCCTGATCCCCGCGGATTCCTGCGCTACGACCGACGCGAACCGCCGCGCCGGCCCGCCGCCGAGCGCGTCCGCGACTGGGCGGAGGTGCACCGGGCGCAGCCCCCGGACGAGGAGGTGCGCTCGCTCCGGGAGCAGGCCGCCCGCTGCATGGACTGCGGTATCCCCTTCTGCCACAGCGCCGGCACCGGCTGCCCGCTCGGCAACCTCATCCCCGAATGGAACGACCTGGTGCGTCGTGACCTGTGGGCCGAGGCCGCCGACCGGCTGCACGCCACCGACAACTTTCCCGAGTTCACCGGCCGGCTGTGCCCGGCACCCTGTGAATCCGCCTGCGTGCTCGCCCGGGACGACCACACCGCGGGTGTGACCGTCGAACGGATCGAGCGGGCGATCGCCGACCGGGCCTGGGCCGACGGCCGCGTGCCGCCGCGCCCCCCGGCCCGCAGCACCGGGAGATCCGTCGCCGTCGTCGGCTCCGGCCCGGCGGGTCTCGCCGCGGCCCAGCAGCTCACCCGTGCCGGGCACGCCGTGACCGTCCTCGAACGCGCCGACCGGCTCGGCGGCCTGCTGCGCTACGGCATCCCGGCGTTCAAGATGGACAAGGCCCTCGTCGACAGGCGCCTCGCGCAGATGCGCGCCGAGGGCACGGTCTTCCGCACCGGCACCGAGGCCGGGGTCGACCCGGATGTCGCCACGCTGCGGGCCGGCTTCGACGCGGTGGTCCTCGCGGTCGGGGCCGGCCGCGCCCGCGACCTGGCCGTCCCGGGGCGGGAACTCGGCGGGGTGCATCCCGCGATGGAGTACCTCGTCGCCGCCAACCACGAATGCGAGGGCGACGGGCCGGCGGCCCTCACCGCCGCCGGACGGCACGTGGTGATCGTCGGCGGCGGGGACACCGGCGCCGACTGCTTCGGCACCGCACTGCGTCAGGGCGCGCGTTCCGTCACCCAGCTCGACTATCGGCCCCGGCCGCCCGGACGCCGCGACGAGGACGTCACGCCGTGGCCGCTCGCGCCGTGGGTGCTGCGGACGGCGCCCGCGCACGAGGAGGGCGGGACCCGCCGGTTCGAAGTGACGGTGCAGCGCTTCGTCGGTTCCCGTGGGCGGGCGCGGGCGCTCGAACTGGCCGAGGTCGACGCGCGCCGCACCCCCCTCGGGGACCCCTTCGAGATTCCCTGCGACCTCGCCCTCCTTGCCGTCGGATTCGAAGGGGTGCAGCGCGGACCGCTCCTCGACGCCCTCGGCCTGAGCCCCGGCGTCCGGGGCACTCTCGACTGTGACGAGCGCTGGCAGACCTCGGTTCCGGGGGTGTTCGTGTGCGGGGACGCCCACCGCGGTGCGTCGCTGGTGGTGTGGGCGATCGCCGAGGGACGCGCGGCGGCGCGCGGTGTGGACGCGTTCCTCACGGGGGAGTCGGCGCTGCCGGCACCGGTCCATCCCCGGTCGCTGCACCTGGACCCCCGGCGTTTCCCGGCTCGGCCGCCCGGGTAGGCCACCTCGTGAGCGGCCGCACCGGTCGCCGCAGGAAAGGAGCGTCATGAGCACGATCACCGAGTCGGTCGACGTCCATGTCCCGATCCGTACGGCCTACAACCAGTGGACGCAGTTCGAGGAGTTCCCCCGTTTCATGGAGGGCGTCGAGCGGATCCGCCAGATCGACGACACCCACACCCACTGGGTCGTCAAGGTCGCCGGCGGGACGAAGGAGTTCGACGCCACGATCACCGAGCAGCATCCGGACGAGCGCGTCGCATGGAGGTCCGACGCCGGGCCGGACCACGCCGGCGTGATCACCTTCCACCGGCTCGACGACACCAACACGCGGGTCACCGCGCAGATGGACATCGACCCCGAGGGCTTCTACGAGAACGTCGCCGACAAGCTCGGCCTCCTCGATCGCCGCGTGAAGAGCGACATGCAGCACTTCAAGCAGTTCATCGAGGAACGCGGCGTCGCCGACGGCGCATGGCGCGGCGAGGTCGATCGTCCCGGCCCGTGACCGCGGACTTCCGGCCGAAGGAGAATCCGTGACGGAGAAGAAGTCGACCGACGACAACCGGCCCAAGGGGGGTCGGCCCGGCCCGGTGGACGAGGGCAAGGACGGCGGCATGGCGACTCGGGAGCACGCCCCGGAGATCGCCGAGAACCCCACCGCCGAGAACTCCTCCGACGACTGATCGCAGATCCCGGAAGGGGCGGTGCGGCCGAACCGCATCGCCCCTTCCGCCGTCGCACGGCTGTCGACGGTCACGGCGTGCCGGGGTCGAGGGCGTCCTCCGTCGGCGCCGCCGACCCCGCTTCGAGCCCGCGCCCGGCCGTGATTCAGGCGCTCGCGGCCGCGGTGGTGCCGGATCCGCTCGCGCGCAGGTCCGTGAGGAAGGCGTTGGCCCACCGGTCGACGTCGTGGTGGAGCACCTGGGTACGCAGGGACTGCATCCGGCGCGCCGCCGTCGCCGCATCCTCGGTGGCGGCGATGACGATCGCGCGTTTGACGGCGTCGAGATCGTGCGGGTTGACCAGATGAGCGCGGCGCAGCTCGCTGGCCGCCCCGGTGAACTCGCTCAGAACGAGGGCACCGGTACCGTCGGTCCGGCAGGCGATGTACTCCTTGGCGACGAGGTTCATGCCATCGCGCAGGGGCGTGACGAGCATGACGTCCGCCGCGCTGTACAGGGCCATGAGCTCGTCGCGGTCGACGGGCCGGTGCAGGTAGTGCACCACCGGCCGGCCCAGCTGCCCGTACTCGCCGTTGAGGTGGCCCACCTTGCGCTCGATGTCCTCGCGCAACTGGGCGTAGGCGGACACACGCTCGCGACTCGGGGTGGCCAGCTGCACCATGACGACCTTCTCGGGGTCGAGGGTGCCCTCGTCGAGCAGCTCGTGCAGCGCCTCGAGCCGAATGTCGATGCCCTTGGTGTAGTCGAGCCGGTCCACGCCCAGCAGCAGGGTCTCGGGGTTGCCGAGTTCCTCGCGAACCTGCGCGGCCCGCTCGCGGATGTGAGGGGACCGGACGCGTTCGGCGAAGTGGGCCGAGTCGATCGAGATGGGGAAAGCGCCGACCTGCACCCGCCGGTCGCCGACGTCGACGGTGCCCACGCACGAGTCCAGGTCGGAGTGCGCGCTCGTGTGCAGTCCGAGCAGCCGCTGTGCCAGGAACAGGAAGTTGCGGGCGCCGCCGGGCAGGTGGAAGCCCACCAGGTCGGCGCCGAGCAGGCCCTCCACGACGGCGGTGCGCCACGGCAGTTGCAGGAACAGCTCGGTGGGCGGGAAGGGGATGTGCAGGAAGAAGCCGATCTTCAGGTCGGGCCGGAGGTCGCGCAGCATCTTGGGTACGAGCTGGAGCTGGTAATCGTGCACCCACACGGTCGCGCCCGGGGCGGCCGCGTCGGCCGCGGCCTCGGCGAAGCGGCGGTTGACCGCGACGTATGTCCGCCACCACGTCCGGTCGTAGAGGGGAGCCACGATCGCGTCGTGGTACAGCGGCCACAGCGTCGCGTTGGAGAATCCCTCGTAGTAGCCGGCGACCTCGCCTTCGGTGAGGGAGACCGGATGCAGCGTGATGCCGTCCTCGGTGAACGGATCGAAGGCGACGTCGGGGGCGCCGGGCCAGCCCACCCACGCGCCGTCGGCGGCGCGCAGCACCGGCTCCAGGGCGGTGACGAGCCCGCCCGGGCTGCGGCGCCACCCGCCGCGCCCGTCGTCGGCCGACGGGTCGTAGTCCACCGGGAGCCGATTGGCCACCACCACCAGGTCCGCTGCGGTCATCGCGTCGCGCCTCCTTGCTCGACACCGGGGCCGGTCGCTCCGGCAACTGCCGTCGAACTCGTACTTATGACAAGTAGTTTTTGTGTATCACCCGTGGCGGGGCGCGGAGGCACTTCGCTGCGCTCGGTATCCCGGGAAGCCGCGCCCCCGCACCCCACCGTTAGATAATCTGTCTCGCACAATAGAAATTTTGTCAAATGGAAGGTGCAATTCCTGCGGACGACCGGTGCGGCGCGGCAGGGGAGGGGATCGACGATGTCCTTCTCGTGGAGGGGGTTGCACGGGCTTGCTTCCCGGCGGTTTCGGCGCCCTGGCGCCGGGGTAATCCGGCTGCGGGGTGCCCGGCACCCACGTGCCGACACCGGCGGGCCGGCGAGACGGCCCGCGGAGGCACTACACACGAGCCTGTAGGAGGAATCGAAGATGGCGAAGTTCACCGTCCCCGGCCTGAGTGACAGCGAGGGTGTCCGGGTGGCCGAAGTGCTGCAGAATCGGCTCAGCGCCTACAACGACCTGCACCTCACCCTCAAGCACGTTCACTGGAACGTCGTGGGACCGAACTTCATCGGCGTGCACGAGATGATCGATCCGCAGGTCGACGCGGTCCGCGGATTCGCCGACGACGTCGCCGAACGCATCGCCGCGCTCGGGTCGTCCCCGAAGGGGACCGCGGGCGCGATCGAGAAGGACCGTTCGTGGGACGACTACTCGGTGGGGCGGGACACCGCCCAGGCCCACCTCGCCGCCCTCGACCTGGTGTACGACGGCGTGATCGGGGACTGCCGCAAGGCGATTTCGGAGGTCGGGGAGATCGATCCGATCACCGAGGACCTGCTCATCGGGCAGACGCGCGACCTCGAGAAGTTCCAGTGGTTCGTCCGGGCGCACCTCGAGAACTCGGCCGGAACCCTCGCGCACGAGGGTGCGCGCACCGAACGGCAGGCCGCGGACGAAGCCCGCTGAGCGAGCGAGCCGCCGGCCGGGGTCCTTCGCCCGCCGCTGCGCGCAGACGTCACCGGCCGCCGGACAGCGCATTCCACACCCCGCGCCGTCCGGCGGTCGGTGGGTGTCCGTCGGAGGTCGCTCAGCTGTTGCCGTTGTCCGCCCGCAGGCGCGCGTTGTCCGACTCGAGTCGCGCATTGGCATCCTCGAGCCGGGCCTTGTCGGATTCCAGGCGAGCCTTGTCCGATTCGAGCCGAGCATTGTGGGATTCGAGACGTGCGTTGTGGGACGCCAGCTCGGCGTGGTTCGACTCGAGGCGGAAGATCTGGGCGATGCCGGCCAGATTGATGCCCTCGGCGAGGAGTTCGCCGATGCGTCGCAGACGCGCCACGTCCTCGTCGCTGTAGCGGCGGGTGCCGCCTTCGGTGCGCGCGGGGCTGAGCAGTCCGCGGCGTTCGTACAGGCGCATGGACTGCGGATCGACCCCGGACAGCTCGGAGGCCACCGAGATGCCGTAGACACCGCGGCGCGAGTGCGGTACCGGCTCCTTCCTCGTTCTCTCCATTCCAGATTCCCTCGTTCGGTGTTCCTCGCTGCCATGGCCTCCGGTGTGCCGAATCTACCCGATCACCACAGAAAACCTTCCGTGTCGGAGACAATTCCCGGGCGACACCGGCGCGGGCCCGAACCGCCGGGGAACGGGCCCTCCGGTACGAATATCTCACTTGTATGACACATATTTATGCATCGCGTGGAGTGTCCGCGATCGACGCCTCGCCGGTGTCTCCGTGCCCTGCCCCCGCCGTCCGGACGGGGATGCCGTCCTGCGCCGCGGGCGCACCCCGCCGGATCCGTCTCCGTCGCAGTGGGTTCCGCGGGCCACTCCGGCACCGACGAGATCGGGCGCCGCATCCGGCGGAGGTGCGGGGACGGCCGGACCGATGCCCGGGGCAACCGGACGTCGGTCCTCGGCCGAGCGGGCACGGCGTCGGCGCTGCACCGGCTGTGCTCCGCCGCCGCCGCACGGGTACTAGGCTCGACCGCGTGACCCGACGCACCAAGATCGTTTGCACCATGGGCCCGGCCACGGCAGACCCCGAGGTCCTGAGGGAACTCGTCGACGCCGGGATGGACGTGGCCCGCCTCAACTTCAGCCACGGCGAACACGCCGATCACGAGGCCCACTACCGCCGCGTGCGGGAGGCCTCCGATACCAGCGGGCATGCCGTCGGCATCCTCGCCGACCTGCAGGGCCCGAAGATCCGCCTCGGCCGGTTCGCCGAGGGGCCGACGGTGTGGAATACCGGCGAGATCGTCCGGATCACCGTCGACGACGTCGAGGGAACCCACGACCGGGTCTCGACCACCTACAAGCAGCTCGCCGACGACGCGCGTCCGGGGGATCGCCTGCTCGTCGACGACGGCAAGGTCGGCCTGGTCGTCGAGCACGTCGAGGGCAGGGATGTGGTCTGCCGCGTCACCGAGGGTGGGCCGGTCAGCAACAACAAGGGCGTGTCCCTGCCGGGGATGAACATCTCGGTGCCGGCGCTGTCGGAGAAGGACATCGAGGATCTCGAGTTCGCCATGCGGCTCGGCGTGGACTTCGTCGCCCTGTCGTTCGTGCGCTCCCCGGCCGACATCGAGCTCGTGCACGAGGTGATGGATCGGGTGGGCCACCGCGTGCCGGTGATCGCCAAGCTCGAGAAGCCCGAGGCCATCGAGAATCTCGAGGCGGTCGTGCTGGCGTTCGATGCGGTGATGGTCGCCCGCGGTGACCTCGGCGTCGAGATGCCGCTCGAGGAGGTGCCGCTGGTGCAGAAGCGGGCGATCCAGATCGCCCGCGAGAACGCCAAGCCCGTCATCGTGGCCACGCAGATGCTCGAGTCGATGATCGAGAACTCCCGGCCGACCCGCGCCGAGGCCTCCGACGTCGCCAACGCGGTGCTCGACGGTGCGGACGCGGTGATGCTCTCCGGCGAGACGTCGGTGGGCAAGTACCCGGTCGAGACGGTGCGGACGATGGCCCGCATCATCGCGGCCGTGGAGTCCGATCCCACCCGGGTGCCGGCGCTGACCCACGTGCCGCGCACCAAGCGCGGGGTGATCTCCTACGCGGCGCGCGACATCGGCGAGCGGCTCGACGCCAAGGCGCTGGTGGCGTTCACCCAGTCCGGCGACACGGTGCGACGCCTGGCACGGCTGCACACCCGGCTGCCGCTGCTGGCGTTCACCCCGGTGCCGCACATCCGCAGCCAGCTGGCGCTGACATGGGGCACCGAGACCTTCTCCGTCGAGCCGGTCGACACGACCGACGTGATGGTGCAGCAGGTCGACGCGGCGCTGCTCTCGCTCGGCCGGTACCAGCGCGGCGACCTCGTGGTCATCGTGGCCGGGTCCCCGCCCGGCCGCTCCGGGTCGACCAACCTGATCCACGTGCACCGGATCGGGGAGAAGGACACCCATTGAGCCGTCGCACCGCGACCGATCTCGAGGTCCTCGTCGACCTGCTCGATCTCGAGCAGGTCGACGAGGACCTCTACCGGGGTGAGCACCCGACCCAGGTGGGCAGCCGCACCTTCGGCGGCCAGCTCGTCGCTCAGGCCCTGATCGCGGCCGGCCGCACGGTCGGGGACCGGCCGGTGCACGCGCTCAACGCCCACTTCATCCGCGGCGGTGACGTCAAGGCGCCGATCGAGTACCGGGTCGTCCGGCACCGCGACGGCCGGGATTTCGCGAACCGCATGGTCACCGCCTCCCAGAACGGCCAGGAGCTGTTCGTCATGCTCGCCGCCTTCCAGCGGTGGGGCAAAGGGCTCGAGCATGCGGTGAGCGTTCCCGAGGTGCCCTACCCGGATGTGCTGCCGCCGCTCGGGGACCACCTGTCCGGGTTCGAGGATCACCTGCCGCACTTCGTCAACGCCCTCAAGCCGATCGACATGCGGTACGCCAACGACCCCGCCTGGATCCTCAAGGGCACCGGGGAGCGCCTCTCGCACAACCGGGTGTGGATGCGCGCCGACGGCGCGCTGCCCGAGGACACGCTCCTGCACGCCGCCACCCTGGCCTACAGCTCCGATACCACCGTGCTCGACTCGATCCTCACCACCCACGGGCTGTCCTGGGGGCTGGACCGGATCGTCGCCGCCACCGTCAACCACTCCATGTGGTTCCACCGGCCGGTCCGGTTCGACGAATGGACGTTGTACGCCACCGAGTCCCCGGTCGCGGCGGGATCGCGCGGGCTGGCGACGGGCCGCTACTTCACCCTCGAGGGGGAACTCGTGGCGACGGTCGTGCAGGAGGGGCTGATCCGGCATTTCCCGCGCCGCGGCTGACGTGGGCGACCGTGGCCGCGCCACCGCCCGCCGCGGGGGCGTGGACACGGTCGCCCTCGCCGTCACCGCTCGACCCGCCGCCTGCCGCGCAGTCCCTCGTCCCACGCGGGGCGCATCTCATTCCTCCACCCGGCTACGGCGGTGCTCGAGTTCGTCCAGGATCAGCCCCAGTCCGTAGTCGAACTCGTCCGCGAACGAGTAGTCCTTTCCGATCACCAGCTCGCCGACCATTTCCGCCAGGTAGGGGTAGGCGTCGGCCGGCACGTCGATCTCCGAGGCGAACTCCTCCGCGCCGTCCGCCGACGCGAAGGGCAGTTTCAGTTCGGTGAGCACGAAACCGTACACATATGCGTCGATCACCGAGAAGGCGTGGGACGCAAGGGCAACCGGGAAGCCGTTCGTGCGCAGGCAACCGAGCACGGCGTCGTGGTGCCGCAAGAGCGACGGGCCGGGCGAACGACGGGACTCGATCAAGGTCAGCGCCCAAGGATGCCGGGCGAGCACGTTCCGCGCCGAGGTCGCCCGGTGGAACATGGCATGGCGCCACGGTTCACCCGGTCCGGGCAGCACGATTCCCGCGAAGATCCAGTCCGCGAGCCCATCGAGCAGATCGTCCTTGTTGGCGACGTGGTGGTAGAGCGACATTGCCTCCACACCGAGTTCCTTGCCGACGTTGCGCATGCTCACCGCGGTGAGGCCGCCGCGGTCGGCTACGCGAACCGCGGCCTCGATGATCCCGATGCGGCTCAGTGCCGGCCGTTCGTTCATGTCTCCCTCACGACTCTTGCGTACTTACAGGCGTAAGCCTAGTCTGCCCGGAGGAGGCTTACATCCGTAAGGGAGGGCTCATGAAGGCTGCAATTGTCGACAGGTACGGGCCACCGCACGTCGTCCGCGTCGCGGAGGTGCCCACTCCGGTCCCCCGGGACACAGATGTCCTCGTACGCGTCGTCGCCGCGGCCGTGACGGCCGCGGACTCGCGGATCCGCGCGGCTCGCTTCCCCCGCGGATTCGGCCCGTTCGCCCGCCTGATGTTCGGCGTGTTCCGGCCCAGGCGAAAGATCCTGGGCAGCACCTTCTCCGGTGTCGTCGAGTCGGTCGGCGCGAAAGTCGGCGGGTACACCCGTGGCGACGAAGTGTGCGGCATGACCGGACTCGCAATGGGGGCGCACGCGGAATACGTCACGGTCCCGGCGGAGCGGGTGGTTCGCAAACCGGCAGCGGTCACTCACGCGGATGCGGCGGCGCTGCTCTTCGGCGGGACCACCGCGTTGCACTTCCTGCGAGACAAGGCCTCGCCGGGACGCGGCGATTCTGTGCTCGTGAACGGGGCGTCGGGCGCGATCGGAACCAACGCCGTTCAGCTGGCCAAGCATTTCGGCGCCACCGTCACGGCCGTCACCAGCACCCCCAATCTCGGCCTCGTCTCCGACCTCGGCGCCGACAAGGTCATCGACTACACGATCACCGACGTGTCCGACCTGACAGACCGGTTCGACGTCGTACTCGACACCGTCGGCAACCTCACCCCCTCATCGGGACGGAAGCTCCTCACCGACCGGGGCGTTCTGTTGCTTGCGGTGGCAAACCTGTGGGAGACCATGCGCCCCGGCGCCGATGTCAAGACGGGCGCTGCGCCCGAGCGAACCGAGGACTTCGAGTTCCTCCTCGAGTTGTCGGCCGCCGGTCGGCTCGTCCCCGTCACCGACGACATCGGCGGTCTCGAACAGATCGAATCGGCCCACACGCGAGTGGACTCCGGCCACAAGGTCGGCAACATCATCATCCGGCCCGCGGGGTGACCGCAACGCTCGAAGCTGGGCAGTCGGTCGGCGCCGGTGGCGCTGCGATGCCGGAAACTGGGCTGATGACGATGTTCACCCCGATCAGCCCGGCCGACCTTGCCGGCGTCATCGCCGAACGCGCAGCCGGGCACCGCCGACGGGTGTGCGTCGGGATCTCTGCCGCCGACGCGGCCGCACCGCTGAACCTTGCCGAGGAGGTCGCCGCGCGCCTGCGCGTCGAGGGCCGGCCGGCGGCAGTGCTGTCGCTGCACGACTTCGTGCGCCCGGCCTCGCTCCGTTTCGAGCACGGACGCACCGATCACGAGAGCTACCGGACGAACTGGTTCGACTACGGCGCGCTCGACCGCGAAGTCGTTCGGGGACTTCACGAAAAGAAGCGATGGCTGCCGCGGTTGTGGGACGAGGCGGGGGACCGGTCGGCTCGTGCCCGGCGGGTGGACGCTCCCGACGGTCAGGTGCTCGTGGTCGCCGGCCCGATGTTGCTCGGTCGCGGACTCGACTTCGACGTCGCGGTGCACCTGGCGATGTCGGGGGCCGCGTTGGGCCGGCTGACGCCCGACGAGGATCGCTGGACGATCCCGCCGCTGCTCGAGCACGACGCCGCCGCGGCCGCGGAGGCCGACATCGTCGTGCGGTACGACCATCCGGATCGCCCGGCGGTGCACGCCGCCGGTGCGATCCGGTCCGGGAACGGGGACCGGCGATCCGGTCAGCGGCAATGAGCCGGTCGGCGGGCGGGTCCCGATGCCGGGCGGCCGGCGATTTCACGCACACCGGGCCCTGATGTCGAGCCTCGACCGGTCAACGAGCGGTACATCCCCGCCCCAAGGGCCTTGTGCGCGTCGCATGGGGCGCACGGGCGGTCACAGCTTGTAACCGATCGTGCGCAGCAGTGCCTTGCGGTCGGCGACGTCGGCACTCGTCTCCGCGCCGAGGGGTGGGTTCCCGTCGATCACTCCGGCAATGCCTCGGCCGAGCTCCGTCTCGGCCACGATGATCTCGACGGCGTTGGCCGTGGCGCAGAAGATGCCGCATACCTCCGGTACCTGCTTCAGCGTGTTCAGGATGTTCACCGGATAGCCGTCCTCCACGAACACGAAGAACGAGTGGCCTGCGCCGACCGCCAGGGCGTTGCGCCTGGCCAACTCGACGAGCCGGTCGTCGTTGCCCGAGAAACGCACGAGGCGAGGCCCGGAGGCTTCGCAGAACGCCACACCGAACCGGAGGTGGGGACCCACCCCGGCCAGTGCTTCGTGCAGGTCCTCGACGGTCTTGATGAAGTGGGCCTGCCCGACGACGACGTTCATGTCGTCGGGCTTGTCGATCGCCACGATGTGCAGCTCCACGATCGCCTCCTCGGATGCCCTGCGGCTCGGCAGGCCAGCGTCGACAGACAGTCTGCCCCGCTGGGCAACCCGGGGCAACGACGGGAGAACCGGAGAGGACCGGAGCGGATCTGCCGAACCCCGCCAGGGTGCGGCGGTAGCAGGCCGGATCCGGGATCGGACCGGCTCGGGTTCCCGGCACGCAACATCCCGGATGGTGTTCTCGCCCAGCCGGTCCCGCACCGCGTCAGCGACCGACACCGCCGCCGACGCAGGATCCGGCTCGTGGGGCTGCCCGAAGCCGAAGCCTGCGTCGACGGGGTCCTCGACAGGATCGCCGTCACCGTGAGCCATACCCGCGTGCACCGCTGCGCGCGCCGACAACGCGGGACGGTCGAGGGCCCGGAGGGCTCCCCGTCGTGTCCGTGCGGGTCCGCGACAGCACCCGCACGCCCGCGCGGCGGATGCCCGAGGGACCAATGCCCCTATGCCGGCCGTTCCGGGCGGCGCATGATCGGCTCGACGCGATCTGCACCGGAGGGAGCGGCCGTGACGACCAGCAGCGACGCGGTGATCCGCAAGACGGCCGACGACCTGCGGGTCCGGCCGAACCTGTCGGACTACGAGGCCACCTGTGCCCGGTTCACGTGGGACGAGGCGGCGGCGCAGGTGCCGGGCCCCCCGGGCGGGGGGTGCAACATCGCCTGGTCGGCGGTCGACCGGCATGCCGACGGCCCGCTGCGGGACCGTCCCGCGCTCCGGTTCCTCGGTGCCGGTGACGCGACGGGCCGTATCGACGTCACGGAGTTGTCGTACGGCGACCTCGCAGACCGTGTCCGCCGCTTCACCCGCGTCCTGCGCGACCTCGGAATCGGCAAGGGCGACCGGCTGTTCGTGTTCTCCGGCCGGATCCCCGAGCTGTACATCGCCGTCCTCGGTGCCCTGCGCAACGGCACGGTCGTCACTCCGCTGTTCTCGGCCTTCGGTCCCGAACCCCTGCTCACCCGCCTCGAACTCGGCTCCGCACAGGTATTGGTGACCACGGAGGCGCTGTACCACCGGCGCGTCGCGGGGGTGCGCGACCGGGTGCCGACCCTCGAGCACGTGCTGCTCGTCGGCGACGACGACGCCGCCACCGACGTTCCCGGCACCCTCGACCTGCGGGCCCTGCTCGACGCCGCCGAGCCGGCCGCCGACCCTACCCCCACCACTGCCGACGACCCGTCGTTGCTGCACTTCACGAGCGGCACCACCGGCACCCCGAAGGGGGCGCTGCACGTGCACGGCGCCGTCGTCACCCACTACGCCACCGGCCGCTACGCCCTCGACCTGCATCCCGACGACATCTACTGGTGCACCGCCGATCCCGGCTGGGTGACGGGCACGTCGTACGGCATCGTCGCGCCGCTGCTGCACGGCGTCACCTCGATCGTCGACGAAGCCGAGTTCGACGCCGAACGGTGGTACCGGATCCTGCAGGACCAGCAGATCAGCGTGTGGTACACCGCCCCCACCGCCATCAGGATGCTCATGCGTGCCGGACCCGAGGTCGCGGGACGCTACCGGTTCCCGAACCTGCGGTTCGTCGCCAGCGTCGGCGAGCCGTTGGCACCCGACGCCGTGTGGTGGGGCACCGAGGTGCTGGGGCTGCCCATCCACGACAACTGGTGGCAGACCGAGACCGGCGGCATCATGATCGCCAACACGCCGGCGTTCGACATCAAGCCCGGATCGATGGGCCGGCCCCTGCCCGGCGTCGACGCCCGGATCGTCCGCCGCGACGAGGACGGCACCGTGCACGAGGTCACCGATGCCGACACCGAGGGCGAACTGGCGCTGCGGGCGGGCTGGCCGTCGATGTTCCGCGGCTACCTGAACCAGGACGAGCGCTACCGCAAGTGCTTCGCCGGCGATCTCTACCTCACCGGGGACCTCGCGCGCCGCGACGCCGACGGGTACTTCTGGTTCGTCGGCCGCGCCGACGACGTGATCAAGTCCGCCGGCCACCTCATCGGACCGTTCGAGGTCGAGAGCGCGCTCGCCGAACACCCGGCCGTGCTCGAAGCCGCCGTGATCGGTGTGCCGGACGAGATCCTCGGCGAACGGGTGAAGGCGTTCGTCGTCCTCGAGCGCGGCGTCGAACCCGACGACGCGCTGCGCCGCAAGCTGATCGGGCACGCCCGCGTCCGGCTCGGTGCGGCCGTCGCCCCGAAGGAACTCACGTTCGTCGACTCGCTGCCGCACACCCGCAGCGGCAAGACCCTGCGCCGGCTGCTCAAGGCCCGCGAACTCGGCCTCGCGGAAGGCGACACGTCGACGCTCGAGACCCCGGAGGTGGCCGGATGACCAGCGACACCGACCAGGTCGGCGCCGGATTCCCCTACGACCGCGACTTCGCGCTCGCGCTGCTGGCCGACATGCTGCGCATCCGCCGGATGGAGGAGAAGGCCGCCGAGCTCTACGGCGCCGGCAAGATCCGCGGATTCCTGCACCTGTACGTGGGGGAGGAGGCCGTGGCGGTCGGCGCGCTGCACGCGCTCGACCCGGGCGACACGGTCGTGGGCACCTACCGTGAGCACGGGCACGCCCTGATCCACGGGTTGTCCATGAACGCGATCATGGCGGAGATGTTCGGCAAGCAGGAAGGCTGCTCCCGCGGGCGCGGCGGCTCGATGCACCTGTTCGACGCCGCGACCCGCTTCTACGGCGGCAACGCGATCGTCGGCGGGGGCCTGCCGCTGGCGGTGGGCCTCGCGCTGGCCGACAAGATGCAGAAGATCCCGCGGGTCACCGCGTGCTTCTTCGGCGAGGGGGCGATGGCCGAGGGCGCGTTCCACGAGGCGCTCAACCTCGCGGCCCTGTGGCAGCTGCCGGTGCTGTTCTGCTGTGAGAACAACCTGTACGCCATGGGCACCGCCCTGGCCCGGTCCGAGTCGCAGACCGACCTGTGCGCCAAGGCCGCCGCGTTCGGGGTGCCCACACTCCGGACGGACGGGATGGACGTGCTCGCCGTCCACGAGACGGCCCGGGCCGGGGTCTCTCACGTCCGCAGCACGGGCGGACCGATGTTCCTCGAGTTCCAGACCTACCGATTCCGCGCCCACTCGATGTTCGACCCCGAGCTCTACCGCGACAAGGCCGAGGTCGAACGGTGGAAGGAACGCGGCCCCATCCACACGTTCTCGGCGCGGCTGAAGGCGCTGAACCTGCTCACCGAGGAACAGTTCCAGCAGCTGGACGCGCAGGCCGTGGCCGAGGTCGACGACGCCGTCGCCTTCGCCGAGGCCGGCACCTGGGAGCCGGAGTCCGACCTGCTCCGCGACGTGACCACACCGGCCGGGGAGGCGCCGTGAAACTCAGCTACCGCGAGGCCCTGCGCGCTGCGCTGCACGACGCCCTGAGCGCCGATCCGCGGGTGTTCCTCATGGGCGAGGACATCGGGCGATACGGCGGCACGTACGCCGTGACCAAGGGGCTGCTCGACGAGTTCGGACCCGAACGCATCCGCGACACCCCGCTGTCCGAGCTGGGCTTCGTCGGTGCGGGCATCGGTGCGGCACTCGGCGGGATGCGGCCGATCGTCGAGATCATGACCGTCAACTTCAGCCTGCTGGCGCTCGATCAGATCGTGAACACCGCCGCCGCACTGCGCCACATGTCCGGCGGCCAGTTCTCCGTACCGATCGTGATCCGGATGGCCACCGGCGCCGGGCGGCAGCTGGCCGCGCAGCATTCGCACAGCCTCGAGGCGTGGTACGCGCACATCCCCGGCATCCGGGTGCTGGCCCCGGCGACCGTGCGGGACGCCCGCGGAATGCTCGCCCCCGCTCTCGCGGACCCGGACCCGGTCGTCGTGTTCGAGCACGCACTGCTCTACAACACCACCGCCGACATCGACCCCGACGAACCGGTCGACATCGACAGCGCGCGGGTGCTCCGGCCGGGCGGCGACGTGACCCTCGTCGCCTACGGCGGCACCGTCGGCAAGTGCCTCGTCGCGGCGGAAACCCTGGCGGGCAGCGGAATCGAGGCCGAGGTCGTCGACCTGCGGGTGCTGCGCCCGCTGGACTCGGCCACCGTCGTGGACTCCGTCCGCCGCACCCACCGGGTGGTGGTCGTCGACGAGGGCTGGCGCAGCGTCGGCCTCTCCGCGGAGGTGACCGCCCGGATCGCCGAGGAGGCGTTCTACGACCTCGACGCGCCCGTGGCGCGGGTGTGCAGCGAGGAGGTGCCGGTGCCCTATGCCCGGCACCTGGAGCAGGCGGCGATTCCCCAGCCGGAGAAGATCGTCGCCGCCGTGCAGGCCTTGATGGGCGAGAGCTGAGGAGGCGACGTGTTCGAATTCACCCTGCCGTCCCTCGGCGCCGACATGGACGAGGGCACCCTGACCGAATGGCGCGTCGCGCCCGGTGACACGGTCGAGCGCGGCCAGGTGGTCGCCTCGGTGGACACCGCCAAGGCAGAGGTGGAGGTCGAGATCTGGCGGGACGGGGTCGTCCACCGGTTGCTCGCGGAGCCGGGTGTCACGCTGCCGGTCGGCGCGGTGATGGCCACCCTGCTCGAGCCCGGGGAGGACGCTCCGCCCGTCGCCGAGGCCCCGGTGGCCGGGGCCCCGGTGGTGGCCCCCGTCGCCGCGGCCGGCGGCGCCGCCCCCGTCACCGAGGCGCCGCCGGCGCCCGCCCCGGCCGCTCCGGCCGCGCGGCGGCGGGTCTCGCCGGCCGCCCGCCGGCAGGCCCGGCAGCTGGGCGTGGACCTCGACACCGTGACCGGCACCGGACCCTGGGAGTCGGTGACGATCGAGGACGTCGATCGGGCGGCGGCGGCTCGTGCAGGGACCGCGCCGGCACCGTCGCCCGCCGCCGCGGCGGCACCGGCCAAGGCCCCGATCGACAAGGCCGCCGAGATGCGCCGCGCCATCGCGTCCGCGATGGGACGTTCCAAGCGGGAGATTCCGCACTACTACCTGTCGGAACAGATCCCGCTCGCACGTGCCCTCGACTGGCTCACCGAGTACAACGCGCAACGCCCGGTCACCGAGCGCGTCCTGCTTGCGGCGCTGCTGCTCAAGGCGGTCGCCCTGGCCACCCGCCGGTACCCCGAAATGAGCGGATTCTGGACCGACGGCGAGTTCCACCCGGCCCCGGCCGCGCACGTGGGGGTGGCGGTCTCCCTGCGCCAGGGCGGGCTGATCGCCCCGGCGATCCACGACGTCGCCGACCTCGCCCTGCCCGAGCTCATGGCCGCCCTCGCCGACCTCGTCAAGCGCGCCCGGGCGGGCTCGCTGCGCAGCTCGGAGATGTCCGACCCCACCGTCACCGTGACCAACCTGGGGGAGGAAAGCGTGGACTCGGTGTACGGGGTGATCTACCCGCCGCAGGTCGCACTGGTCGGCTTCGGCAAGCCGACCCGGCGCCCGTGGGTCGACGGCGACGCGGTACGGCCCGTCCCGGTGGTCACCGCGACCCTCGCCGCGGACCACCGGGTGAGCGACGGCCGGCGCGGCGCCCTGTTCCTGGCCGAGATCGCCGAACTGCTCCAGCACCCGGAACGACTGTGAGGTGAGATCGTGACCACCGACGAGACCAATACCGGCGAGACCGCCCGTGCCGACATCCGCGCCGCCGTCGTCGCCGCGATCGCCGACGTCGCACCCGAGATCGAGGACATCGAACTGGCGGGGGACCGGCCGCTGCGCCAGCAGGTCGACCTCGACTCGATGGACTGGCTGAACGTGCTGATCGGACTCCGTTCGTCGCTCGGGGTGGACATCCCCGAGTCGGACTACGCGCACCTGAGCACCCTCGACGGCCTGGTCGACTACCTGGCGCAGCGCCTCGGACGGTGAGGCCGCACGAGATGGCCCGAGAACTGTGCCCGGCCGGTCTCCCCGGGTGCATTCTGTGAGAAGAACGACCGACGAGGATGCAGTCGTGGACGGGGACATGGCCGGGAACGACCCACTGTGTGGACGAGTCGGGGAGATCGTCGTGGCGCTGCGCAGGCTGTCCGACGCGCTCGACGAGGGCGACGAGTTGCCCGAGCTGCTGCAGCTGCTCGTCGGCAACGTCGTGAAGATCGTGCCCGAGACCGGCATGGCGGGGGTGACGGTCCTGCGGGGCGGCCGCCCCGAGACGGAGGTCTGCAGCAATCCGCTGCTCTACGAACTCGACCACGCCCAGTACCTCGCCGGCGCCGGCCCGGGCCTCGACGCCGTGCGGACCGGCCAGGTGGTGCGCGCGGACCGCGCCGAGATGCGGCGACGCTGGCCGGCGTTCGCCGAGCGCGCGGAACGGTTCGGGACGGCGAGTTCGCTGGCCGCGCCGCTGCGGATCGACGACGAGACGTCCGGTTCGTTCAACCTCTACAGCGAGCACGACCACGGGTTCGATTCTCTGGACGAGACGCTGGTGGAGGTGTTCACGACGGCCGTGGAGACTGCACTGCGGCAGGCCCGTCGCTGTGCCCGGGCCCGGGCACAGATCACGCAACTCGATCGGGCCCTGCGTTCGCGTCCGACCATCGACCACGCCGTCGGGATCGTCATGGCCGCTCGCGGTCTGACCGCCGAGGAGGCCTTCGCCGTGCTGGTGCGACAGTCCCAGCATGAGAACGTCAAGCTGCGCGACGTCGCTGCCCGGCTGGTCGCCCAGCTCACCCCCGCCGGAGCTGACCCGCGGCCGGACCGATGACCCGGGGCCGGTGACCGTTCCCGCGGGCAGCACGCACGGCCCGTCGCTGACCCGCGAAAAGCCTCGCGGACAAGGTTTCACGAACGCCCACGGAGGTATCTCTCCCGCAGCCGCAGCCTCTCCGGCTCCGGTCACCTGTTCGAACGAAAGGAGCCGGCCATGGCCGAGCACGCAGGACGAACTATGACCCGGACACCGGTGCAGACAGCCGCCCTCGCTGTCGGTGTGGTGTTCCTCCTCGTCGGCATTCTCGGGTTCGTTCCCGGAATCACGACCAACTACGACACCATGACGTTCGCCGGACACGAGTCCGGGGCGCTGCTGCTCGGGATCTTCGAGGTCTCCATCCTCCACAACATCGTGCATCTGCTCTTCGGTGTGGCAGGCGTCGCGATGGCCCGCACGGTCGGTGCCGCTCGGTCCTACCTGATCGGCGGCGGCATCATCTACCTGGTGCTGTGGCTCTACGGACTGGTGATCGACAAGGACAGCTCGGCGAACTTCGTGCCGGTCAACTCCGCCGACGACTGGCTGCACTTCGTTCTCGGGGCGGGCATGATCGCCCTCGGCTTCCTGCTCACCCGCCGGACCACGACGCACCGCACCGTGCCCGGCACCCGCTGACAGTCACCCACCGACCCGTCGCCGGTCTCGCCGCCAGGAGCGAGGACCGGCGACGTTCGTGTGCCCCCGCGGATCGTTCCGTCCTGCGGGCACGGCCCGGCCGGGCTCGACCGCACGGCGAGCCCGGCCGAGCCGTGGTCACCTCCGCGGCCCGCTCCTGCGACGCTGAACCACCACGTAGACGACCACTCCGACGAGAATGAGAATGCCCAGAACCTCCATGACGTCGGATACCCGCTGAACCCGGGATGAAGCAGCGGTCCGGTGCCGGGCCCGGGCGGACACGGGCCCCGCCACGGGACAGCCCCACGATCGGTCGCGGAATCGGCGTCGCGCACCCCGGGACGGGGTCCACAATCTCTCGCATGGACCGCGCGATCGCGCGGGAGACGGGAGCGGCGACGGATGGAATGGGGAAGTGTGCTCGTCGACAGCGTCTGGTGGACGCTGAAGGCGTACGTGATCACAACGGTGGTGTTCGTCGTCGTGGTGGCGCTGCTCGCGCGAACGACCCACTGGGGACGGCAGTGGTGGCGCATCGCGTGGCCCTACTTCGATCCGCGTCGTGGCCTCGGCCCGCTCGGACTCGTGGCCCTGGTTCTGCTGTTCACCGTCTTCGCGGTGCGGATGAACGTGCTGTTCTCGTACTGGTACAACGACTTCTACACCGCGATCCAGGACCTCGACGAGGCCGCGTTCTGGCGGTTCATGCGGGTCTTCGCCGTGCTCGCCACCATTCACGTGGCGCGCAGCCTGGTCGCGTACCTGCTCGGTCAGACCCTCGACATCCACTGGCGCACCCAGTTGAACAACCGGCTCGTCGACACCTGGCTCGACACCGGTGCGTTCTACCGGGACCGGTTCGTGGACAAGCCGGTGGACAATCCCGACCAGCGCATCCAGGTCGACGTCACCGATTTCGTCACCACCACCCGCGTCCTGTCCATGGGGGCGGTCACCGCGGTGCTGTCCATCGTCAGCTTCACCGGCATCCTGTGGGACCTGTCGGGCCCGATGACCGTGTTCGGCACCGAGATCCCCCGCGGAATGGTGTTCCTGGTCTACATCTACGTGCTGGTCACCACCGCGGTGGCGTTCTGGATCGGCCGGCCGCTGATCCGGCTGAACTTCCTGAACGAGAAACTCGGCGCCACCTATCGCTACGCCCTGGTCCGCGTCCGCGAGTACGGCGAGAACATCGCCTTCTACCGCGGCGAGAACGTCGAGCGGGGCGGCCTGCTGGGCCGATTCGCCGCGGTGATCCGCAACTGGTGGCGCATCGTGTTCCGGATCCTGAAGTTCGACGGCTTCAACCTGACCGTCAACCAGATCGCGGTGATCTTCCCGTTCCTCATCCAGGGGCCGCGGCTGTTCGCCGGTCAGGTCACCCTCGGTGACGTGATGCAGACCGGCAACGCCTTCGGTCAGGTCCACGAATCACTGTCCTTCTTCCGCGAGTCCTACGACGACTTCGCCGCGTTCCGGGCGACCACCATCCGTCTCAACGGCCTGGTCGACGCCACCGACCAGTCCGCGAAGCTGCCCGTCCTCGTCGCGACCGAGCAGGGCGACACCCTCGACCTGCGCGGTCTCGACGTGCGGACCCCGGCCGGCCGGCCGCTCGTGACCGGCCTCGACATCCACGTGTCCCCCGGCGAGGCACTGCTCGTCCGCGGCGCCTCCGGCAGCGGCAAGACGACCCTGCTTCGCTCCCTCGCCGGGCTCTGGCCGTACGCCCACGGGCGGATCGCGCGTCCGGACGGCGACGCGCTGTTCCTGTCCCAGGACCCGTATGTGCCGCTCGGGACGCTGCGCGAAGCGCTGTCGTATCCTCGTCCGCCCGTACGGGACGACGCGGAACTCGGCGAGGTGCTCGAACGCGTGCACCTCGGGCATCTGAGGGAACGCCTCGACGACGACACCGACTGGGCGCGCGTGCTGTCCCCCGGGGAGCAGCAGCGCCTCGGCTTCGCGCGGGTGCTGCTGGCCCGGCCGCGGACCGTGTTCCTCGACGAAGCCACCGCCGCCGTCGACGAGGGACTCGAGCACGCGCTCTATCGCACCGTGCGCGAGGCGCTGCCGGACAGCGTCATCGTCAGCGTCGGGCACCGCAGCACTCTCGACAGCTTCCACGACCGGGTGCTCGAACTGCAGGGGGAGGGTCGCTGGACGGTCACCGAAAGCGTCCGCTGAGATCCACGCGAGGTCACCGGGTGAATCACCCCGAGACGTGTCCACCGCCCGACGGCGGAACTACGCTGAAGGCTCGGTGACCTCGATGCCGGCGACTGCCGGCGGGCATGTCCGAGCGTCGGCACCCGGTGTCCGGTCCCGAGCTCGCCGCGATCCAGGACACACCGGGCGTGGTCACAGCCGAACTGCACCGCCCCTGGTGCCGTCTCGTGGTGTCCGACGGCCGGCACGCTACGAGTCCGTGCTGCTGCACGCCGTGGCCGCCCGCGGCGCCACGACCGCGGCCGCGGCCACCGCGGCGTGGGCGATGGCGAGGGGCACGGGCTCGAACCCGCGCGCGTCGACCGTGGCGCTCGTCGCGCTCGTCGCGCTCGTCGGCGCCCAGCCCGGGCGGACTCTGCTCGAGTCGCGCAGCCCCCTCGTCGTCGCCACGGTCCTCGGATCGCTCGCCGCGATGGCCGCGCTGATCAGCACGCCGGGGATCAGCGGGCTGCTGGGCTGCGTGCCGGTCGGTCCGGTCGGATGGACCCAGGCACTCGGGTGCGCGGTGGCGGCCACCGTGGTCGCCGCCGTCGCACCGACCGTCGCGCTCCGGCTACCGGCGATCGGTGAGGTGGTGACAACGGTGCTCGAGTCCCGGGATGCCGGTGGCGCTTCCGGAAAGCGTCGGCGCCGACCCCTCGGCTCTCGCCGACATCGGGACTACAGTAGGGGCGAGTCCGACCGTCACGGCCACCGTGCCCCGGGAACGACGGCTCCTCGAGGCGCCGAGCTCGCCGCAGACCCCGCGCACGCTGGCGACCGAAAGCAGAGCAGGGACTTGCCATGCAGCTACTGGACACCACCGGCCACCTGGTCACCCGCACCGCGAACGCCACCACCAGCGCCGCGGGAGCCGTCGGCGGCGCCGCTGTCGGCGGGCTCGTCGGCAGCGTGCGCGGCGCGCTCGACGGCGCCCGCTCCGGTGTGAGCAGCGGCTCCGGCTCCACCCCGGCGGCGGCGCTGACCCTCGCGGCGCTCGGGCTCACCGGGCTCGTGGAATGGCCGGTCGTCGTCGCCCTCGGCGGAGGCGCGCTCGCCGTCCGGCTCCTCAATCCCCGCCCCGGCCCGGCGCGTCCCGGCACGACCGCCGCCGCCCCCGGGGCGGTCACCGCGCCCGCACCGACGGGGCAGCCGCCGACGAGGCCGGCCACGGCCCGCACCGCACCGGCGCAGCCGGGAAGGAAGACGCCCCCCGTGGCGACGAGCTAGTTCGGCCGGGGGTGTCAGTCGTCGACCACGACCACCACGCCGGCGCGCATCAACACGGCGTACAGCTCGCACAGCGGGGGAGTGAGCAGCCGGACCACGGCGCCGACCACCGCATCCGGGCCCACGGCGGCCATCGGGTTCGACATGCCCCCGACGGTAGGGACGTCAGGTGAACCGAAGTTGACGAGCGAGGAAAGAATGGCCGACGAACAGTCCTTCTGGGAATCCCACCGAACGATGGCGCGGCTCGCCCGCGACGCCGAACGCTTCGCCGTGCACCTGCCCCTCGTCGGCCGAGTCGGGATCCCCCGGCCCGACCAGCTCGCCTACTTCGCCGGGCTGGCGGCGCTGGTGGCGCTGGATCTGATCGAGTGGCCGGTGGCGGTGGCCATCGCCGCGGGCCAGGTGGTGGTCACCGAGCACAACCACCGCGGCGCCACGGCCGCGACGCACCGCGCCGGGACGACGACCGCCGGCGCGGGCACGGCGACGACGGCGTCCGCGGAGGCGAGGACCTGACTCGTCACGGCGTGCACACGAGCGTGAATCCCGCGCCGATGCCGCCCTGGGCGTCCAGGTCCTCGATGATCCGGTCGGCCCGCTGGTACACCGCGAAGCGCACATCGTTCGGCCGGTATCCGACCGCGAGGCCGAGCCACTCGTTGGTGTCGGTGCGGGCCAGCGGACCGCCGGAGTCGCCCTGCTGCATCACGAGCCACGAGTTGACCGAGTTCGGGTTCACCAGCACGTCGCGGGTGCCGGCGCCGTCCAGCACGTCGACGAGCGGGGCGGGCCCGCACGCGGTCCCGGTCGTGTGCCCGGCCGCGCAGTGCCGGCCGATGTCCTGGTCGCCGTCCGGCAGCGAGCCGATCGACTCGAGCACCACGACCTCGCCGTCGGCGTCCGGCGCCGAGGTGTTCGAGCCGCGCACCCTCGTCTCGTCGAGCAGGATCACCGCGTAGTCCGGCGCCGCGTCGGTCGGCATTCCGAGCCAGTCCACCGACCCGGGGCTGTGGACGGAGGTCTCGGTGCCGACAGGCCCGCGGCTCTGCTCGCCGACCTTCCATACGGCGGCGGAGCCGGTCTGCCGGCAGTGGCCGGCGGTGATGGCGACGAGCCGGCCCCCGCGGTCGTGGCCGACCGCGGCGACCGAGCACCAACCCGGCGCGGGATCGGCGGCGGTGAAGGTGATGCCGTCGCCCGGGTGCAGCACGATCCGATCGTTCGGCACGTGCGCGGCCGCACCCGGAACCGGAGCGAGCATCACAGCCGCCCAGGCCGCCACGACGGGAAGGGCGCGTCCCATGCCTTCTCCCATCTCGATCCGTGTTCCGCAGGGCCCGGGAACGGTCGGGGGTGGTCCCGACCGGAACACCGGCCGGCGCAACCGAAATCGGCACCTTACCAGCGTTCCCGGACGTCGGCGCGGCACACCGGTCGGCCCTCGCGGGCGAGAATTGCGCCGCGCAGCAGCACCCGGGTTGCTCCACCGCCGGCAGGCGCGGCGGTGCGGCGGCTCGGTCGGCGCCGGATCGGAGGGGGTGAACAGCGCCGGAGTCGTCGTTCCGTCCACGGGGATCGGATGTCGGCGTCGGCCGGCCCGGCGAACTTCGGTCACCGCTCGTCGGTCGCCGAGTGCGCACCGGCCGAGGCAGCGACGCGGTGGGGCCCGCGGGTTCCTCGGGGCGCCGCGCCAGTGAGGCGGCGCACTGTGGGTGCCCCCGGTCAGACTCGAACTGACACTGTACGGGTTTTGAATCCGTTTCCTCTGCCAATTGGGATACGGGGGCGTCGTGCGGTGACCACTGTAGAAGATCGGTAACTGCCGTCGACCACCGGTACCCTTCTAACGTTCCACCCCCTCCGCGGGGGCCGCCCGAGCGACAGGAGATGGCCGACGATGACAGCCGCCCCGCACGAGAATCCCGCTCAGCCGCGGCGCGTCGTAGTGGCCGAGGACGAGGCGCTGATCAGGCTCGATCTGGTGGAGATGCTCCGCGAGGAAGGCTACGAGGTCGTCGGTGAGGCCGGCGACGGGCAGCGGGCGGTCGAGCTGGCGGAGGAGCTGAAGCCCGACCTGGTCATCATGGACGTGAAGATGCCCCGGCGCGACGGCATCGACGCCGCCTCGGAGATCGCCGCCCGCCGCATCGCGCCTGTGGTCATCCTCACGGCGTTCAGTCAGCGCGAACTCGTCGAACGTGCCCGGGACGCCGGCGCCATGGCGTATCTCGTCAAGCCGTTCTCCAAGTCCGATCTCGTTCCGGCCATCGAAGTGGCGGCGAGCCGGTTCGCGGAGATCCGTGAACTCGAGCGTGAGGTGGCGGGGCTGACCGAGCGGTTCGAGACCCGCAAGCTCGTCGACCGCGCCAAGGGCCTGCTCATGGACAAGCATGCGATGACGGAGCCGGAGGCGTTCCGATGGATCCAGCGGGCGGCAATGGATCGGCGCACCACGATGAAGCACGTCGCCGAGGTGGTCATCGAGACGCTGGGCGGTGCCGCGGCGGGATGACGGATCTCCCCGTCACACCGGCGTTAATTCTTCGATAACGGTCGCGTCACAAGGATTTCGCCCGGGTTCACGGACGGCGCGGGGCGGATAGGTTTCTGGCCACGTCCCGGTGACGCATCCGGGACGGCGTGCATGCCGATCGAAGGAGAGTTGGATGGCCAGACGGACCTTCGTCCGCGCCGCTGCGGTGTTCGGAGCAGCGTCTCTCGCCCTTGCGGGTTGTAGCTCGGACAGCGACGATTCCGCCGCGGGCGGTTCCGGTGACAGCGCGGCGTCCGCGACGACCGTGACCACCGACTGCGAACCCGCGCAGGCGACCGCCGGTGCCACGCCGGTGACGACCCCGCTGAAGATCGGCACCCTGCTTCCCGAGACCGGCAGCCTCGCCTTCCTCGGGCCCCCGGAGGTGGCGGCGGTGCGGCTCGCGGTGGACGACGTGAACGCCGCCGGCGGTGTGCTGAGCCAGCCGGTGGAGCTGATCACCGGCGACTCGGGCGACACCACGACCGACACCGCGAACTCCACGGTGGACCGGGAACTCGCGGCGGGAACGCAGGTGATCGTGGGGGCGGCCTCGTCGTCGGTGTCGCTGAAGGTGCTCGACAAGATCGCCAGCGCCGGGGTGGTGATGTTCTCGCCGGCGAACACCTCCGACCAGTTCGTGTGCTATCCCGACAAGGGGCTGTACTTCCGCACCGCCCCCACCGATGTGCTGCAGGCGCAGGCCCTGGCGCAGCTGATCTCGGACGACGGTGCCCAGCGGGTGTCGATCATCGCGCTCAACGACCCGTACGGCACCGGCCTGGCCACCAACACCCAGAACAACCTCGTCGAGGCCGGCGTGCCGGAGGACCAGGTTCAGAAGATCATCTACGATCCCAACGCGCAGTCCTTCAACGCCGAGGTCGACCAGATCAAGAACTTCGGCCCCGACGCCGTGGCGATCATCGGGTTCGAGGAGTCCGCGAAGATCCTCACCCGCATGCACGAGGTGGGTATCGGGCCGTCCGACGGCATGCTCGTCTACGGCGTGGACGGAAACATGGGCAACGCCCTCGGTGCGGCCGTCGCGCCCGGCCTGGTCGACACGATGCGCGGCACCACTCCGCTCACGGACGTCGGCCCGGACTTCCAGAATCGGCTCAAGGCCATCGATCCCGCGCTGATCGACTTCAACTATGCCGGCGAGTCGTACGACGCCGTGGTGATCTCGGCGCTCGCTGCGGAACAGGCCGGCTCCACCGCCGGGGTGGATATCGCCGCGAACATCAACAGCATCACCAAGGACGGCACGACGTGCACCAGCTACCAGCAGTGCGTGGATCTGCTGCGCGGGGGCCAGGACATCGACTACGACGGTGTCACCGGCCGGCTCAACTTCACCGACGCCGGCGAGCCCGGCATCGGGTCCTACGGGCACCTGGTGTTCGGGCCGGACAACAGGCTCACCACCGAGGATTACATCGTGGTCGGTGAGTAGCGACGACCCCGCGGACGGGGCCGGGAATCGGATCGGTTCCCGGCCCCGTCCGCCGTCCACCCGTCAGCTGCGCTTCTTCTCCTGGCTTCCCGCGAGCGTCCCGAGGTACAGCTCGACGACCTTCGGGTCGTGCATGAGACTCGGCCCGGTGTCGGTGTACGCGTTGCGGCCCTGGTCGAGCACGTAGCCGCGGTCGCAGATCTGCAGGCACCGTCGCGCGTTCTGCTCGACCATGATGATCGAGACCCCCGCGGCGTTGATCTTCTTGCAGCGGATGAACACCTCGTCCTGGAACATCGGCGACAGGCCCGCCGACGGCTCGTCGAGCAGCAGCACGGACGGATCCATCATCAGCGCCCGGCCCATCGCCACCATCTGCCGCTCACCGCCGGACAGGGCCCCGGCCTTGACCTTGCGGCGCTCACCGAGGAGCGGGAACAGCTCCGCGACGAACGTGAAACGCTCCTCGAACTTCTTGGGCCGCAAGTAGATTCCCATCTCGAGGTTCTCCTCGATGGTCAGCGACGGGAACACGTTACGGGTCTGCGGCACGTAGCCGAGACCCTTGCGCACCAGTACGTGCGCGGGCGCGGCGGTGATGTCGTCGCCGCGCAGCGTCACCGTGCCGCGGCGCACCGGGATCAACCCGAACAGCGCCTTGAGCAGGGTCGACTTGCCGGCGCCGTTGGGCCCGATGATGCCGACGATCTCGCCGTCGCGGAGGAAGAAGTTGCAGCCGCGCAGGATGTCGACACCGGGGAAGTACCCGGCGACGATGTCGTCGGCGCGCACCAGCGCCCCCTCGGCGAGACGGGCGTGCTCCTCGGGGGTGGCCGCGCGTTCGGCGGCGGTCATCGGCGCCGGGCTGGGGGAGGGCGTCTCGCTCACGGCTTCTCCTGCGTCGGAGGCTCGGTACCGGTCTCGGGCTGCCCGGTCGTGCCGGGCATGTCGGCGAGGACGGTGGCGCTCGGTTCGGACAGGTCGCCGCCGGTCTCGAGGGTGTGGGCCTCGGCCTCCTCGATCGCCACGGCGAGCGCGGCCGTGGCGCCGACGGGGTTGCCCTCGTCGTCGAACTCGAGCGCCTGGTCGTGGTGGCTGCCCAGGTAGGCGTCGACGACGGCCGGACTCGAGGACAGCTGGTCCGGCGGGGCCTCGGCGATCACCGAGCCCTGGGCCATCACCACCACCCAGTCGGAGATGTCGCGGATGACGTCCATGTCGTGTTCGACGAACACGACGGTCATCCCGTCGTCGCGCAGGGCCTTGATGTGCCCGAGGAGGCTCTGCGTCAGCGCGGGATTGACCCCGGCCATCGGCTCGTCGAGCATCACCACCGTCGGCTCGGTCATCAGGGCCCGCGCCATCTCGAGGAGCTTGCGCTGCCCGCCGGACAGGGAGCCGGCCAGGTCGTCGGCCTTCGCGTCCAGAGCGAACCGCGCCAGCAGTTCGCGGGCCCGCTCGGTGATGACGCGTTCCTGCCGATGCCACGTCCACGGCAACAGCGCGCCGAGCATCCGTTCCCCGCGCTGGCCCGTCGCGCCGAGCCGCACGTTGTCGAGCACCGTCATCTTCGACAGCGCCTTGGTCAGCTGGAACGTCCGCACGATCCCGCGGCGCGCCAGCTGGTGCGGGTGCAGGCCGCCGAGCGGCGCCCCGTCCATGCTCCAGGTCCCCGTGTCGGGGCGGTCGAAGCCGGTGAGCAGGTTGAACAGCGTGGTCTTGCCGGCGCCGTTCGGCCCGATCAGCCCGGTGATGCACCCCCGCTGTATCTCGAGGTGCGCCACGTCGACCGCTTTGAGGCCGCCGAAGGTGCGGGAGAGCCCGTCCACCACGAGGATCGGATCCGGTTTGGCCGCGCCGGGCTCGCGTGCCACGGAGTCGAACAGCGCGGAGCGCTGCGCCGCGGAGAGGGTCGCGTCAGGCATCGAGCTGCACCTCCCGCTTGTTGCCGAGGATGCCCTGGGGCCGGAACACCATCATGACTGCGATGAGCACACCGAGGAGGATGTAGCGCATCGCCCCGACCTGCTGCTCGGACAGGGCCAGCAGCGGGTCCGGGCCCGAGATGGACTGGCGCAGCAGGGCATCGGGAACGGTGAGCAGGAACCAGAACAGCATCGCGCCGAGCACGGGACCGAACACGGTGGCGGCGCCACCGAGGATCAGGGCGCCGAAGGCGAAGAACGTCTGCGCGGTGGAGTAGAAGTCGGGGTTGATCGACTTGGTCTGCAGCGCGTTGAAGACGCCGCCGAGCCCGCCGATCATGCCGCCGAGCACCAGCGCCTGCATCTTGTACACGAAGACGTTCTTGCCGAGCGATCGGGCGGCGTCCTCGTCCTCGCGGACGGCCTTGAGGACCCGGCCCCACGGGCTGTGGCTGAGCAGGTACACCAGCCCGCACAGCACCAGCACCAGGGTCCAGCCCACGACCATCGCCCACAGGTCGTCGCCGTAGAACCGCATCCCGAGCAGCGAGTACTGCCGCCCGGAGTCGAACGGGCTGAGCTGCGTGAACGGCCCGGCGAACCCGAACAGGCCGTTGGTCGAGCCGGTCACCGGATCCGAGGCGGTGGATCGGAACACCAGCCGCAGGATCTCGGAGGCGGCGATGGTGACGATGGCGAGGTAGTCGGCCCGCAGCCGCAGCGTGGGGATGCCCAGCACCAGAGCCAGCAGGGCCGAGGCGGCCAGGCCCACGAGGATGCCGAGCCACAGCGGCTGGTCGTAGGTGACGGTCATGATCCCGACGCCGTACCCGCCGAGCAGGGCGAACCCGATCTGGCCGAAGTTGAGCAGTCCGGCGTACCCGAAGTGCAGGTTCAGCCCGATGGCCAGCAGCGCGTAGAAGATCGCCGACGGCCCGATCAACTGGGCGAAGGAAACCTGGAGAACGGCAGCGATGTCCACGGCGGTCACCCGACCCTTGCCCGGCTGCCCAGGATGCCCTGGGGGCGGACGACGAGGATGAGGATCAGCACGAGCAGGCCGCCGATGTACTTCAGGTCGGGGTTGATGACCAGCGTCGACAACTGCACCAGCAGGCCCACGATGACGCAGCCGAGCAACGCCCCGTACGCGGTGCCGAGGCCGCCGAGGGTGATCCCGGCGAACATCAGCAGCAGCAGCTTGAAGCCCATCTCCCACTGCACGCGGCCCCCGAGCTCGGACAGCCCGAAGAGCACGCCGCCCAGGGCGGCCAGCCCACCGCCGAGGGCCCACACGAACCGGACGACGCCTTCGACGTCGATGCCGGAGGCCGCCGCCAGATCCCGGTTGTCGGCCACCGCCCGCATGGCCTTGCCGATGCGGGTGCGCTGGATGAGCAGGGCCACCCCGACCAGCACGACGAGGCTGACCACGATGCAGGCCAGGTTCACCGGGGTGATCGCGATCGGACCCCATTCCAGCTGGCGCTGGCCCTGATAGTCGGCGAACGCTTCGGCCCGGTCGGAGAACAGCGCGAGGATCAGGTAGCGCAGCGAGATCGCCAGGCCGATGGACACGACCAGCTGTGCGATGAGGCCGGTGCGCCGGCGCCGCAGGGGCGCCCAGATCAGTCCGTTGTTGAGCAGGCCGATGACGATGCCCACCACGATCGCGAGCAGCGTCGCGGGGATCAACTGGATGCCCAGGCTGACGTTGAAGATCCACGCGGCCACCGCGCCGAGGGTCACGAGCTCGCCGTGCGCGAAGTTCGTCAGACCGGTGGTCCCGAAGATCAGGCTCAGCCCGACCCCGGCGATCGCGATCACGAGGCCGAACCGTAATCCGTCGACGACGGTGCGGATCAGCGTCTCCCACCCCGAGGTGGCGAACCCGGACCGCGACTCGCCGAACGAGAAGATGACCGTGTTCGCCCGGCCGGCGGCGACGTCGCGCTGCACGGTGGCCTGCACGCTCACCCCCTCGGGAAGGGACTGCTCGTCCACCTCGAACGTGTAGGTGCCGGGGGGAACGGTCATCTGCCAGCGGCCGTCGGGCGTCGCGGGCCCGCACCGTGACCCCGCCGAGGCGCTGCCCGGCGTTGTTGAGACTGCCGCTGACCCGCACCCCCTCGCTCGGCTGCGGCGCGGTGGTGGTCGGCGCCGGGGGTGGCGTGGGTTCCTGCGCGGCTGCCGCCCCGGCTCCGACACCGGCGAGCGCGAGCGCGACGAGCAGGAGCAGGAGTGTCGGGGCGAGCCGAGGTATCGGTGGTCGCCCCCGGAGCGGCACGGATGGGGCCACGCAGGTCCTCCGGATCACGTCGGGGTCGTCGAGCGCGGCGCCGGGGGACCGGCGTCGTGGAACCGGACTTTAGCGGCTGCAACCGCTTTCCACGGGGCTCTGCGATTTCCGCCGCGTATCCGTTCTGTTTCGGGTGCCGCGCCGAGTACACGGTCGCGGAGGGGCCCGGGTTGTCCGAGCCGGTCCCTAGACTGAGGAACCGTGACTCGTGCATCCACCTCCTCCGCACCCGCCGCCACCACCGGCGACCGACCGACCCTGCTGCTGCTCGACGGGCATTCCCTGGCGTTCCGCGCGTTCTACGCCCTGCCGGCGGAGAACTTCAAGACCCACAGCGGCCAGACCACCAACGCGGTGTACGGGTTCACCTCCATGCTCATCAACCTGCTGCGCGACGAGCAGCCCACCCATGTCGCCGCGGCCTTCGACGTCAACCGCGACACGTTCCGGGCGGCGGCGTACCCCGAGTACAAGGCCAATCGCAGCTCGGCGCCCGACGAGTTCCGCGGTCAGGTCGACATCACCAAGGACGTGCTCGAGGCGCTGGGCATCCCGGTGATGGCCGAGCCCGGCTACGAGGCCGACGACATCATCGCGACCCTGGCCACGCAGGCCGCCGCCCAGGGGTATCGGGTCCTGGTCGTCACCGGCGACCGGGACTCGCTGCAGCTGGTCACCGACGACGTGACCGTCCTCTATCCCCGGCGCGGGGTGTCGGACCTGACCCGGTTCACGCCCGGGGCGGTGGCGGAGAAGTACGGCCTGACCCCGCAGCAGTACCCCGACTTCGCGGCGCTGCGCGGGGATCCGAGCGACAACCTGCCCTCGATCCCGGGGGTGGGGGAGAAGACCGCCGCCAAATGGATCCGCGAGTTCGGCAGCCTCACCGAGCTCGTCGACCGCGTCGACGAGGTCCGCGGGAAGACCGGTGACGCCCTGCGTGCACACCTGTCCAGCGTGCTGCTCAACCGTCAGCTCACCGAGATGGTGCGGGACATGGCCCTGCCCTACACCCCCGACCAGCTGGCCCTGACCCCCTGGGACCGCGACCGCATCCACCGGCTGTTCGACGACCTCGAGTTCAAGGTGCTGCGCGACCGGCTGTTCGCGACCCTCAGCTCCGTCGAGCCGGAGGCCGAGGAGGGCTTCGAGGTGCGCGGCGGCGTGCTCGAGCCGGGCACGCTCGCCGGATGGCTCGCCGCGCACGCCGTGCCGGGCGTGCGGCACGGAATGGCGGTGCTCGGTTCCTGCGTCCCGTACGGCGGCGACGCCACGGCCGTGGCGATCGCCGCGGCCGACGGTGAGGGCGCGTACGTGAGCACCACCACCCTCACGCCCGAGGACGAGGCGGCGCTCGCCGCCTGGCTGGCCGACGCGGCCGTGCCCAAGGCGCTGCACGAGGCGAAGGCGGCCCTGCACGCACTGCGGGGCCGCGGGTGGACGCTGGCCGGGGTCACCAGCGACACCGCCCTCGCCGCCTACCTCGTGCGTCCCGGCCAGCGCACCTTCAACCTCGACGACCTGTCCCTGCGCTACCTCAAGCGGGAGCTACGGGTGGAGGAGTCGGGAGAGCAGCAGCTCTCGCTGCTCGACGACGCCGACGCCGCGGACGCGAAGGCCGCGGAGGCGGCGATTCTGCGGGCCCGGGCGGTGGTGGACCTCGCCGCGGCCCTGGACACCGAGCTCGAGGGGATCGAGTCCACCGCCCTGCTGACCGACATGGAACTGCCCCTGCTGGGTGTGCTCGCCGACCTCGAGACGACCGGAATCGCGGTCGAGGCCGGACGGTTGGACGACCTGCAGTCCGGCTTCGTCGCGGACGTCGCCGCCGCGGCGTCGGCCGCCTACGACGTGATCGGCAAGCAGATCAACCTCGGCTCACCGAAGCAACTGCAGGTGGTGTTGTTCGACGAGCTGGGGATGCCGAAGACGAAGAAGACCAAGACCGGCTACACCACCGACGCCGAGGCGCTGCAGAATCTGTTCGAGCAGACCGGGCACCCGTTCCTCGGGCACCTGCTCGCGCACCGGGAAGCGATGAAGATGAAGACCACGGTCGACGGCCTGGTCAAGTCCATCGCCGACGACGGCCGGATCCACACCACCTTCAACCAGACCGTGGCCGCCACCGGCCGGTTGTCCTCGACCGAGCCGAACCTGCAGAACATCCCGGTGCGCACGGAGGCGGGCCGGCACATCCGCGACGCGTTCGTCGTCGGCCCCGGCTACGACCTGCTGCTCACCGCGGACTACAGCCAGATCGAGATGCGGATCATGGCGCACCTCTCCGGCGACGAGGGCCTGATCGAGGCGTTCAACACCGGCGAGGACCTGCACAGCTTCGTCGGCTCCCGGGCGTTCGGGGTGCCGATCGAGGAGGTCACTCCGGAGCTGCGGCGACGGGTCAAGGCGATGTCGTACGGCCTGGCCTACGGGCTCAGCGCGTACGGGCTGGCGCAGCAGCTGAAGATCTCCACCGAAGAGGCCCGCGAACAGATGGAGGCCTACTTCAACCGCTTCGGCGGCGTGCGCGACTACCTGCACGCCGTCGTCGAGCAGGCCCGCAAGGACGGCTACACCTCCACCCTCTACGGCCGCCGGCGCTACCTGCCGGACCTGAACAGCGACAACCGTCAGCGCCGGCGGCCGTAGAGGGTGGAGGTCGCCGAGCGGGCCGCGCTCAACGCCCCGATCCAGGGCACCGCCGCCGACATCATCAAGGTCGCGATGATCGACGTGCAGACGGCGCTGCGCGGGGCCGGGTTGCGCTCGCGCATGCTCCTGCAGGTGCACGACGAACTGGTGCTCGAGGTGACCGCCGACGAGTGCGAACAGGTGCAGCAGCTGGTGCGGGACAAGATGGCCTCGGTCATCGACCTGTCGGTTCCGCTGGACGTCTCGGTCGGCTTCGGGCGCAGCTGGGACGCCGCCGCGCACTGACCCCGACACAGGGGTGCGCACGTCCCGTCGCCCTCTCGCGGCGGGACGTGC
>NZ_JBSNCE010000023.1:0-103163 GCF_053764755.1 Rhodococcus sp. 2H158
CGACCCAAAAGCGGTTGGGCAGGGCTGACCCTCTACGGAATCGTGCGCGAACTCCAACGCGCACTGGCCTATTGGATCGGTACCTGCCCGACCTGCCACCACACCTTCCCAACCTAACAAAGTCCTACTAGGCCGTGTTTCAAAAGTTGACCGCTCGGAGCCACTGATTGATGGCAGCGATCCGGATGGTGGCCGTGTAGCGGACTGCGAGTTTGTCGTATCTGGTTGCCACCGCCCGGTTTTGCTTGAGCAGGTTGATGCCGCACCCGACGGCGTGACGCTGCTTGTAGTGCTCGGCGTCGAACGCCGGTGGGCGGCCGCCGGACGAGCCCTTCCTCTTCCGGTGAACAGCCTGGTCGGCCTTGATCGGGATGGTGGCGCGGATTCCGCGTTTGCGCAGGTAGGCGCGGTTCGCAGCGCTGCTGTAGGCCTTGTCGGCCAGCACCCGCTCCGGGCTGGTCCGGGGCCGACCGCGACCGGGACGGGGCACGCTGATCCCGTCGAGGACGACGGTGAACTGCGGGCTGTCGCCGCACTGACCGGCGGTGACCACGATCGACAAGGGTTTGCGGCCCTGCTCGCACGCCAGATGCGTCTTGGTGGGGCGGGTTCAACCAGTCGTTGCAATATCCCTGATGATGGAGGGTGTTGCAGATGGTGTGGATCGGTCGACCCCCGGCCCCGGAGCACGCACGGCGGAGGTTCTGGCAATGCCGTAGCGAGGGTGCCTCGACGACGGAGGCAGCGTGCGCCGCGGCCGTGTCGTCCTCGACGGCGCAGCGGTGGATCGTGGCGTCCGGTGGGGTTCGTCCCCGCCGGACGCCACCCCCGTCGGGGCGGTATCTGACGCTCGAGGAGCCGAGGTGATCTCCGAGCTGCTCCAGGCCGGCAGGAAGCAATACGAGATCGCCCGGGCACTGGGCCGGTCCGCGTCCACGATCAGCCGGGAGATCACCCGCGGGACGAACAAGCGCGGCTACTACATCGCCTCGACCGCACACCGGGCCGCCCGGCAGCGCGCCACGCGCCCGAAAACGGCGAAGCTGGCCGTCTGCGACCTGCTGCGCGGATTCGTGCAGCAGCGGCTCGAGAAGAACCACTCGCCGGAGCAGATCTCCCACTGCCTGATCCGCGAGTTCCCCGACGATGCGGAGATGCGAGTGTCGCACGAAACGATCTACCTCTCGCTCTACATTCAGTCCCGCGGCGCACTCAAACGGGAACTGACACAACATCTTCGAACGAAACGGACGTTGCGCGCGAGCAGGCGCCGGCCCGACGAGCGGCGCGGCCGGATCCCCGAGATGGTGCACATCTCGCAGCGTCCCGCCGAGGCCGACGATCGCGCCGTGCCCGGGCACTGGGAAGGCGATCTGGTGCGCCACGAGGCGCTGTGTAACCGAGCGGAGGTGAAAGACCTGCGCCGTTGTGCTGTCGCAGCAGCATAGCGAAGCTGGGGGCAGCCTGATCCGGGAGACGCCGGTGAGGGCGGCAAGCAGCCCCGACAACGACGGGACAGGCCAGCACTACCGGATGGTCTGGGTCCGGCAAGCATGAGGAGAAGGTGTACGCGAGGAACCAGTGTTCTAACGCCTCTCAAGTCTCCCGCCAGCTCTAACCCGGTGGATTCGGGCTGGTCTGCGACGCGCACCAGCACCACTGGCGTTTCGGTGTTGGGAACTTCGGGGTCGGTTTAGGTCGTCGGCTCCGGAGGCCACGGTGAAGGCCTGCGGCGTAACCGTGGCGATGTCGCAGGGGCATAGCTGGGCACCTCACTCCTCGAGCGGTCAGCAGTGAACGTGGGAACCACCGCGAGGCTCCCGCCCGTCGGCCTCAGCCAGAGGTCGGCTGGTTCGGGTTGACACGTCGTCTGTCGATGGCCACGCGGTGGGGCGGAGGGGCCGTAGTAGTCCGGGCGAGGGAAAGCCTCGCACACCGCGAAGGGCCCCAGCGGAATTGATGTAGCAAGCACGACACGAACGGAGGCGCTGGTGAATACCGGTGAGCTGTCATGGCCCGATCCCGATCGGGCGGCATGGCGGGTACGACAGATGCAACGCAAGCTGCACCACTGGGCGGTCGATGATCCCGACCGCCTCTTCGGTGATGTGTTCAACCTCGTCCACCACCGAAGATTTTCTCACCGTCGCGTGGGAGCGGGTGCGGGGCAACAAGGGCGCACGCTCAGCCGGAGTCGACCGGCTGGCCCCTGCGTCCATCACAGGTGACGCCGAGACGGTGACATTCCTGAGCCAGGTCCGAGACCAGCTGAAGTCTCGGACGTTCGCTCCTTTGCCGGTGCGGGAAAGAGTGATTCCCAAGCCGGGGAGCAGCAAGCTCAGGCGACTCGGGAGCCCCACGGTGATGGACCGCACGGTGCAAGCGTCGCTGGTGCTGGTGTTGGAGCCGATCTTCGAGGCTGATTTCAAGCCGGTCAGCTACGGTTTCCGCCCGAGGCGTCGTGCTCAGGACGCGATCGCCGAGATTCATGCTCTCGGGACCCGGAATCATCACTGGGTCTTCGAGGCGGACATCGCGGCGTGTTTCGACGAACCGGACCATTCCGCGATCATGGAACAGGTCCGTACGCGGATCGTCGACAAGCGTGTTCTGGCTCTGATCAATGCGTTTCTGAAGGCGGGCATCATGTCCGGCGACGGAACGGTCAGGTGTTCCGAGGCCGGCACGCCCCAGGGCGGCATACTTACGCCTCCAACGCAGTGGGCAATGTTCGCCCTCCGTGTCGGTGTCGTCGGTGTCGCTGCTGGTGCGTTCTCGGATGGGGATACGGTGGCGGATGGTGATCTTGTCGGCTCCGACGAGGACGTCTTTGACCAACAGCCGCAGGACGCGTTGGCGTTCTTCGACGGTGGAGACCTCGGCTTTGCCGTGGAGTTGGGTGAGGAAGCCTTCGAGGTCGGCGGCGAGCGCGAGGTAGGCGTCACGGTCGGCGAGCTGGCTATCGAGTGCATGGATTTGGTTGCGTAGGTTGACTTCTCGGGCACGCAGGTCGGGCATGCGGGCACGCAGTTCATCGATGGTGATCAGTTGCTCACCGAACGCCTCGATCATCGCGGCGATCCCGGACCCGGCCTTGGTCAGCGCCGTTTCCAGCCGTTTCCGTTGCGTGATCGTGGGGTCGGATGATTTCGCGGTCGCGAGTCGCTTGTCGATCTCGGTGCGGATCAGATGGGGGTCGGCGAGCATGGCGGTGACGTGGTCCCAGACCACGGTGTCGAGGTAGTCGGCACGGACCGGTTTGTTGGTGCAGACCCGTCCGCCCGCATGGCGGTAGTGGTCCGAGCCCAGGCACCGGTAGTAGTAGATCTTCCTGTTGGTGGTGCGCGTCGAGGTGCGGTAGTAGCCGTATCCGCAGTTCGAACACGCGGCCAGCCCCTGCAGCAGCGAGGGGTTTTTGCTGCCCCGGGAGGCGAATCGTTTGTTGTCGGCCAGGCGCAGGGCGACCCGCTCGAAGGTCTCGGCGGTCACGATCGCCGGCACGGCGATCTCGGTCCATTCCTCGCGGGGCCGGTCGACGGTCTTGGACGCCCGCGGCGTGGATCGCCCCTGCAGCCGGGCGACCCGGTTCAGCGCGGGGGATTCGTGCACGACCATGGTCTTGCCGAACACCGCGCGGCCGGCATAGGCGGAATTGCGGAGCATGCCCCAAATCACCGAGCGGTCCCAGCGCTGCTTGCCGGTGCGGGTGGGCACCTGCTGCTCGGTGAGCCACCGGGCCAGCTCGGCGATGGACACCCCCTCGTCGGCGTAGCGGCGGAACAGCTCGCTCACCAGCACCGCTTCGTGCTCGACGACCTCGTAGGCGGCACCGGCGTGGTCGTTCTTGCGGACATAGCGGTAGCCGAACGGGGCGCCGGAGAGCACGTTGATCGACCCGATCTTGGCGCGGTGGGTCTTGCCGCGTCGGTAGCGTTCGAGGATCTGCGCCTTCTCGTACTCGGCGAACATGCCCTGGAACTGCACCAGCAGTTGGTCCTCCGGCGAGTCGCCGCTCGGACCCTGGACGAACTGCACCCGGGTTCCGGCGCGGGTGAACTCCTCGATCAGCAGGGCCTGGTAGGCGAACTTGCGGGCCAGCCGGTCCGGGGAGTAGCACAGCACCACGTCCACCCCGACCCCGGCGACGAGGTCCCGCAGCCGTTCCAGGGCCGGGCGGATCAGGGTCGCCCCGGAGTGCCCTTCGTCCTCGAAGATCCATTCGTCGGGGACCTCAAGTCCCAGTTGCTCGGCGTGTGCGCGCAGCGCTGCGGTTTGCGAGCGAATCGTCTCGTCCTTCTTCTGTCGGGCCGAGGACACCCGTGCATAGATCACCGCGCTCGTCATGGGGCGGTCGTCCTTCCTGACCGGCCCGTTCGATGCGGGCTCGTCGCTGTGGCACCAGAATGGCGTAGGCCACCGACACGTCCGTGGCCGCGTGGCGGTCGAAGACGAACTGCGTCTCGACCACCCGGTCGTTCACCTGCGCCGGGCCGTTCTGCGGCTCCGCGCCAAGAATTCGGCCAATGCGCGCGCGACCAGGGCGGAGATCGTGCTCCCCGACTCCTTGGCATGTTCACGCACCCGAACTGCCAGTGCCGCAGGCAATTTGACGGTGAATACCGTCGTCTCTTCCGGAACGACGGCCCGGCCGCCTTCAGCGGCGCGGTCGGCGTACCGCCGCGCCTGCCGCGCCGAGCAGTCGAACCGGTCCGCCAGGATGGCCGCGGCTTCGGCCACCGGTACTCCCGTCTCCAGCAGCTCCGCGGCCGCGTTGATCCGCTGGGCGTACACCGCAGCGTCAGCGCGAACGCGACCATCAGGCATGACATAAACGTACTACTGAACATGTCAGACGTCCTTCGTGACACGCCGCGGACGCTCCACCCGCCGATAGCTCAGCGTGACATCGAAGCAGAAGATGCCCATTGCGTTGGAGGCGTACTCTCACCGTTGCTCGCCAACATCGCTCTGACGGTGTTGGACGCACATTTCTGTGCGAAATGGGACTCCCACGGGAGTGCCTATCGGCGCGAGGTGCACCGCAAACGCGGCGGAGCCACCTACCGGATCGTGCGTTACGCGGACGATTTCTTCGATCATGGTGGTCGGAACCAAAGCGCATGCGGATGCACTCTGGGACGAAGTGGCGGACGTGATGGCCCCGCTGGGGCTGCGGCTGTCCGCCGAGAAGACCCGGGTATGCCACCTGGACGAGGGGTTCGACTTCCTCGGGTTCCGCATCCAGCGGCGCCGCAGGAAGGGCACGAACAAGAAGAGTGTCTACACCTATCCGTCGAAGAAAGCGCTGCTTTCGATCATGGCAAAGGTGCGGGCGCTGACGAAGAAGGCACGTCATCACGGCTTGGCTGATCTCCTCGGGCGCCTGAATCCGGTGCTCCGAGGATGGTGTGCGTATTTCCGTCACGGTGTGTCGAAAACAACCTTCGGTTATCTCGATGCCTTCGCCTGGCACCGGGTCACCCGGTGGCTGCTCAAACGGCACAAACGGATCACGTGGGCGGATCTCTACCGGCGTTTCCTGACCGGCAGGCCAGGTAACCGCCCGCAGGAGAGCGGGATCGTCATGGTCGACACCACCACCGTCCCGATCACTCGGTATCGGTGGCGGGCGAGCAACATCCCCACACCATGGACCAGCACGGGAACGTCGGTTCCCGCCTGACAGTGGCAGTCCATGGAGCGCCGGATGCGATGAGAGTCGCACGTCCGGTGCGGAGGGCGGGCCGGGGAAACGGACCGGGAGCAATCCCGGCACCGCGCCCCGGTCCGACCCCTACATCATGGGCGCGGGCAATCGGTCGCCGATCGGTACCCTCGTCGAACGCACCACCCGGTTCGTGATGTTGCTGCACCTGTCCGACGGGTACTCGGCCGAGCAGGTCAATACCGCGCTGGCGGCCAAGATCCGGGAACTGCCCGATACCCTGGCCCGGTCCATCACCTGGGACCAGGGCGCCGAGATGAAGCGACACGCCCAGTTCACCGTGGACACCGGCGTCCAGATCTACTTCTGCGACCCGCGCTCACCGTGGCAGCGCGGGTCCAACGAGAACACCAACGGTCTGCTCCGGCAGTATTTCCCCAAGGGCACCGACCTGTCCGTCCACACCGTCGAGGACCTGGAGTTCGTTGCCGACGAGATGAACGAACGCCCCCGCAAGACGCTCGACTGGCATACTCCAGCCGAGCGCCTCGAGGAGATGCTCGTTGCGACGACCGCATGAATCCGCCTGGTCAGGACCGCCCAAAGGACACACCGGCCGCGAAGCGGCACACCGTGACGCCGCTGTCGAAGGTCTTCGTCTCGAGCCGGGTGAAGCGGTGCGGCTCGAACCGGCGGCGGAACAACGGGATTCCGTCGCCGACGACGATCGGGTTCACCTTCAGCACCAGTTCGTCGATCTCGGGCAGCAGCGCCCCGGCGAGCGAACCCCCGCCGCACAGCCAGATTCCCAGTCCCTCCTGGCGTTTGAGGTCGCGGACGTACTCGAGCGGATCGGTGGCGACGAGCGTGACCGTCTCGTCCGGCGCCTGGGGAATCGTCGTGGTGAACACGTACTGCCGCAGGTGCGGGTACGCGCTCGTCAGCCCGGCGTCGCGGGCGGGCTCCCACGTGTGCCGTCCCATCACGACGGCGTCGAAGTGCTTCGGTGGTCCCTCGATTCCGAGGGGCCCGCGGGCGTGGATCGGAAACGTCTCCGGAAACTCCCGCAGGAGGTACCCCATGTGGTCGCCCTCGACCGGGAAGAAGTCGAACCCGCCGGCCGGGTCGGCGATGAAGCCGTCGAGCGTGGTCGCGACGTAGTAGGTCAGTTTTCGCACGAAGGGCTCCTCGGATCGTCGACTACAACACCTGTGGTGGTCAAACTACAACAGATGTTGTGGTCGGTGCTAGAGTTTTTTCATGGCAGCAAATCCGGAGCGTCGCGCACAGCTCGCGGATGCCGGCCTGCGCGTGCTCGGCGCGGACGGCGCCCGCAAGCTGACCCACCGCGCCGTCGACCGGGAGGCAGGAGTGCCCCTGGGTACCTGCGCGAACTACTTTCCGACGCGGGACGAACTGCTCGGCGCCCTCGGTACGCGCATCTTCGAGCGGCTCGCCCCCGACCCGGACCGGCTCGAGGCGCTCGCCGGACGGACCCCGAGCGTCGACCTCTACATCGACTACATGCGATACCTCGTCGAGCGCACCACCGCCCAGCCGGACCTGACCGTCGCCCTGATGGAACTGCGCCTCGAATCCCGCAGAAGCCCGGGACTCGCCGAGGTGCTCGGCGCGACGCTCTCCCGCAACTACCGGCTCGACGTCGAATTCAACGACGCCGCACAGTTACCCGCCACCGCGCTCGAGGTCGCGCTGCTGCACTACGCGATCGACGGGCTGCTGCTGGACCTGCTCACCACCTCGATCGGCGCCGACGCCACACCCGACGAACTCGTCACCGAACTCGTCACCCGGCTGCTCGGCCGGGCGGGCACCGGCCCGCTCAGCTCGCCGCGCGATCCGCGAGCAGAGTGAGCGCGTGAAAGACCGTCTCGGCCAGCACTTCCTCGGGCTCGCCCGGGAAGAACTTCTCCTCGGCGTGGGTCGGCCCGCGGCCGGCCACGGCGAACCACACCGTGCCCGGCTCCTGCCCGTCCTGGCTGTCCGGGCCGCCCGCCCCGGTCACCGCCACCGCGAGGTCGGCGCCGAGCAGTTCGACCGTCGACTCGGCCATGGCGCGCGCCGCCGCCTCGCAGACCACCGGGCCCTCCGGCACCCGCAGCAGCGAGTGCTTCACGGCCCGGGAATAGGCGACGATGCCGCCGCGGAACCACCCTGCGCTGCCCGGCGCGGCGCCCAGCCGGGCGGCCAGGGCGCCGGAGGTGAGCGACTCGGCGCACGCGACGGTCAGGCCGCGGTCGGCGGCGAGTTCGCCGATCCGCTCGGCCGTCGCGCTGGACCGTGCCGAGCCTTCGGGAACGTCGTCGGGCATGGGGAACTCCTTCCGCCGGATGCTGTCCGGACTCTACCGGCCGGCGTGTCGCCGCCGGCGGCAATGGGTAGCCCGCAACCATGAACCCCGAAACCTCCGGCGCGGCTCCGGGCGACGGCCTCACCATGGGAGTGGAGGAGGAGTTCCTCCTCGTCGACCCTGTGACGGGTCACCCCGCGCCCGGGTTCGACGCGGTGAACGGCCGGCTTCCGGGAGTGCCCGGGGTGACGTTCGTCGGCGAACTGCACCCGACCCAGATCGAGGCCGTGGGCGGGGTGTGCCGGACCCTCGCGGAGCTGCGGACCCAGCTGACCTCGTCCCGCTCCGCCCTCGACGCCGCCGCCCGCCGATGCGGGCTGCGGGTCGCCGCCGTCGGAGTCCCCGAGTCCGCCGCCGGACACGGCACCCTCGTCACGGCGGGTCGGCGGGCCGCCATCGCCGAGCGGTACCGCGCGCTGGTCGACGACTACCACGCCTGCGGCTGCCACGTGCACCTCGGCGTCGCCGACCGCGACACCGCGGCCGCCGTGGTGAACCATCTGACCCCGTGGCTGCCCACGCTCGTCGCGCTCGGCGCCAACTCCCGGCGGCACAGCGGCCGCGACACGGGTTACGCGAGCTGGCGCATCGTGCAGCAGAGCCGGTTTCCCGGCTTCGGTCTGCCCCCGTACCTGCGTTCGGCGCAGCACGCCGCCGATCTCGTCGCCCGCCTGGTCGACGCCGGGGTGCTGATCGACTCCCGGATGACGTTCTGGCTCGCCCGGCCGTCGGTCCACGTGCCGACGGTGGAGATCCGCGCGGCCGACACCGCCGCAACGGTCGACGGCACGGTCCTGCAGGCGGCCCTGGGCCGGGGCCTGGTCGGCGCCGCTCTCGACGATCTGCGCCGCGGCGTCGAGGTGCGGCCGGTCGAGCCGGTCCTCGGTGCGGCCGCGGTGTGGAGCGCCGCCCGGTACGGTCTCGACGGCCCGGCGGTGGACGTGCACACCGGCACCCGGATGCCGGCCCGGGACATGCTCGCCCGCCTGCTGGACCGCGTCGCGCCGGCGCTGCGGGCCCACGGCGATCTCGACGTGGTGCAGAAGTTCCTGGCGGGGCCTCGTCCCGTCACCGCTCCCCGCGTATCCACCGGGTGAGGACGGTGCCGTCGTCGTCGGCGAGGACGTGGGCGGGCCGCATCGACGTCACCGCCGTCTGTGGGGCGGTGGCTATGCGTCCCTCCGGACCTGCGGCAAGCAGCGGCGCCAGCGTGAGGCATAGGTCGTCGACCACGCCGTCGGCGATCAGCTGACCGAACAGCCGCGGCCCGCCCTCGCACAGCGCGCGGGTCCAGCCCGCCGCGGCCAGCGCGTCGCGCACCGCGTGCCCGTCGATCGACTGCTCGGCGATCACCCGCACGTCCGCGCCGGCGGCGGCGAGAGAGCGACGACGGGTCCCGGGCGCGGTCTCGCACGTGAGGACGACCGGCGCGACGGTGGTGTCGGTGAACAACCGGCACCCGGGGTCCAGGTGGCATGTGGCGGTGACGACCGCGACGGGCGGCACCTCGCTCAGGCCCGCCTCGATGCGCCGCTCCCGCAGCGACGCGCTGGTGCGGGCGCCGCCGTAGTTCTCCCCGCGTGCCGTGCCCGCGCCCACGACGATCACGTCGGCCAGGCCCCGCAGCAGCCCGAACACCTTCTTGTCCGACGGCGTGCCGAGCCCACCCGAGCGTCCCTCCACGGCCACGGCCCCGTCGAGGGATGAGACGAAGTTGACCCGGATCCACGGCGACCGCAGATCGGCCGGATACGCGTAGAGGGCCCGCAGTTCGTCGTCGTCGAGCGGACGGGCCGGGCAGGTCGGATCGTCGAGGCGCCGCATCGCTCGATCACACCACGCGCCGCGGCGTCGTGGGGCGTCAGGGCGCGTGCCCGGCGTCGAGGTCACGGACGTCGCCGTGCCGGATCACGTCGTTCAGTTCGCCGTGGCACTCCCCGCCGTCCGGGTCGAGCAGGAATCCGACGTGGTCGCCCAGCGCGGCCCGGCCGACGACGCGTCCGCTGAACCACGCCGGGACACCGTCGAGGACGGGCAGGCCGAGCGGGCCGTCGTGCCACACGCATCGCGAGAACTTGTCCACCTCGTCGCCCGTCTCGCCGCCGAACAGGCGCGCCAGGGGGAGCTGGTCCCGTCCCAGCACGTGGACGACGAGATGCTCGGCAGCGGTGGCCACCCGGAAGGTGCGGTTCGAGGTGGACAGCCCCACCAGGAACCGGGGTGGGTCGATGCTCGCCTGGGTGGCGAACCCCACCAGGCACCCGGTGCGCTCCTCGAGGACCCGGGTGGTGACGACGAACACCGGTTGGTCCAGACGGCCGACGATCGAATGGAACCCCTCGTGTGCAGTCGTCATGCCCCATTCCTACGCCCGGTCGGCGCGCTCGGCAGCCCGTTCCGGCCGGTTGCGGCGTTTGGTCCCCATCGGGTACGGGTAATCGCGGCAACATGACGGCCAAACACGGCGACCCCGACGTGGCGGAGGACTTCCCGCGACCGGAGGATTCTCGCAAACCCGACTCGCCGACCGATCTGACGAAACCGTCGTGGAAGTTCGTTCTGCGCAAGACGGCTCGTGAGTTCAGTGACGACGAGTGCACCGACCTCGCCGCCGGCCTGACCTACTACGCCGTCCTGTCGCTGTTCCCCGCCCTCCTCGTGGTCGTGTCGCTCCTCGGCGTGTTCGGCCAGGGTGGGACGACGGTGGACACGGTGCTGCAGCTGGTCGAGGACCTCGGGCCGACCGACGCGGTGAACACCCTGCGCGGCCCCGTCGAACAGCTGGTGCAGGCACCGACCGCGGGCCTGGCCCTGATCCTCGGTATCGCCGGCGCCCTGTGGTCGGCCTCCGGCTACGTCGGCGCGTTCGGCCGGGCCATGAACCGCATCTACGAGATCGAGGAGGGTCGGCCGATCTGGAAGCTGCGGCCCTGGATGCTCCTCATCACCGCGCTCGCGCTGATCGCGATGGGCGCGACGGCGCTCATGCTCGTCGTCAGCGGTCCCATCGCCAGGGCCGTGGGCGACGTGATCGGCCTCGGCGAGACTGCGGTGACGGTCTGGAACATCGCGAAGTGGCCGGTGATCCTGCTGCTCGTGATCATGGTCATCGCGGTGCTGTACTACGCGACGCCGAACGTGTCGCAGCCCAAGTTCCGCTGGATCAGCCTGGGCGCGACCATCGCGATCGTCACGTGGATCGTGGCGTCCGTCGCGTTCGCCTTCTACGTCTCCAACTTCGGTAGCTACAACAAGACCTACGGCTCCCTCGCCGGCGCGATCGTGTTCCTCCTGTGGTTGTGGATCACCAACCTCGCGCTGTTGTTCGGCGCGGAGTTCGACGCCGAGCTCGAGCGTGGACGTCAGCTGCAGGCCGGCATCGAGGCAGAGGAAACGCTGCAGCTGCCGCCGCGGGACACCCGCAACATCGAGAAGAACGAGGAGAAGCGGCAAGAGGACATCGACCGCGGCCGCGAACTCCGCCTCGCGCACACCGCGTCGGCCCGCGAGGGTGCCGACGCCGATGCGGAGGGCGACAGACCAGACCGAGACGTCGCACGACCCCGAAAGGACTCGACGATGACCGCGTCCCCCGGCGGCACGCACAGTGCCACGGACCCGAGCGAACTGTCCACCGCGCAACTGATCGAGCGGCTCACCACCCAGGTGCCGACCCTCGTGCGCACCGAGGTCACCCACGCCCTCGACGAGGTGAAGGCCAAGGGCACCCGGATGGGCGTCGGCGTCGGCATCGCCGGTGCCGGGCTGATGCTGATCTACCTCGGCGTCGGCGCCCTCATCGCGACCGCGATCCTGGGGCTCGCCACCGTGCTCTCCCCGTGGCTGGCCGCGCTGATCGTCTCGTTGATCGTCCTGGCTGTCGGCGGCACCCTGGCCGCCGTCGGCAGGTCGCGGGCCAAGAACTCGGCCCCACCGGTACCCAGCGAGACGGCGGTAAGTATCCGCAAGGACGTGAACACCGTGAAGGAGCATGTGCGATGACCGGTCCCGACCCCGCACGCAACACCGAGGCCGCCGACGCGGTGCCCAGCGTCGAGCAGCAACGCGCCGAACTCGCCGAGACGGTGGAGGCCCTCGCCCACAAGGTCGACGTCCCGGCCCGCGCGAAGTCGGCCGCCCAGGAGAAGGTGCACGAAGTCCAGGTGAAAGCGCAGGAACGTCCCCAGATCGTCGCGGCTGTCGTCGGAGGCATCGTCGCGGCCCTCGTCGTGGGCCGGGTGGCGCGCCGTCGTGGCAGGCGCAACGGCAAGCGCAAGGTGGTGCGCCGCCGCCGCAAGCACTGAGCGGGAGGTCTCCGCGTCGGGAGGGAGGTTGTTGCGGCATCGCCCGAAAAGGCGCCGCAACAACCTCCCTCTCGACGTTCCGAGCGGCGAGCTATCCGCGGAGTTGCTGCTCGAGTGCCTCGAGCACCGACGGGTCCTCGATCGTCGACGGCACGGTGTACTGCTCGTGGTCGGCGATCTGCCGCATCGTCTTGCGGAGGATCTTGCCGGAGCGGGTCTTCGGCAGCGCCTGCACCACGGTCACGTCACGGAACGTGGCGACCGCGCCGATCTGCTCGCGCACCATCGCCACGAGTTCCTGCCGCAGCGTCTCCGGGTCGATCTCGACGCCGGACTTGAGCACGACGTAGCCGGACGGCCGCTGGCCCTTGAGCTCGTCGCGGATGCCGACGACCGCGCACTCGGCGACGGCCGGGTGCGACGCCACCACGGCCTCCATGCTTCCGGTCGAAAGCCGATGGCCGGCAACGTTGATGACGTCGTCCGACCGGCCGAGGACGAACACGTAGCCGTCCTCGTCGACGTAGCCGGAATCACCGGTGAGGTAGTAGCCCGGGAAGGTCTCCAGGTACGACCGCCGGTAGCGGTCCTCGTCCTGCCACAGCCCGGTCAGGGTGCCCGGGGGCAGCGGCAGAGCGATCACGATGTTGCCCTCGGTGCCGGGTTCGACGGGCTTGCCCTCGGCATCGACGATGTCGACGCGGTAGCCCGGTACCGGCACGGTGGGCGAGCCCGCCTTGATCGGCATGGGGTCCAGGCCGCGCAGGTTCGCGGCGATCGCCCAGCCGGTCTCGGTCTGCCACCAGTGGTCGACGACGGGCCGGTCGAGCACCTTCGTCGCCCACTCGTAGGTGTCCGGGTCGAGCCGCTCGCCCGCGGCGAAGAGCGTACGGAGGGAGGAGATGTCGTAGTTCTCCAGCTCCTTCGCCTCGGGGTCGGCCTTGCGGACGGCGCGGATCGCGGTGGGCGCGGTGAACAACGCGACGACGTTGTTCTCGTTGATGATGCGCCAGAACGCGCCGGCATCCGGCGTGCCCACCGGCTTGCCCTCGTACATGACGGTGGTCGCGCCGATCAGCAGCGGGCCGTAGACGATGTAGGAGTGGCCGACGACCCAGCCCACGTCGGACGCGGTCCACCACACGTCGCCGGCGGAGATGTCGTAGATGTTGCGCATCGACCAGGTCAGCGCCACCGCGTGCCCGCCGTTGTCGCGCACCACACCCTTCGGCTTCCCCGTGGTGCCGGACGTGTAGAGGATGTACAGCGGGTCGGTGGCCGCGACGGTGACCGGCCCGGCCGGCTCCGCGTCGGCGGTGAGCTCGTCCCAGTCGAACCACGTGGCGACGGAGGCCTTGTAGTCGGCGGCCGTGCCCGGGATCATCTCCCGGTTCTTGACGATCACCGTGTGCGGCGGGGTCTGCGACAACGACAGCGCCTGCTCGACCATGGGCAGGTACTCGACGGTGCGGCCCGGCTCGAGGCCGCCGGAGGCGGTGACGAGCAGCACCGGCCGGGCGTCGTCGATGCGGGTGGCGAGTTCCTTGGCGGCGAAACCGCCGAACACCACCGAGTGCACGGCGCCGATGCGGGCGCACGCGAGCATCGCGATCGCGGCCTCCGGGATCATCGGCATGTAGATCACGACGCGGTCGCCGGCGACGACGCCCTGATCGCGCAGCACCCCGGCGAAGGCCGCGACCTCGCCCAGCAGCTCGGCGTAGGTGTAGGTGCACTTGGCGGGGACCATCGCCGAATCCCAGATCAGGGCGGGCCGGTCGCCGTGCCCGGCCTGCACGTGCCGGTCGAGGGCGTTGAAGCTGGTGTTGAGCGTGCCGTCGGGGAACCAGCGGAACGACGGGGCCTGCGAGCCGTCGAGGGCGCGCGTCGGCGCGTTCACCCAGTCCACGGCGCGGGCCGCCTCGAGCCAGAACCCCTCTGGGTCCTCCACGCTCTGCCGGAAGGCCTCCGCGTACGAGCTCATCGATTCGCATCCTCTCTGACCACAGCCTGTGACGCTGACCACCCTATTCGAGAGCCCGCGAGGTGAGGCACTGCCCGTTCGGCCGGTGCGCCGGGCGGCGCCTCGGCGTCGGTGAGCGGGCACGCGGCTACCGGGGCAGCCCCAGCTTCCGGTAGCGCTCGAGCCGCCGCCGGTATCGCAGCGTCGGGTCCTGGCCGACGAGCACGCCGAGTTCGCGGGCGACGGCGGCCCCGACACGCTTGGCGAATTCGGTGGACTCCTCCGCGGCATCGGGGAACTCGGGGATCACACCGTCGACGACACCGTCGCGCAGCAGGTCGCGGGAGCGGATGCCCTGAGCCGCCGCCATCTGCGGGGCGTGCGTGGTGTCGCGGTGCACGATCGCGCTGGCGCCCTCGGGCGGCAGCGGGGCGAGCCAGCCGTTCTGCGCGCACAGCACCCGGTCGGCGGGCAGCAGCGCCAGCGCGCCCCCACCGGTGCCCTGCCCGAGGAGCACCGACACCGTGGGCGTCGGCAGGGTCACCAGGTCGGCCAGGCAGCGGGCGATCTCCGGCGCGAGTCCGCGTTCCTCGGCCTCCTTGGACAGCGAGGCGCCGAGCGTGTCGATCACCAGCACGAGGGGAAGGCGGAGTTCGTCGGCCAGCCGCATCGCGCGCCGCGCCTCGCGCAGCGCGCCCGGACCCATCGTCCGCGCGGCGGACTGCCCGCTGCGGTCCTGACCGAACAGCACGCACGACGCGCCGCGGAACCGGGCGAGCGAGACCAGCACGGTGCGGTCGGACTCGCCCTGCCCGGTGCCGGACAGCGGGACCTGCGCGGCCGCGGCATGCCGCAGCAACTGCCGGATGCCGGGACGCTCCGTCCGGCGGGAGAGCATCACCGACTGCCACGCCGGCACGTCGGGCACGTCGTCGGCGGAGGTGACCGCGGGACCTGCGGACGCATCGATGACCGTCGGCTCGGTGAGCACGCGGAGCATCCGGTGCACGAGCTGGCGGACCCCGGCGAGCGGCACCACCCCGTCGATCACGCCCTTCTGGGACAGGTTCTCGGCGGTCTGCACGCCCTCCGGGAAGGCCTCGTGGTAAAGCGCCTGGTAGACGCGGGGGCCGAGAAAGCCGACGAGGGCGCCGGGTTCGGCGGCGGTGACGTGCCCGAGCGAACCCCACGACGCGAACACCCCGCCGGTGGTGGGGTTGCGCAGGTACACCAGATAGCCGAGGTGCGCGGCCTTGTGGGCGGTGACGGCCGCGGCGATCTTGACCATCTGCACGAACGCGAGGGTGCCCTCCTGCATCCGGGTGCCGCCGGAGGTGGGGGAGGCCAGCAGCGGCAGTTTCTCCCGAGTGGCGCGTTCCACGGCGAGGACGATGCGCTCGGCCGCCGCCACCCCGATCGACCCGGCGAGAAAGGCGAACTCGCAGGCGATCACCGCGACGTGCCGGCCGTGCACGGTTCCGACGCCGGTGATCACGGACTCGTCGACGCCGGACTTCGCCGCCGCGGCCTCGAGCTCGGCGCGGTACTGCTCGTCGGGGTGCACGTCGACGGGGGCGGTGTCCCAGGAGTGAAAGCTGCCCGCGTCGAGCACGCTGTCGATGAACTCCTGCGCCGAGATCCTGAGGGCCATGGCACGACCCTAGCCGTGCGTCCTTTGGGCGCCTCCAGACTCCCAAAGGACGCACCGGCGCCTACCGGCCGATCGCCTCCTTCCAGGTGACGACGCGGCCGATGCGCAGGATGGACCGGCGGTAGATCCGCGCCCCGACCACGCTCAGGGCGCCGGTCACGAGCAGCATCAGTACGATCGTGCCGACGATCTGCAGCGGGGTCGCCACGCCGGAGGCGATGCGCAGCGGCATCAGGATCGCCGAGAACGGGGGGATCCAGCTCAGCACGGTGCTCCACGTCGACTCGGGGTCGTCCACGGACGAGAAGGCCGCGAAGAACATCGCGACGATGAGCACCATCAGCGGGGACGCGGTGGCGTTCACATCCTCCTGGCGCGACACCATCGAGCCGGCCGCGGCGTAGAGGACCGCGAAGAACGCGAAGCCGAGGACGAACCAGCCCAGTGTGCCGGCGAGCGTGCCCAGGGCCGTGCCGGTGACGGTGAGTGTGCCGGTGGCGAGACCGGCCCCCACCCCGGCCACCCCGTACGCGGTGAGCTGCAGCAGGCCCACCGCACCGATGCCGAGAATCTTGCCCCACAGCAACTGCAGCGGGCGCAGCGTCGACAGCAGCAGCTCCACCACGCGCGACGACTTCTCCTCGACCACGCCCATCGCCACGTACATCCCGAACATCATGATCTGCATGTAGAGCAGCACGACCGCTGCGATCGACAGGGTGGTGCGCTGCGCCTGCTCCGGGTCCGGCGGGTCGAGGGCCTCGACGGTCACGGTGGCGCGGGCGATGTCCGCCGCCAGCGCGGACGGGTCGACGCCGCGCGCGGTGAGGGCCTCGACCTGCGCCTGCTGCGCGACGGCCGTGTCGATCGTCGCGCGCAGGGCCGGATCGATCTCCGATTCGGCGACGGCGGTGACGGAACCTGCCGGGCCCGGGACCAGCGCGACGTCGAGCTCGCCGTCGCATACCCGGTCGCGGCCGGTGCCGGCGTCCGGGATCTCCGTGACGTCGACCGGGCTGCCCGTGGCTTCTCCGACGGCGGTGACGGCGGCGCCGAGGGCCGGGTCGCCGACGACGCCGACGGTGGCGGGTTCGTCGTCGCCGGAGAACAGCGACACGGCGACGATGCCGCCGACGATCGCGAGCAGGATGATCGCGTTGCTGATCAGGAAGCTCTTCTTGCGGATCTGGGTGAGGAACTCACGGCGGGCCACCAGCGCGACGGCGCGGGCGGGACTCAACGGGGCACTCACGCGGCGACCACCTCTCGGAACAGGTCGGTCAATGTCGGCCGACGAACGGAGAACTCGTGCACCGGGCCGGTGGCGAGCGCGGCCCGGAGGATCTGCTGGTCGTCGGCGCCGTTGCCGAGGACGAGGACGGTGCGCCCGCCGCCGTGCGCGACGGTGGTGACGCCGGGCAGCCCGGCGGCCCAGCCCTCGGGGGCCTGTGGGGCGTACACCTCGAGCCGGGCCTCACCGTGGCCGCGCAGTTCGTCGACGGTGCCGACGGCGCGCATCGTTCCCTTGGAGATGATCCCGACACGGTGGCAGAGCCGCTGCACGAGGTCGAGTTGGTGGCTCGAGAAGATCACCGGAACACCGGTTTCGGCCTTCTCCATCAGCACGTCGCTCATGACGTCGACGGCGACGGGGTCCAGGCCCGAGAACGGCTCGTCGAGGACCAGCACCCTCGGGTCGTGCACCAGGGCGGCCGCGAGCTGGACCCGCTGCTGGTTACCGAGGGAGAGCGCGTCGACGGCGTCGTCCACGCGCTCGGCGATGCCCAGCCGGCTCGTCCAGCGCGCGACGGCGGCATCGGCCTCGGAACGGGAAAGTCCGTGCAGCCGAGCGAGATACGACAGCTGCGTGCCGACCTGCATCTTGGGGTACAGCCCCCGTTCCTCCGGCATGTACCCGATGGTGCGGCGCACCTGGAGGTCGACGGGCCGGCCGTCGAGCCGGACCTCGCCGGAGTCGGCGGCGAGCACCCCGAGGACGATCCGCATGGTGGTGGTCTTCCCGGCGCCGTTGCTGCCGACGAAGCCGAACAGCTCACCGGGCCGCACGTCGAAGGTGACGTCGTCGAGCGCGACGACGTCACCGTATCGTTTCGAGACACCGTTGATCGTGAGCGTCACGTTTCCTCCGTATTCCTCGGGTCGTTCTCTGTGTCAGTCGGTTTCGTCGGGATCGGGACTGTTCCAGGCGAGGATCATCGCGGGCAGGCAACCGCCGACCAGCAGGGTGGTCAGCGCCATGAGTCCGCCGGCGTAGGCCATGCGCGGGTGCTCGCCGTCCGTCTGGACACTACCGAAGATCAGGTAGGCGACGGGGATCATCACGAGCACCTGTGTGACCGACAGGGCGATCGATCGAGCGCTGTTGCGTTCCTGGATCTCTCGTTCGTCGAGGGCCGCGCGCGGGGCGTCGCCCTGTCGGCCGGAGACGATCTGCAGCGAGATCCACAGGGGGAAGAAGAGCAGGCACGCGGGTAGCCACAGCAGGGGTCCCCGTTCGAAGAAGTGGCACAGCACGCCCACGGTGAACATGAGAACGAACGTCGCGGCGAGGGCCACGACGAGGATTCGACGGCGGCGACGAGTGCGCCACCGGGGCAACAGATTCCGGAACTTCTCCTCGTTCTTCAGGAAGCGTCGGGTGCGGAAGGCCTCGTACCGTTCGAGGAGAGTGGCGTCGTGCACGGGCATCTCGGTCACTGTTCGTCACGTCCTTCGGTTGCGGTGCGGATTCGGTACACCTCGGTGGACAGCGGCCCGAACTCGGTGCGGGAGAACACGGCCTCGACCGGGAGGCCGAAGACGTCGCAGATGCGGAAGGCGAGGTCGAGGCTCGGGTAGTGGTCGCCGCGTTCGAGGGCGCCGACGGTCTGGGGATTGACCTCGACGAGCTGCGCGAGCTGTGCGCGGCTCATTCCGCGTTCCGCGCGCAGGACGCGGATGCGGTTGTGGATCGGCCGGGTTTCCCCCCGACGTACCGGACTCATACAACGAAGTATTGTAAAAACCCAACATATGGTCAAGCCGTGTCGACGCGTCCGCGCGCAAGCCGCACCCCGGCGCGCCGCCGAAAGACCCGCGGGAGTCCTACTCGAGCAGCCCGCGCAGCCGGTCGAGCTCGCGCCGGTCCCGCTTGGTGGGCCGGCCCGTGCCGCGGTCGCGGCGGGGGATCGAGGCGAGGATCTCCTTGGGTGGGGGAGGGGGACTGTGGTCCTCGTACGCCTGGGCGGCGATGGGCGCCCCCACCCGCTTGGCCAGCAGCTGCGTCACCCGCACGATCCGTTCCGCCCCGGCGACGCGCACCCGCACCTCGTCGCCGACCTTCACGGGCTGCGACGGCTTCGCGGGGACGTCGTTGACCCGCACGTGCCCGCCGCGGCACGCGGACGCGGCCGCGGACCGCGTCTTGAACAGGCGCACCGCCCAGGTCCAGCTGTCCACCCGGACGCTGCCGGCCGTCATGCCGGCTCCTCCGTCAGCCGCCCCCCGTCGAGGTGCCACCGGCGGGTCGAGCGGGTGTTGGCGAGCATCCGGCGATCGTGGGTGACCAGCAGCAGCGTGCCCTCGAAGCTGTCGACGGCCTGCTCGAGCTGCTCGATCGCGGGCAGGTCCAGGTGGTTCGTCGGTTCGTCGAGCACCAGCAGGTTCACCCCGCGGGCCTGCAGCAGGGCCAGCCCGGCCCGGGTGCGTTCGCCCGGTGACAGCGACGACGCGGACCGCAGCACGTGGTGGCCCCTGAGCCCGAACTTGGCGAGCAGCGTCCGCACCTCCGCGTCCGGCCAGTCCGGCACCTGCGCGGCGAACGCGTCCACGAGCGGCTCGTCGCCCTCGAACAGCGCACGTGCCTGGTCGATCTCGCCGATCTTCACGCCCGACCCGAGGGCCGCGGTGCCGGTGTCGGGCCGGATCCGGCCCAGCAGCAGGCGCAGCAGCGTCGTCTTCCCGGCGCCGTTCGGGCCGGTGACGACGATCCGGTCGCCCCACTGCACCTGCGTGGTGACGGGGCCGAGCACGAAGTCGCCGCGGTCGACGCGTGCGCCGTTCAGGGTGGCCACCACCGCACCGCTGCGCGGCGCCGCCGCGATCGACATGCGCAGCTCCCACTCCTTGCGCGGCTCCTCGACGACGTCGAGCCGCTCGATGCGGCGCTGCGTCTGCCGCGCCTTCGCCGCCTGCTTCTCGGTGGCCTCGGCGCGGAACTTCTTGCCGAGCTTGTCGTTGTCCTTGGACTTGCGCCGGGCGTTGCGGACCCCGTGCTCGAGCCAGTTGCGCTGCATCCGGGCGCGATCCTCGAGCTCCTGCTTGGTGTCCGCGTACTCCTCGAACGTTTCGCGGGCGTGCCGACGAGCCACCTCGCGCTCGACGAGGTACGCCTCGTAGCCGCCGTCGTACACCGCGATCTGTTGCTGCGTCAGATCCAGTTCGACGATCCCGGTGACCGTGCGGGCCAGGAACTCGCGGTCGTGGCTGATCACCATCAGTGCGGTGCGGGTCTCGGCGACGAATCTCTCGAGCTGATCGAGCCCGGCCAGATCGAGGTCGTTCGTGGGTTCGTCGAGCAGCAGCACGTCGTACCGCGACAGCAGCAGGGCCGCCAGCCCGGCCCGCGCCGCCTGTCCCCCGGAGAGCGCCGTCATGGGTGCGTCCAGCCCGACCTCGAGGCCCAGGTCGGCGACGACCTTCTCGGCGCGTTCGGCGAGATCCGCGCCGCCGAGCGCGAGCCACCGTTCCAGGGCGGGGGTGTAGTCGTCGACGTCGGTGGTCCCCAGCGCCTCGGCCGCGGCGTTCATCGTGTGTTCGGCGTCGGTGACACCGGTCCGTCGGCCGAGGAAGCCGAGGATCGTCTCGCCCGGGACGCGCTCGGGTTCCTGGGCGAGATACCCGACGGTGGCGTCGGGCGGGCTGAGGACGACCGTGCCGGTGACGTCGGCGGTGCCGACCCCGGCGAGCGTCGTGAGCAGGGTGGACTTGCCTGCGCCGTTGGCGCCGACCAGGCCGATCACGTCGCCGGGCGCCACGGTCAGGCTCAGGTCGGTGAACAGGGTGCGTTCGCCCCGGGAGGCGGACAGGCCGCTGATGCGCAGTGTTGCAGTCACCTCTCGATTATCCCCACGCGCGTCGCGGGGTTTCCGGATGGTGGGATGCGGGGAACACCGGGCGGCCGGAACGGGTTGGGCCGATCATGACCGTTCCCACGATCACCCTCAACGACGGCAACACCATTCCGCAGCTCGGCTTCGGCCTGTGGCAGGTCGAGGACGAGCAGGGCTACGACGCGGTGACCGAGGCGCTGCGGGTGGGCTACCGCAGCATCGACACCGCGGCCCTCTACGGCAACGAGGTTGGCACCGGCCGCGCGCTGCGCGACTCGGGCGTCCCCCGCGACGAGCTGTTCGTCACCACCAAGCTGTGGAACAGCGACCAGGGCTACGACCCGGCGCTGCGCGCCTTCGACACGAGCCTGGGCAGGCTCGGCCTCGACTACGTCGACCTGTATCTGATCCACTGGCCGGCGCCGGGCCAGGACCGCTACATCGACACCTTCCGCGCCTTCCAGAAGATCAAGGCGGAGGGCCGGGCCCGCTCGATCGGCGTCTCCAACTTCCGGATCGAGGATCTCGACCGGCTGATCGACGCCGTCGGCGAGGTCCCGGCCGTCAACCAGATCGAGCTGCATCCGCGGTTCAACCAGGCCGAGCTGCGGGCGTATCACACCGGCAAGGGCATCGCCACCGAGGCCTGGAGCCCCCTCGGCCAGGGCACCGTGCTCGAGGACCCGACGCTGACGTCGATCGCGCAGGCGCACGGCCGCACCGTCGCGCAGGTGATCCTGCGCTGGCACATCCAGCTCGGCACCATCGTCATCCCGAAGTCCGTCACGCCCGAGCGCATCGCGAGCAACTTCGACGTCTTCGGTTTCGAGCTGACCGCGGACGACCTCGACCGGATCCGCGGGCTGCACGACGACGGCGGCCGCATCGGCGGCGATCCCGCCACGTTCTCGTGATCCGCGGGGGCGGGGCGGCCGAATGTGACACGCCTTCGATCTGATCGACGCAGTGTGACATTCGGCCCGTGCGGGCGATGAGTTCTCCCGGTCCGACCGGTCCGTATCGATACGGGCTCCGGCCGGAGCCGGGAGAGGAGTCGTCGTGAGCACACCTGTCACCACCACCGTCGATGCCCGCTTCGGGGACGAAGGGGAGCCGCCCCTGCCGTGGACCGACACGGAGGAGCTTCTCGAGTCCGCGCAGCTGTACTGGCTCAGCACGGTCCGGCGCGACGGCGTACCGCATGTGACGCCGCTGATCGGACTGTGGCACGCGGGCGGATTCGTCTTCTGCACGGGCCCGGGCGAGCAGAAGACCCACAACCTCCGGCACAACGATGCGGTGGCTGTCACCACGGGCGTCGCGACGTGGGCCGCCGGCACGGACGTCGTGGTCGAGGGGCGGGCCCGGCGTGTCACCGGCGGCGACGCGCTGCACGACGTCGCCGAGGCGTACTACGTCAAGTACGGCCAGCAGTGGCGGTTCGAGGTCCACGGCGACGCCGTCGGGCCGGTGGACGACCCGGGCTGGGTCTTCCGCGTCGAGCCGAGCAAGGTGCTCGTCTTCGCCAAGGGGCCGTTCGGGCAGACCACACACCGGTTCGCCTGACCGCCCGTTCCCGGCCGGATGTCACATTGCTTCGATCTGATCGAACGCATGTCACATTCGGCCACACACCCGCGCGAGCACCGCGCCGGCCGCCGGTCAGCGGGGCGGGCCGGAGTCCAGCGTGAGCGTGTCGGTGCGTCGCTGCCCGGCGGCGTCGAGCCAGCCGATCTCCACGCTGTCGCCCGGCCGCCGCGCCATCAGCATTTCCTCGAGGTCCGCCGTGGACGAGACCGGGCGCCGGTCGAACGCGACGATGACGTCGCCGATCTCGAGGTCGGTGCCGGCGGCCGGGGTGCCGTAGCCGACCCACAGCACTTCGGCGCCGGTCTCCTGGCCGCCGGTCCGGTCGGTGGTGACGCTCACGCCGAGCAGCGGGGTCGGGCCGACGTGCACCGTCCCGGCGCTCGTGCCGGCACGGACCTGGTCCACCACGTCGAGGGCGATCCCGATGGGCACCGCGTACGCCTCGGGTGGGTCGGGGACGACGGCCGGATCCGGTTCGAGGGCACCGGCGGTGTTCACCCCCACGACGGTGCCGAACGCGTCGACGAGCGGACCACCGGAGTCCCCGGGCCGGATCGCCGCGTCGACCTGCAGCATTCCGCTGAGCCGGCGCAGGGATCCGTCCATCGAATCGCGCACCGACACCGTCTTGTCGACGGCGACGACCGTGCCGGGCGCAGGCACGACGACCCCGCCGCCGTCCGCGTTGCCGAAAGCGGTCACCGGCGCTCCCGGTTGCGGAAGGGGGCTCTCGGTGACGGCCGCGACCGGCAGGCCGGCGGCGGAGCCGAGTTGCAGTACGGCGATGTCGAGGGTGGTGTCGTAGCCGAGCACCGCGACGTCGTAGCTCGCACCCGTGTGGGGGCTGATCGCGCTGATGTCGGTGGCGCCGGTGACGACGTGGTGGTTGGTGAGCACCGTGCCGTCGGCGGTGAGGACGATGCCGGTGCCCGAGATGCCGCGCCAGCCGCGGTTGGCGGTGAGGGTGACGACGGCCGGCGTGATCCGTGCCGACACCTCCTCGGTGGTGGGCGGCACGATGGGCGGGGCGGGTGCCGGGGGTGGCGGCGGCAGCACGGCGATCTCGACCGTCGCCGGCGCGGTGAGCACCAGTCCGGCGGCCACCATCGCCAGGACGGCGCCGATGCGGCGGATCACGGCCCCGGCGCGGTGGCCGCGAGATGGTCGACGAGTTCGTGGGCGGCGGCGCGACCGGCGCGGTTCGCGCCGATGGTCGATGCCGACGGCCCGTACCCGACGAGGTGGATCCGCGGGTCCGCGGCGACCTGAGTCGCCAGCTTCCCCGTCATGGTGATGCCGCCGCCGGGATTGCGCAGGCCGAGGGGCGCGAGATGGTCGAGGGAACTGCGGAAACCGGTGCACCACAGGATGACATCGACGTCGAGTGTGGTGCCGTCGGACCACCGGACGCCGGTCTCGGTGATCTCGTCGAACATCGGGAGGCGGTCGAGTGCGCCGCGTTCGCGGGCCGCGCGGATCGCGGGCGTGACCGGTAGTCCGGTCACCGACACCACCGACCCGGGCGGTAGGCCCCGCCGTACCCGGTCCTCGACCAGCGCGACGGCGGCCCGGCCGAGTTCCGGGGTGAAATCCTCGTCGCGCCAGGCGGGTTCGCGGCGGGTCACCCAGGTGGTTTCGGTGACGCGGGAGATCTCGTCGAGCAGCTGCACCGCCGAGATGCCGCCGCCGACGACGAGGACGTGGCGGCCGGTGAACTCGTCGGCGCTGCGGTAGTCCCGGGTGTGCAGCTGGCGTCCGCGGAAGCGGGTGGCGCCCGGGTACCAGGGCACGAAGGGGTGTTCCCACGTGCCGGTGGCGTTGACCAGTCCGCGGGCGGAATACACGCCGCGGTCGGTTTCCACCCGCAGTCGCTCGCCGCGGTCGCACACCACGCCGACCTGGACGGGGCGGTGCACCGGCAGGTGGAAGCGCGCCTCGTAGGCGCGGTAGTACTCGGGAACCGCGGCGGCCGCCGGCACCTGCCCGGCGGTGGTGTCGACCGCTTCGGAGAACGGCCACCCCGGCAGGTCGTGTACTCCGTTGACGGTGCTCAGCGTCAACGACGGCCACCGCTCCTGCCAGGCGCCGCCGGGGCCGAACGACCGGTCCAGCACGACGAACCCGGACTCCGGTTCGACGCCGAACCGCTGCAGGAAGTAGGCGGTGGACAGCCCGGCCTGGCCCGCGCCGATCACCACGACGTCGACGGGGGTCGCCGGTGCGTCCGTCGTCATCACCGCCCTCCCTTCCGTGGGTCCGCACCCATGATGCACCGGCGTCCCCGTCGCCGCGGTGCCGTCGGCACGATCGGGGCCGTGCCGTCGGCACGATCGGGGGCGGTGCCGTCGGCACGATCGGGGCCGGCGCGACCGCCGCGCGACCACCGGCGGAGCGGGCTCACGGCTTTCCCGCCCGACCAAAAATGTGATATCACTTTAATATCGCATTGCAATGACCGGGAAGGGAGTCACCGCCATGTCCGCCACCCCCTCCGCAACCATCGAACGGCCCGGAAGATCCGCGAGCGGCTGGTCCGTCCTCGCGATCGCGCTCGCCGTGGACGTCGTGGCAGCGGCGCTCGCCGTGTTCGGCGCGGTGAACCACAACGTCGCACTCGTCGTGGCCGGCGCGGTGCTGTTCGTCCCCGCCACCGTGGCGCTCGCCGGCCTGGTCCTCGTCGAACCCAACGAGGCCCGCGTGCTGCAGTTGCTCGGCAGCTCGTACTCGGGGACCCTCCGGCAGGACGGGCTGCGCTGGATGAACCCGCTCAACACCCGGCGCAAGATCTCCACCCGCATCCGCAACCACGAGACCGGGATCGCCAAGGTCAACGACGCCGACGGCAACCCCATCGAGATCTCCGCCGTCATCGTGTGGCAGGTCGAGGACACCGCCCGGGCCGTGTTCGACGTCGACGACTTCGAGGAGTTCGTCGCCGTGCAGACCGAGGCGGCCGTCCGCCACATCGCCGGCAGCTACCCGTACGACGCGGGCCCGGAGACGTTGTCGCTGCGGCAGAACGCCGACGAGATCACCTCGAGGCTCTCCGCGGAAGTCGACGAGCGGGTCGGATCCGCCGGCGTGCGGGTCGTCGAGTCCCGGATCAACCGGCTCGCGTACGCGCCCGAGATCGCACAGGCCATGCTGCGCCGTCAGCAGGCGGGCGCCGTCATCGCCGCGCGCGAGCAGATCGTCAAGGGCGCGGTCGGCATGGTCGGAACCGCCCTCGAACAGCTCGAGAAGGAGCACACCATCGAACTCGACGAGGAGCGCAGGGCCGCGATGGTGAGCAATCTGCTCGTGGTCCTGTGTGGTGACCAGAGCGCGCAACCGGTGCTCAACACCGGATCGCTCTACGCCTGAGGGCTCGTCGACGCCATGGCGGAACGCAAGAAGCTCCTGCTCCGGCTCGACCCGGCGGTCCACGACGCGCTCGCGCGGTGGGCCGCCGACGAGTTGCGCAGCACCAACGCACAGATCGAGTTCCTGCTCCGGCGCGCGCTGAGCGAGGCCGGACGCATGCCGCGCGACGCCGGGCGCATCCGCAAGCCCGGCCGGCCGCGCGCCGACGAGGACTGACGCGGAGCGACCTCGCGCCCGTGCGCGGCGGGTGCGATGATGCGTGCCGGCGACGAAAGGTGAAGCACACATGATGGGGATCAGCCGCGACGGCGACGTGGTCACGCTCGAACTGCGGCGCGAGGAGCGCCGCAACGCGCTCAACACCGAGCTGTGCGTCCAGGTGCGGGAGGGACTCGAGGAGGCGCTCGACGGGGGTGCGCGTGCGGTCGTGATCACCGGCCGGGGTTCGAGCTTCTGCGCCGGCGCCGACCTGTCGGGGGACGTCTACGCGGAGGGATTCCTCGACAGCCTGGGCGAGATGCTGCGTGCCATCCAGGAGGCACCCGTGCCGGTGATCGCCGCGATCAACGGCCCCGCCATCGGCGCGGGCACCCAGCTCGCTCTCGCCGCGGACCTGCGGGTCGTCGCGCCGGGTGCTCGCTTTGCGATTCCCGCGGCGCGCCTTGGTATCTCGGTGGACCGGTGGACGGTACGACGGCTGGTCTCCCTGCTCGGCGGCGGCCCGTCGCGGGCCGTGCTGCTCGCCGCCGAGCCGGTCGACGCCCACGAGGCCGTGGACCGCGGCCTGGCCAACCGGATCGGCGACCTCGTCGCCGCGCAGTCCTGGGCACACGAGATCGCCAAGCTCGCACCGTTGTCGCTGCACGCGATGAAGCTGTTCCTCAACGACGACGGCACCCGCGACGAGCCGTCGCCCGAGCAGACGGCCGCGCTGGCCGCGGCGTGGCTCAGCGAGGACGTCCAGGAGGCCCGGCTCGCCCGCGCGGAACGCCGGGATCCGGTCTTCCGCGGCCGCTGAGCGCGCCCGCGCCCCTCTACAGTGGTGGGGTGAGCGTCAAGCAGACCGCCTCGTCCGCCCTCGCCGGCGTCGGCTTGCTGTGGGTGGCGCGCGCCGCCCGCGGCGTCCCGGGCTCGATCGGCGCGACCCCGGCGGACATCCGCCCGTACGCCGCCGGCTCACCCCGGTATCGGAACGGCCGGTTCCACAACTCGGAGCCGAGCAGCACGGTGCTGCCCGAGGCCGGCGGCAGCCTCGTCAAGGACATGCTCACCCGACGGTCTTCCGGCACGCCGCGCGACGCGGTGCCGCTCGCGCCGCAGCTCGCGCCGGTGCAGGCCGCGGAACTGGCGGTCACCTGGTACGGGCACTCGAGCGTCCTCCTCGAGATCGACGGCCACCGGATCCTCGCCGACCCGGTGTGGAGCGAGCGGGTCTCGCCGTCGCCGGCCGTGGGCCCGGCCCGGCTGCACCCGTCGCCGGTCGAACTGGCGGAACTGCCGCCGATCGACGCCGTGGTGATCTCCCACGACCACTACGACCATCTGGACCGCGAGACCGTCGAGGCGCTCGCGGCCACGCAGCGCGAGGCCCGGTTCCTGGTGCCGCTCGGCGTGGGCGCGCACCTGCGCCGGTGGCGGATCCCGGACGACCGGATCGTCGAGCTGGACTGGGACCAGCACACCGAGGTGGGTGCGCTCACCGTCACGTGCACCGAGGCGCGGCACTTCTCCGGCCGCGGCCTGATCCGCAACATCACGCTGTGGTCGTCGTGGGTGATCGCGGGGCCGACGCGAACCGCGTTCTTCGGCGGCGACAGCGGCTACACGCCCCGGTTCGCCGGCATCGGGGACCGGTACGGCCCGTTCGATCTGACGTTGCTGCCGGTGGGGGCGTACGACCCGCGGTGGCCCGACGTGCACATGAACCCGGAGGAGGCGGTGCGCACCCACCTCGATCTCGGGGGCGGCGACCACCCCGGCCTGCTCGTCCCCGTGCACTGGGGCACCTTCAACCTGGCGTTCCACGCGTGGTCGGAGCCGATCGCGCGGCTCCTGCCGGCCGCTCGGGAGGAGGGGGTGCCCACGGCCGTGCCGATGCCGGGGCAGCGGGTCGACGCACTGCGGCCGGGCTCGCAGGATCCGTGGTGGGTTCCGCTCGGCTGACCACGGTCCGGTAGGGGTTTCCGGGCCGCCGCAGCGGGTATCCCGCCGTCCGTCGGGGAGCGTCGGAGGGAGGGCGGGGTCATCGTCGAATCGTTGCTCTTCGGGATCATCGCCTCGAGCGCGCTGGTGCTCGGTGCCCTGGTGGGCGGATGGGTGGAGATCCCCAAACGCGTTCTCGCGGCGATGCTGGCGTTCGCCGCCGGCGCGCTCATCACCGCCCTGTCGTTCGAGTTGTTCGAGGATTCGTACGAGAAGGGCGGCATCTGGCGCGCGGCGATCGGGCTCGCGGTCGGCGCGCTCGTGTTCACCGTGCTCAGCGCGTGGCTGGACCGGGTGGCCGAGGGCCGGCGCGAGAAGGACCACGGCAGCGAGAAACTCGACGTCGACGCGGCCGCCGAGGAAACCGCGCCGTCGTCGTCCTCGGTGAGCGGGGCGGCCGGGCTGGCGTTGCTGGCGGCGGTCACGCTCGACGGGGTGCCCGAGAACGTGGCGCTCGGTGTGTCCCTGGGGGAGGGCACCGGCGGCCTCGCCCTGCTGGTCGCGATCTTCGTGTCCAATTTCCCGGAGTCGCTCGTCGGCAGCGCCTCCATGCGCGCTCAGGGCCGGTCCCGGAGGTACATCCTCGGGGTGTGGGTCGCGTGCGCCGCGCTGCTGACCGTCGCCGTCGTCGTCGGGGCCGGGCCGCTCGCGGTGACCCCGCCGGAGACGATCTCCCTGCCGTTGGCGTTCGCGGCGGGCGCGGTGCTGGCGTCGCTGGCCGACACGCTCATGCCGGAGGCCTACGAGAAGGGCGGTCCCACGGTCGCGCTGAGCACCGCCGCGGGATTCGTGCTGTCGTTCGTCCTCGCGACGCTGTGAGCGGTGTCAGCGCGTCGCGGCGGCACGCTTGCGTTCGACGAGTGCCCGTGTGACGAGGAAGGCGATCGCCACACTCGCGACGGTGCGCACCATGCGGTTGACGTCCACCGCCGGCTGCCACGACAGCTTGCCGCCGCTGATGACGTACGCGCCCACCGGGCGAGCCCCGACGCCGAAGCCGCCGCCCTCGCCGTTCTCCCCGTCGGGCGAGTACCCCCCGCCTCCGCCGGCACCGCCGGAGACCACGGCCGCGGTGATGACCGTCAGGCCGTCCCTTTCGACGGGCTCCGAGTACACGCGCTTGACCGTGACCGTGTCGCGCGCCTTGGCCATCAGGTCCTCGAGATTCATGTCCGCCCCCTGTTCGTCGTGGCTCCGGCCGGTCGACCGGCCGCGTCCCCCATTCTCGGCCGCGGCCCGCCCGCCCGGGAAGTGTCCTAGGTCCCTGCGACGGCGAAGGCGCGACGGCTGTGCCGGACGAGTTCGCGCAGAGCCGGAGCGTCCGTATCGGACCAGATCAGCGACAGCACCGCGGGCGCGGGGGCGTCGTCCACGGTGAGCCCGCACAACCGGCCCTCGAACTGCGCGGTCATCGAGCGGCTGAGGATCGCCACGCCCAGCCCGCGGAGGGCGAGGTCGGCGACGGTGTCCGGGGAACTGGCCTGCAGGGCGATGTCGGGGCGCAGGCCGGCAGCGGCACACGCCCGGTCGAACACGGTCCGGATCCCGGTGCCCGCGGGCATGGACACGACGGGGTGCGCGCACACGTCCGCGAGCGTGAGGCGGGCGCGTCCGGTCAGCGGGTGGCCGGGCGGCACGGCCGCGACGATCGGTTCGCTGACGAGGGTGAGCGCCTCGAGTCCCGGAGGCGGGGTGCCGGCGGAGCCGACGAGGGCGAGGTCCACGGTGGCGCAGCGGACCCGCTCGACGAGCCGGTCGGAGGCATCCTCGACGAGGGTGATCTCGACCCCCGGGTGCGCGCGGTGGAACGCGGCGAGGGCATCGAACAGCCCGGTGACGGTGCAGGCGGTGACCATGCCGACCACCAGCCGTCCGCGGATCAGTGCCGTCACCTCCTCGACCGCCTGCCGGGCGGCCGCGGCGGACGCCAGTGCGGCCCGGGCGTGCGGCAGTGCCGCCTCCCCGGCCGTGGTCAGGGTGGCGGTGCGGGTGGAGCGGTCGAACAGGGCGGCGCCGAGGTCGTGCTCGAGCCGGCGGACCTGGGCGCTGATCCCGGACTGGCTGATGTGGACGCGGTGGGCGGCCCGGGTGAAGTTCGCCTCCTCGGCCACCGCGACGAAGTACTCGAGCTGCCGCAGTTCCATAACTTCGGATTCTAGTTTCGATCAGAACAATCTGTTGGACTTCTGGCTCTGCGGGCCGGAGGCTGGAGGTGTCCCGCTTCCGTTCCTAGAGAGGATCACCGTGTCCGACGCTGAGAAGGCTTGGCAGCCCGAGGATCTCACCCGCCTGTTCGTCGAGCGCTCCAACGCCGGCGACGCGGCGGGCGTCGCCGCACTGTACGAGGAGGACGCCGTGATGGCCTACCCGCCGGGCGGTCGCACGGTGGGCCGCGAGGCCATCCGCCGCTTGTGGGAGCAGGTGCTGGAACACGCCGCCCGCTTCGAACCCGAGCCGCCGCTGCCGACACTGATCAGCGGCGACCTCGCGCTGACCGCCACCCCGCCGAAGGACGGCGCCGGCGCCCGGGCCCAGGTGGCCCGCCGCCAGCCCGACGGCAGCTGGCTGCGCGTGCTCGACCAGCCCGAGTTCGTCCGCCCGGACAGCTGAGCCGGCGCGAGGCGCGTCACGGCCCGGCGGCGGACCGCAGCGGGTGGCTTAGCCTGATTCCCATGGCAGCAGAGGAGCCCACCGCCGTCGCCGACCAGGCGGCCGCACCCCCGACCGACGCGCGGCACATCGAGCTGGGCCTGACCACCGAGCAGGTCGCCGAACGCGTGGCCCGGGGCGCCACCAACGACGTGCCGGACCGGGCGTCGCGGTCGGTCGGCGAGATCGTCCGCGCCAACGTCTTCACCCGCATCAACGCGATCCTCGCCGTCCTGCTGGCCATCGTCCTGGCCACCGGCTCGATCATCGACGGCATGTTCGGCCTGCTGATCATCCTCAACAGCGCCGTCGGCATCGTGCAGGAGGTCCGCGCCAAGTGGACCCTCGACAGGCTCGCGATCGTCAGCCAGGCCAAGCCTCTCGTCCGCCGTGACGGGGTGGTGGCCGAGCTCCCGCCGCGCGAGGTGGTGCTCGACGACATCATCGAACTCGGCCCCGGCGACCAGGCGGTGGTCGACGGGTTCGTCGTCGAGGCCGAGGGGCTCGAACTCGACGAGTCGCTGCTCACCGGCGAGGCCGATCCTGTGCACAAGGAGCTCGGCGCACACGTCCTCTCGGGCAGCTTCGTCGCGGCGGGCAGCGGCGCCTACCGGGCCACGAAGGTCGGCCGCGACGCGTACGCGGCCCGGCTCGCCGAGGAAGCCAGCAAGTTCACGCTCGTGCACTCGGAACTGCGCGCCGGTATCGACAAGATCCTGAAATTCATCACCTACCTGATGATCCCGGCGGGCCTGCTCATCATCTACAACCAGCTGTTCTCGAGCGGCCAGGCGCTCGGCCCGGCGCTCAGCGGCATGGTCGCCGCGCTCGTTCCGATGGTCCCCGAGGGCCTGGTGCTGATGACGTCGATCGCGTTCGCGGTGGGCGTGATCCGTCTCGGTCGCCGGCAGTGCCTCGTGCAGGAACTGCCGGCCATCGAGGGCCTCGCCCGCGTCGACGTGGTCTGTGCCGACAAGACCGGCACGCTCACCGAGAACGGCATGCGCCTGGCGGACGTCGTGTGCGTCGACGGCAGCGACGAGACGGCCGCCCATGCCGCGCTCGCGGCGATGGCCGCGGACGACCCGCGTCCCAACGCCAGCGTCCTCGCCGTCCGCGAGGCGATGCCGGACGATCCCGGCTGGGGAGAGGCCACCGCCGTCGCCCCGTTCTCGTCGGCGAAGAAGTGGAGCGGCCAGTCGTACGGCGACCACGGCGACTGGGTGCTCGGCGCCCCGGACGTGCTGCTCGATCCCGGCTCGGCGGCGGCCCGGCGGGCCGAGGCGCTCGGGGCGCAGGGGCTGCGGGTGCTGCTGCTCGGCCGGTGCGACCGCCCCGTCGACGACCCGCAGGCCCCCGGCACGGTCACCGCCCAGGCCCTCGTGGTGCTCGAGCAGCGGGTCCGGCCCGACGCCAAGCCGACCCTCGAGTACTTCGCGAGCCAGCAGGTCGAGGTCAAGGTCATCTCCGGCGACAACGCCGTGTCGGTCGGCGCGGTCGCGACGTCGCTCGGCCTGCCGCACGCCGATCACCCCGTCGATGCGCGCACCCTGCCGGAGGACCGCGACCGGCTCGCCGACACCCTCGACTCGGCCACCACCTTCGGTCGCGTGCGGCCCGACCAGAAGCGGGCGATGGTCGGAGCACTGCAGTCGCGCGGGCACACCGTCGCCATGACCGGCGACGGGGTCAACGACGTGCTGGCGCTCAAGGACGCCGACATCGGAGTCGCGATGGGCTCCGGCAGCCCGGCTACCCGTGCGGTCGCGCAGATCGTGTTGCTGGACAACAGGTTCGCCACCCTGCCCTACGTCGTCGCCGAGGGCCGGCGGGTGATCGGCAACATCGAGCGGGTCTCGAACCTGTTCCTCACCAAGACCGTGTACTCCGTGCTGCTGGCGTTCCTCGTGGGGCTGTCGGGCGCGTTGTCCCAGGTGTTCGGCTACGAGCCGATGCCGTATCCGTTCCTGCCGCGGCACGTGACGATCGCGGCGTGGTTCACCATCGGAGTCCCCGCGTTCATCCTGTCGCTCGCCCCCAACAACGAGCGGGCCCGCTCCGGTTTCGTGTCGCGGGTGATGCGCCTGGCGATCCCGTCGGGGGTGATCATCGGGATCAGCACGTTCGTCTGCTACGTCCTGGTGTACGCCGGGCCCGAGCAGACCGAGGCGCAGAAGATGCAGGCCGGCACCGCGGCGCTGATCACCTTGATCATGATCGCGCTGTGGGTGCTCGCCGTGGTGGCGCGGCCGTACGTGATGTGGAAACTGGTGCTGCTGGCCGGTTCGGTGCTCGGATACGTGGTCCTGTTCGCCTTCCCCTTCGCCCGCGAGTTCTTCGCCCTCGACATCTCCAACGTCGGCGCAATGGTCACGGCGTTCACGTGCGGGGCGATCGGCGTGGTCCTCGTGGAGGTCTCGTGGTGGGTGACCGGGCGGGTCCACGGTGAGCACCGCCGGCTGTTCGCCGCCAGTGAGGACCTGTTGCCGGGCGTGCACTGACGGGGACGATGCCACTGCCCCGGCCGCGGCAGGTTTGGGAACCGGCCCGCGGTGGCACGCTGAGGCATCGATCCCTCGAACGGAAGGAGCGGCAAATGGGTTTGAAGGATTCGATCAAGGGCCTCGTCGACAAGGGCAGGGCGTACGCGGAGAAGAACCCCGACAAGGCCGGCCGGTTCGTCGACAAGGCGGGCGACGCCGCCGATGCCCGGACGGGCGGCAAGTACGCCCAGCACGTGGACAAGGTGCAGGACGCCGCGAAGAAGCATCTCGGTACCGCGGGTAATCCCGTCCCCGGTACGCCTCCGGGTCCCCCGGGACAGCCCGGTCCGGATGCAGATCCCGGTCCGCAGGCGCCGCCGGGCCCGCGCAGCCCGTAGCAGTGCAGGTCTTCGGCGGGAGGTCCCGACAGGGATCTCCCGCTCTGCGTCCACCGGTGGCACGCTGGTGACGATCCGACCATTGCACAGAGAAGGGATGGACCCGATGCGATTCATGGATTCGGTCAAGGGCCTGGTCGACAAGGGCAAGGACTATGCCCGGAAGAACCCGGACACGGTGAATAACGCCATCGACAAGGCCGGCGATCTCGCCCGGACGAAGGGGCCCCGAAAGTACTCCCGGCACGTCGGCAAGGCGCAGGAAGCGGTGAAGAAGACCCTCGGCACCGAAGGTCGCGGACCGGGCCCGGCTGCCGGACCCGGCCCGGCTCCCGGACCCGACGCCCGATAGCGCGGCGTCGGACACGGCTCCACGTCCGGTCGTGACCTGCTGTGGCAGGCTGGGCCCGCTCGATCATTCGGACGAAAGGACGCGACGTGGGTTTCATGGATTCGGTCAAGGGGCTGGTCGACAAGGGCAAGGAGTTCGCGGCGCAGAACCCCGACAAGGTCGACGAGGCGATCGAGAAGGCCGGTGATCTCGCGGACCGCAAGACCGGCGGGAAGTACGCCGAGCAGGTCGACAAGGCGCAGGACGCGGCGAAGAAGGCCCTCGGCGCCGGATAGACCGGGTCCGCCGATCGGACCGCGCTGCCGAGGCGGACCGCGCTGCCGAGGCGGACCGCGCTGCCGAGGCGGACCGCGGCGGGCACGCCGGTGCCGTCCACCCTTCCTTGAACGGTCGATCGGTCTTGTTAAGGTGGCTGGTGCCTTCCGCCGGGATCGACGCGGATCCCGGCGGACCGCCCAGGGGAGTCGGCGGTATGTCGGTCGGGGGTTGTCGAGGGGATGTATGTCGGATGCCTCGGGCCGAGGTGTCTCGTCGGAATCCGCCTCGCGAGAAAGGTGAGTGAGTGGCCAAGCAAGCCCGCGCCGCAGTGACCCGGCAGCAGATCGTGCGCGCCGCCGCCGCGATGTTCGACGAACGAGGGTTCCACGGCGCCAGCTTCGCCGACATTCTCCGCGACACGGGACTGTCCAAGGGGGCGGTGTACTTCCATTTCGCGTCGAAGATCGACCTCGCCGGCGCCATCGTCGCCGAGCAGCACCGCCGCTCGATCGCGCTCGTCGACGCGATCGCCGGCACCGAGGTGTCGACCCTCGAACAGATCGTGATGCTGTGCCACGGCATCGGCCGGCAGATGATCGAGGATCCCGTCGTGCGCGCCGGGATCCGGCTCACCCTCGAACTCGGCAGTCTCGACAAGCCCGCCGGGCCGTACCTGGACTGGATCACGGCCTGCGAGGCGTTCGGCCGTCGTGCCGTCGAGGAAGGCGACCTAGATGCCCACCTCGATCCGTCGATGCTGGCGCACTTCGTGATCTCCGCGTTCACGGGCGTGCAGCTCCTGTCCGACGTCCTCGCCGGGCGCGTCGACCTCGAGGAGCGGATCGACCAGATGTGGACGCTGCTGCTGCCCGGCATCATGCCGACCTCCCGCCACCACGCGATCGAGACGGTCCGCGGGGCGCGCTGGTCGCTACCTCTCGGCGGTGACCTGCTTCCCGTGTCGGCTACGTGAGCAACTGCGCGTAGTCGTCGCGGCGCTCGGCCGGGAGGAGCGTGTTCAGCACGAAGCGGGTCTGGAGCCGGATGTACTCGTCGAGCGTGTAGATCGCCCCGAAGTGCCAGTGCTTGAGCGCCCAACCGTGCGCCAGCAGCATGATGTCGAAGACCATCAGGTCGACGTCGACCGGGTTCATCACACCCGCCTCGATCCCCGCGTCGAGCGCGGCACGCAGCGGCGCCGACGACTCCACCTCGAGCTCCTTGATCCGGGCGCGGCCGGCGGCGTCGAGGGTGCGGCTCTCCCGGTAGGTGAGCACCGTGGCGTGAAGGTTCTCGTCCACGATCTCGATGTAGCGCCGCATCCCGGCGACGAGCCGCTCGACGGGGTCGTCGCCGACGGCGTCCATGGCCGGTTCGAGCTGGTCGCGGAAGGCGTCGAGGATCGCGAGGATGGTCGCGAGGAGGACGTCCTCCTTGCCACCGAAGTACTTGTAGATCAGCCCCACGCTCACCCCGGCCTCGTCGGCCAGCGCCTGCATGGACATCTGGTGGAACCCGGTCCGCTGCATGACCGTCACCGCGGCGTCGAGCACCTGTTTGCGGCGGGAGCTGGTGCGCACGGCTCGCACGGCCTCGTCCACGGGTAGCGCGTCGTGGTCGGTGGTCATGGTGGTGCTCCTCGTCGCCGCTGGGTCGGATCCACAGTACCGAGTGATCCGGGCGGGTCGTCCGGCGCAGCCCCGGGCGGCGGACATCCCGCGACGGTCCGCACGTCGGGCTACCGGGCGCGCGCGACGAATCCTTCCAGCAAACGGACGGTGTCCGGCGTCTCGATCAACCGGCTGATCTCGTCGAGCTCTCGGGCGAACCCCTCATCGCCCCGAGCTGCGACGATGCAGCGTTTGGCGGCCGCGTAGGCGGCCGGCGGCAGCTGCGCGAGTCGATCGGCCAAGGCTCGGGCCTCGGTCTCGACGTCGGCGTCGGTGGCCCACTGCACGATTCCGAGCCGCTCGGCCTCACGGCCGGTGACCAGTTCGGCGCCGAGAACGAGCCGGTGCGCCACCGACGGACCGGCCAGCCGGGTGAGCCGTTGCGTGCCCCCCGCGCCGGGGAGGAGCCCGATTCCCACCTCGGGAAGCCCGAGCTTCACCGAGGCGCCCGCGACGCGGAAGTCGCACGCGAGGGCCAGCTCGAGGCCGCCTCCCGTGGCAGCACCGGCGAGGGCGGCCACCGAGGGCTTCGGCAGCGCCTCGATGCGGGCGAACACGTCCTGGAGCCGTGCGGTGAAGCGGCGCAGGCGTGCACCCCGATCGGGCTTCGTGCTCCAGGACTCCATCATCGCGATGTCCGCGCCCCCGCAGAAGATCCGCCGGGCACTGCGGATCAGGACGGCCCGTACCGCAGGGTCGTCACCCAGCGCCGTGACGGCCTCGGCCAGGGCCTCCGTCTGCGCCTCGTCGAAGGCGTTGGCGGGGGGACGGTCGAGGGTGATGATCCCGACGCGGTCTACGCGGACGGTGACGACGCTCATGGGTTACTCCAGCAGGTGTCGGTAGCGGGTTCGGTGTTCTTGTGGCAGAACGGTGTTGAGCACGAACCGGGTCTGCAGCCGGATGTAGTCGTCGAGGCTGTAGAGCCGGCCGAAATGCCAGTACTTGAGCGCCCAGCCGTGGGCGAGCAGCACCAGGTCGAAGACCATCAGGTCGACGTCGACCGGGTTCATGATGCCGGCGTCGATGCCCTCGGTCAGCACCGCACGCAGCGGGGCGGAGGTGGCGATCTCGAGCCGCTTGAGCATCTCCCGCCCGGCCGGGTCGAGCGTGCGGCTCTCGCGGTAGGTCAGGGCCACCCCGTCGAGGTTCTCGTCGACGATCTCGACGAACCGGCCGATCCCCGCGGCCAGGCGCTCCACGGGGTCCGTGCCGGCCGCCGCCATCGCCGGCTCGAGCTGATCCCGGAACGCGTCCAGGATGGCGGTGATGGTGGCGAGAAGGATCTCCTCCTTGTTGCCGAAGTACTTGTAGAGCAGGCCCACGCTGACGTTCGCCTCGTCGGCCAGCGCCTGCATGGACATCTGATGGAACCCCGTGCGCTGCATCACCTTCGCAGCAGCGATCAGGATCTGCCTACGCCGGGAGTTCGCACGGACCGCGCGCACGGCCTCGTCGATCGGCAGCTCGCTCGGATCGGCCGACATGGGCGTCCTCCTCGTCGTTCGGGACAGTCGCTCAGATCCCGAGATCTTTGGCGACGATCGTCTTCATGATCTCGGTGGTGCCGCCGTAGATGGTCTGGATGCGGGCGTCGACGAACGCGCGTGCCACCGCGTACTCGCGCATGTACCCGTAGCCGCCGTGCAACTGCAGGCACCGGTCCGCGACCCGCACCTGCAGTTCGGTGGCCCACCACTTCAGCCGCGCCGCGCGGGCGGCAGTGAGCTCGCCGGCAACGTGCTCGGCTATGCAGTCGTCGAGGAACGTGCGGGCCAGATCCAGCTCGGTGGCCAGTTCGGCCAGCACGAACTGGGTGTTCTGGAAGCTCGAGACCGGCTTGCCGAATGCCTTGCGCTCCCTGACGTAGGTGAGGGTCTCGGCGAACACGCCCTCCGCCGCGGCGACCGCGCCGATCGCGAGCGACAACCGTTCCTGCGGCAGGTTGTGCACGAGCTGGTAGAAGCCCTGTCCCTCCTCGCCGAGCCGATTCGCGACCGGGACCCGCATGTCCGTGAAGGCCAGCTCGCTGGTGTCCTGCGCGTGCAGGCCGATCTTCTCCAGATTGCGCCCGCGGGAGAAGCCGGTGGTGTCGGCCTCGACGACGAGCAGGGTCAGGCCCTTGTGCGGGTCGTCGGAGGTGCGGGCGGCGACGACGAACAGGTCGCCGTTCTGCCCGTTGGAGATGAACGTCTTGGCGCCGTTGACCACGTAGTGGTCGCCGTCGCGCACCGCCGAGGTGCGGATGCCGGTCAGGTCGCTGCCGGTGCCTGGTTCGGTCATCGCGATGCCGAGGACGGTCTCGCCGGTGACGGCGCCGGGCAGCCAGCGGGCCTTCTGCTCGTCGGTGGTCATGTCGGTCAGGTACGGCAGCACGACGTCGTTCTGCAGCGAGAACGCGATGCCGGCGGCCGCGTTGCCCGCCCGGTTGACCTCCTCGATCAGGATGGCGTTGTAGCGGAAGTCGTCGACGCCGGGACCGCCGTACTCCTCCGGGACCGGGAAGCCGAGCAGGCCCAGCTTGCCGGCCTCGGTGAACAGGGACCGGTCGAGGCAGCTCGCCCGTTCCCAGTCCTCGTGCACCGGGGTGATCTTGTCCCGGACGAAGTCACGGACGACCTCGCGGAACTGCAGGTGCTCGGAGTCGTGGATCAATCGTGCGTTCATGGTGGGATTCCTGTCAGCGGAAGGCGTTTTCGCCGGTGAAGGCCTGGCCGAGCACCAGCTGGTGCATCTCGGGGGTGCCCTCGTAGGTGAGCACGGACTCGAGGTTGACCATGTGCCGGATGACGGGGTACTCGAGGGAGATGCCGTTGCCGCCGAGAATGGTTCGCGCGGTGCGGCAGATCTCGATGGCCTCGCGGGTGTTGTTGAGCTTGCCGAAGCTCACCTGCTCGGGCCGCAGCCCGACGCTGTCCTTGAGCCGGCCGAGGTGCAGCGACAGCAACTGGCCCTTGTGCAGTTCGACGGCCATGTCGGCGAGCTTGGCCTGGGTGAGCTGGAATCCGCCGATGGGGCGGCCGAACTGGGTGCGCTGCATCGAGTAGTCGCGGGCGGCCTCCCACGCCGAGCGCGCCGCGCCCATCGCGCCCCAGATGATGCCGTACCGCGCCTCGGACAGGCTCTGCAGCGGCGCCTTGACGCCCTTGGCCTCGGGCAGCAGCGCGTCGGCGGGCAGGCGCACGTTGTCCAGGACGAGTTCGCCGGTGACCGAGGCGCGCAGCGACAGCTTGTGCTTGATGGTGTGGGCGCTGAAACCGGGGGTGTCGGTGGGCACGACGAAACCACGGACGCCCTCGTCGGTGTTCGCCCAGACCACGGCGACGTCGGCGATGGAGCCGTTGGTGATCCACATCTTGCGACCGTCGAGAACCCAGTCGGACCCGTCCCGGCGGGCGCGGGTCTTCATCGCCCCCGGGTCGGAGCCGACGTCGGGTTCGGTCAGGCCGAAGCAGCCGATGATCTCGCCCGCCGCCATGCCCGGGAGCCAGCGCTGCTTCTGCTCCTCGGAACCGTTGTTCCAGATCGAGAACATCGCGAGCGAGCCCTGCACCGAGACCAGGGAGCGGATGCCGGAGTCGGCGGCTTCCAGCTCGAGGCAGGCGAGGCCGTAGTGCACGGCCGACGAGCCACCGCACCCGTAGCCCTCGAGGTGCATACCGAGGAGGCCGAGCTTGCCGAACTCGCGGGCGAGATCGCGCACGCCGGGCAGGTCGCCGGCCTCGAACCACTCCGCGATGTGCGGAGTGACGTGCTCGGCGCAGAACTTGCGGACGGTGTCGCGGACGGCGAGCTCGTCGTCGGAGTAGAGCGAGTCGATGGCGAGCGGGTCGAGGGCGTCGAACTTGGGGAGGGTGGTGGCGGTGCTCATCGGGTCATCCTCGAGTCGGAGGGAGCGGAGAAGAGGCCGGCGGCGAACTCGGCCGCGGCGGCTTCGGTGGCCTTGTAATGCAGCTTCTTGCCGGTGGGGGAGACGGGCAGCGTCTCGACGAACCGGTAGGCGCGCGGCCGCTTGAACGACGAGAGCATCGGGTGGGAGCGGCAGTGGGCGTCGAGGTGATCGGCCGTCAGCGAGGGATCCTCGGCGACGATGTAGGCGACGACGATGCGTCCCCATTTCTCGTCCGGGACGCCGACGACGAGCGAGTCCTGCACCTGCGCATGGGCGTTGAGTGCCTCTTCCACCTGCACCGGGTGGACGTTCTCGCCGCCGGAGATGAGCATGTCGTCCTTGCGTCCGACGATGGTGACGAACTCGTCGGCGTCCCAGGTGGCGAGGTCGCCGATGTGCAGCCAACCCTGGTGGAACTTGGCTTTCTCCTGGTCGGGGGTGTCGAAGTAGGCGTTGGCGCACTTGGGGGAGCGGACGATGACCTCACCGACGTCGTTGCCGTCGTGGGCGACGACGTCGTCGGGGTCGGCGAGCCGGTCGGGGTAGACGTGGACGACGCGGACCTCGTCGTCGGTGCAGGCGCGGCCGGCGCTGCCGGCGCGGTCGGGCAGGTCGGCCGGCCGCAGGAAGGTGTTCCAGAAGGCCTCGGTGGTGCCGTAGCCGTTGAAGATCCGGGGGTTGAGCACCTTCTGGTAGCGCAGCGCCGCCTCCTTCTCGAGCGGCGCGCCCATCGTGACGATGCCGCGCAGGCTGGACAGGTCGCGCGGGCGCGCCTCCTGGGCGGCGGCGAGCATGGCGAGATTGGTCGGTGCGCCGATGAGGAAGGTCAGTCCGTACTCGGCGACGAGGTCGAGGACCCGGTCGGCGTCGAACGACCGCAGCGGCACCACTTCACCACCGACGTAGAACGTCGGGTTGGGCCCGCCCGCGTGCAGGCCGCCGCGGTGGAACCACGGGGTCATGTTGAGCGTCTTGTCGTCGGGGCCGAGCGGGAAGTGCATGATCACGTCATGGGCGCTGAAGATTTCGATCATGCTGTTGAGCGGCACGCCCTTCGGCATGCCCGTCGTGCCGGAGGTGTAGAGACGGGTGGTCTCGTCCCACACCGTGCGATGCAGCGGCGGTAGCGCGATGCGGTCGGCGGCCAGGTGCCGGTACCGCATCACCGTGACGCCGGCGACTTCGACGGTGGCGCCGTCGCCGACGGCCACGATCACTCTCGGGGTGTGCGCGGCGAGCCGCAACGCCTCCTGCACCATGTCGGTGAGTTCGGTGTCGTAGACGAATACCGCAGGGGTGCACTTGTCGAGGACGAACGCCGTCTCGCCGGCCGCCAGGCGGAAGTTCACCGGCGAGCCGACCGCCCCGACGGCCTGCGTGGCGAGGTAGAGCTCGGCGAATTCGACGCCGTTGAACAGCTGGTAGGCGACGACCTCTCCGGCCTGCACACCCGCGTCCGCCAGGCCCGTCGCGATCCGGTCGACGCGCTCCCCGAGCTGCGTGTAGGTCCACTGCCGCCCGGTCTCGGGGTCGCTCAGGGCGACCTGGTTTGCGTAACGCTTGGTGTTGCGCCGGAATCCGTTGAGGTACGTGAAGTCGTTCTCGAAGTACTCCCGGTAGGCCCGGGCGTTGTACGACGCGGTCATGGTGTCCGTCCTCCCTCGCGTGTCCGCGGTCAGCCGGCCATCGTGAGGCCGCCGCTGACGCTGATCACCTGACCGGTGACGAACGACGCGGCCTCCGACGCGAAGAACAGCACCGGGGCGGCGACTTCGTCGGGCCGGGCGAGCCTGCGGAACGGGATGGCCTTGATCAGTGCGGCCTTGAGCTTCTCGTCCTGCGCCTGGAACAGCGGGGTGTCGGTGGGGCCGGGGCACACGCAGTTGACGTTGATGCCGTGCCGCGCCATCTCGCGGGCGAGGGACTTGGTCAGCGCGATGACGCCGCCCTTCGCCCCGGCGTAGATCGACTCGCCGGAACTGCCGACGCGGCCGGCGTCGGAGGCGAGGTTGATCACGCGGCCGCCGTTGCCGGCTTCGATGATGCCGGGCAGGAAGGCGCTGCACACGTGCACCGGGCCGAGGTAGTTGATCGCCACGACCTTCTGCGCGAATTCGGGTGTGGCGTTGAGGAACTGGTCGGTGCGGTCCCAGCCGGCGGCGTTGACGAGCACGTTCGGCACGCCGACCTCGGCGTGGGTGCGCTCGCGCAGCTCGTCGACCTGGGCGCGGTCGGCGATGTCCACCGGCAGGGCGGTGATCAGCTCGGGGTACTCCTTGGCGGTGGCCTCGGCGGCGGCGAGGTCGAGGTCGGCGGCGACCACGCGGTCGCCCTGTGCGGCGAAGGCCAGTGCGATGGCCTTGCCGATGCCGGAGCCGGCGCCGGTGACCAGTGCGATGTTGCTCATGAGGGGTCCTCTCGGGGAATCCGAAATGGGGAGGGATCAGGCCTTGACGAACTTGGCGAAGTCGGCGGGCCGCTTCTCGGCGAACGCGTTGGCGCCCTCGAGGCCCTCGTCGGACTTGCCGAACAGGTCGAGCGCCGACATCGCGAGGTTGCTCAGGCCGGCCTGGTGGTCGGTGTCCGCGTTGAACGACTGCTTGAGGAACTTGATGGCGGTGGGGCTCTTCTCGGCGATCTCGGCGGCGATCGCCTTGGCCTCGTCGAGCAGCTTGTCCTGCGGCACGACCCAGTTGACCAGGCCCCAGCGCTCGGCGGTGGCGGCGTCGTACTGGCGGCACAGGTACCAGATCTCGCGGGCGCGCTTCTCGCCGACCACGCGGGCGAGGAAGGCCGAGCCGAAACCGGCGTCGAACGATCCGACCTTCGGGCCGGCCTGGCCGAACTTGGCGTTCTCCGAGGCGATCGTGAGGTCGCACAGCACGTGCAGCACGTGCCCCCCGCCGACGGCGACACCGTTGACCGCGGCGATGACCGGCTTCGGGATGTCGCGAATCAGCTTGTGCAGGTAGCCGATCTCGAACATGCCGCTCTCGGTGGGGCCGTAGTCGCCGGTCTCGGCGCGCTGTTTGACGTCGCCGCCGGTGCAGAACGCCTTCTCGCCGGCGCCGGTGAGGATGATCGCCGAGACCCGGCTGTCGGCCCACGCGGCGCGGAACGCCTTGATGAGCTCCTCGACGGTCTTGCCGCGGAACGCGTTGTAGCGGTGCGGCCGGTCGATCGTGATGATCGCCGCGGGGCCGTCGATCTCGTAGGTGATGTCCTCGAACACGGTCATGATGACTCCTCGTCAGCGCAGGTCGGGTCAGGAATTGAAGTTCTGTTCATGAGTGATGAATTGTGCTTCACTAACCATGAACGTACATTCACTACCGGAGGGTGTCAAGGGTCACACGGCCCCCGGTTTCGGAAGGGAGATCTACGGATGATCGACGTCTACGTCGTCGACGGAGTCCGCACACCGCAGGGCCGCTACGGCGGCGCGCTCGCCCCGGTGCGGCCCGACGACCTGGCCGCGCTCGTCGTCGGCGAGGCCGTCGCGCGCAGCGGCGTCCCGGCCGACGCGATCGACGAGGTGATCCTCGGCGCCACCAACCAGGCCGGCGAGGACAACCGCAACGTCGCCCGCATGGCGGTGCTGCTCGCCGGCCTGCCGCAGACCGTCCCCGGGTACACCGTCAACCGCCTGTGTGCGAGCGGGCTCACCGCTGTCGCCTCCGGCGCCCAGGCCATCCGGTCCGGGGAGGCCGACGTCGTCGTCGCCGGCGGGGTCGAGTCGATGACCCGGGCGCCGTGGGTGATGAGCAAGCCCGGCACGCCCTGGGCCAAGCCCGGCGCCGTCTTCGATACCGCCATCGGCTGGCGGTTCACCAACCCGCGCTTCGACGACACGACCACCCTGTCGATGGGCGAGACGGCCGAGGAGGTCGCGGCCCTGCACGGCATCACCCGGGAGGAGAGCGACGCGTTCGCGGTCCGCAGCCACCGGCGCGCCCTCGCCGCCATCGACGCCGGCCGGTTCGAGAAGGAGATCGTCCCGGTGCCGGTGCGCGACGGCGTCGTCGACGTGGACGAGGGCCCGCGGCGCGGGACCGACGAGGAGAAACTCGCCCGCCTGAAGCCGGTGTTCCGGGCCGGCGGCATCGTCACCGCCGGCTCGTCGTCGTCGCTGTCCGACGGCGCGTCCGCGCTGGTGCTCGCCGGCGCCGACGCGGTGCGCCGGCACGGGCTGACGCCGCGCGCCCGGATCGTCGGCAGCGCCTCGGCGGCGCTCGCCCCGCACATCATGGGCCTCGGCCCGGTCCCCGCCACCCGCAAGCTGCTCGACCGCACCGGTTGGACCCTCGACGGCATCGGCGCGATCGAGCTCAACGAGGCCTTCGCCGCCCAGTCGCTCGGCGTCATCCGCGAACTCGGCCTGGACGAGGACCTCGTCAACGCGGACGGCGGCGCCATCGCGCTCGGTCACCCGCTCGGCTCCTCCGGGGCGCGCATCCTGGTCACCCTGCTCGGCCGCATGGAACGCGAGGGTGCGGCGCGGGGCCTGGCCACCCTGTGCGTCGGCGTCGGTCAGGGCGTGTCGCTGGCGGTGGAGGCGCTGTGAGCGACCACATCACGTCGACGATCCGACCCGAGCGGTGCTGTACGAGGCCGCGGACAGGTAGAAACGCATGACCCGATTCCTGGAGAAGAGGACCAGCAGATGACAGGACTTCCCGACCGTGTTGCCGTGATCGGCGGAGGCCGCATGGGCGTCGGCATCGCCCATGCCTTCGCCACGCTCGGCGCGACCGTGACCGTGTCCGAGACCGGCGACCTGGATGCCGCGCGAAAGCGGCTGACGGACAGCCTCTCCCGCGCGGCCGAGCGAGGCAAGCTCGTCGATCCGCTCGACGTGGTGGCCGGCCGGGTCGCGTTCGTCGCGTCGGTGGCCGAGCTGCCCGGCGACACCCGGCTGCTCGTCGAGGCGGTGCCCGAGGATCCCGGCCTGAAGAGGCGCGTGCTCGCCGACGCCGAGCGCGTCGTGCCCGACGACGCGGTGATCGCCACCAACACCAGCTCGCTGTCGCCGACGGAGCTGGGTGCCGCCCTGAGGAACCCGTCCCGGTTCCTGGGCATGCACTTCTTCAACCCGGTGCCCGCGTCGGAGCTGGTGGAGATCGTGCGCGCCGAGACGACCTCCGATGCGCTGGTGCGCGACGTCGCGGGCTGGGTGGAGCTGCTCGGCAAGACGCCCGTGGTGGTGCGCGATTCGCCGGGCTTCGCCACCAGCCGCCTCGGCGTGCTGCTCGGGCTGGAAGCGATCCGGATGCTCGAGGAGGGCGTGGCCGACGCCGAGTCGATCGACCGGGCAATGGAATTGGGGTACAAGCATCCGATGGGCCCACTGCGCTCGACGGATCTCGTGGGCCTGGACATCCGGCTGGCCGTCGCGGAGTACCTGCACGGCACCCTGGGGGAGCGGTTCGCGCCGCCGCAGTTGCTGCGCGACAAGGTGGCCCGCGGCGAGCTCGGCCGCAAGTCCGGCCGCGGCTTCTACGACTGGAGCTGAGCGAGCAAGGATCCGACGTCCACGCACGAACGGGGGCGGGTCCGTAACCACGGACCCGCCCCCGTTTCGGGTGCGGTCAGTCGACGGTCACCATGGCGGGCTCGGCCGCCCGGTGCGTCCCGCTCGGGCTTGTCGCGAGGGTCTCGTGACGGGTGGGCACCAGCACGGTGAGGCCCGCGCCGAGCAACGCAATGCCCGCGAAGATGTAGAAGGCGATGTTGCTGCTCAGTCCGGCGCCGAGGATCAGCCCACCGACGAGCGGCCCGAAGATCCCGCCGAGACGGCCGAATCCGGCGCACCACGCGACGCCGGCGGCGCGTGCCGTGGTCGAGTAGTAGTTGGCGACGAAGCCGTAGATGAGGATCTGGGTGCCGATCCCGCCGATACCGGCCGCCGCGACCGCGCCGAGCAGCACCGCCAGCGGCAGGTCGAGGGTGAGCACGATGAGCGACAGCACCGCGAGCAGGAACGTGGCGACGATGACCCGCTGCGGGCCGGTGCGATCCGCCGTCCGGGAGGCGAGCACAACGCCGGCGATCGCGCCGCCGTTGAGCACCAGCAGGAACGCCAGCGAGTTCTTCGCGTCGAACCCGGCGTTCTCCATGATCTTCGGCAACCAGGTGTTGAGCCCGTACGTGAGCATGATGCCGCCGAAGCTCATCAGGCCGAGCAGTGCGGTGCCGAGCGCGTACCGGCGGGTCGCCAGCGCGGCGAATCCGACCTTCTGGGCGCCCGCCCGCTCGACGGTGAGTTCTTCGGCTGTCGGAGACGGGATGCCGGTGCGTGCGGTGATCGCGTGGGCCTCGTCGATCCGGCCACGGGCGACGAGCCAGCGGGGCGACTCGGGAAGCCTCAGCAGCACGAGCGGCAGCAGGACCACGAGGGGCAGCGCTCCGATCCAGAACAGGCCGCGCCAGCCGATGGCGTCACGCAGCAGCAGTGCGAGCAGCGACGCCATGACACCGCCGAGGGGGACGCCGCAGTAGACGATCGCGTTGTACATGTTCTTCTTGCTGGGCGGCGCGAACTCGGCGACCACCGCGCCGGTGGTGGCGATGAGTCCACCCACGCCGATACCGGTGAGCAGTCGCATGGCGCCGAACATCGTGACGGAGTGGGTCATCGCCGCGGCAGCCATGCCCACGGAGAACCACGTGATGCTGATCAGTGTCAGCTTTCGGCGGCCGACCCGGTCGCCGAAGGCGCCGGCGAGCAGGGCGCCGATCAGGACCCCGATCAGGGCGTACGAGCCGAGCACCCCGGCCTGTTCGGCAGAGACGGCACCGAGCTGGGTCGGATCCTTCATGAGGATCGGGAGGATGGTTCCGTACACGACCAGGTCGTATCCGTCGAAGACGAGCGCTGCCGTCGCGAGGGCGACGATCCACGTCACCGAGCGTCGATGCTGCGTACTGGTCCAGTCGGCCGAGGCAGGGGGCATGAGAACTCCGTGTGTGTCAGGGGGCGAGTTTTCGCCGGGGCGGGTCGGCCCCGTCGAAGCGACAACAGTGAGTGAACAAAAGTTCGAAGTGGATGAATGCTCATTCATCGCGTTCGATCAGAACGGTAGTGTGGTGCACGTCACTCTGTCAAGGGTGCGCGGCGAGGCCGTGCCCGGGGCTCCTGGCCCGGGGCCTCTACGGCCGGTCACGCACAACGCTCGACTGGGAGACCCCAGCCGAGCGTTGTGCGTGATCTACTACCGCCTGACTACCCGCCGGTGTTGCGACGACCCCCGGCTCCGCCGTCGATACCCCTCGGCTCCGCCGTCGATCCCGGGCCCGGTGTCGTGGACGGTCTACAGGAACGCGCTGATGCCGGTCTCGGCGCGGCCGATGAGCAGCTTCTGGATCTGGCTGGTGCCCTCGTACAGGGTCATCACGCGGGCGTCGCGCATGTACTTGGCGACGGGATACTCGTCGACGTAGCCGTAGCCGCCGAAGAGCTGGATCGCGTTGTTGGCGGCTCGCACCGCGGCCTCGCTGCAGAAGTACTTCGCCTTGGATGCGGCGGTGCCGAACGGTTCTCCGCGCTCGATGAGGTCGGCTGCCCGCCAGGTCAGCAGGCGGCCGGCGTCGGCGTCGACGGACATGTCCGCGATCATGTCCTGGATCAGCTGGTACGAGGCGATGGGCCGGTCGAACTGCTTGCGGTTCGTCGCGTAGTCGACGGCGGCCTCGAGGCAGCCCTGGATGATGCCGACGCAGCCGGCGCCGACCGAGACCCGGCCCTTGTCCAGCGAGTGCATGGCGATCGAGAAGCCTTGGCCCTCCTCGCCGAGCAGCGCGCTCGCGGGCACCTTCATGTCGGTGAAGTACAGCTCGGCGGTGGCCTGGCCGCGCAGGCCGAGCTTGCCGTGGATCTCCCGGGCTTCGAAGCCCGGGGTGTCGGTGGGAACGAGGAAGGCGGACACGCCCTTCGGGCCGGGACCGCCGGTGCGGGCGAAGACCAGGCACAGGTTCGCCCAGGTTCCGTTGGTGATGAAGATCTTCGACCCGTTGATGATGTAGTGGTCGCCGTCGCGCACCGCGCGGGTCTTCAGGTGTCCGGGGTCGGAGCCGTTGTCGGGTTCGGTGAGGCCGAAGCACGCGAGCGCCTCACCCGAAGCGATGCGTGGCAGCCACTCGTGCTTCTGCTCCTCGGTGCCGTGGGACAGAATCACCTTGCCTACCAAGCCCATCGAGACGGACACGATGCCGCGCACGGCGGAGTCGGCGCGGCCGAGTTCCTCCATGCCGAGGCAGTAGGTGATGTAGTCGCCGCCGAGGCCGCCGTACTCCTCGGGGATGGTCAGCCCGAAGAACCCGATCTCGGCGAGCTTGGGCACGATCGAGATATCGACCGATTCGGCGCGGTCCCATGCGGCCCGGTGCGGGACCACCTCCTTGTCGAGGAACTCGCGTGCGAGTTGCCGGAAACTCTGCTGCTCCTCCGTCAACGCCAGATCCATGTCGACTCCTTGCTGGGGGGGCACCACCGGGGCCTTCGGGGCGGGGTGCGTCGGATTTCGAAAAGCACACGAGCAAAATGAATGCTCATTCACTTGAGATGAATATACGTTCGTTTCTCGGGGGGTGTCAAGGGTGCGGTGCAGGGCACGCGAGTATCGGTGCCGGTTCGGATGGCGCGCCCGGCGCAGTTCACCACCAGCCGGTGGCAGTACCGAGTTGCCGGTCGAGTTCCGGGGTGAGGCTGCGCACATACGTCGCGGCCAGGTGGTGGGAGTCGTGGTAGACGAGGATGTTGCCCTCAGCCACCCGGCAGATCGTCGTGTCGCAAACGGCGTCGGACAGATCGAGCGCACGGACCGTGAGCAGCCCCTCGGCGGCCTCGAGCGCCGGGTTCTCCGCGGCGAGCACGGCGTCGCGTGGCATGCCGCACGACGTCGCGTTGCCGCCCTCGGCGAGGCAGTCGACGGCGCGGTAGGGCACCCCGTCGTGGTGCAGCCACGGCGTGTCACGGATGCCCAGGAACGGCAGTCCGTAGTCGGCGAGCCGCTCCCACACCGCGACGTAGTCGCCGGGGGTGTAGTCGCCCGGTCCGTCCGGTCGCGGGCGGGTGGCGGTGGAGAACACCCAGTCCGGAGGGTCCTCGCGGAGCCGGTCGAGCACCTCCCGGGACCAGTCCCGGCAGTCGGGGTACGGCTGGTCGCCGAGCATCGGTTCGTCGGAGAGGGTGAGCGGGCACCCCATCTTCAGATAGGTGACGATGCGCACGCCGCGGGATTGCCCGATCTCGTCCAGCGCCGTGAGCCAGTGCTCCGCATGGGAGCTACCCACCAGGGCGACGGTGCGGTCCGCGGCCGGGTCTCCGTAGGTGCACACGATCACGTCCCGCGTGCTCAGGTCGGAGATGCAGCCGTCGTACGTGGAGGAGGGAAGGTCGTTCGGCGCCTCGAGCAACGTGGGACGCATCTCCGCCCGGGGTGTGAACGCCCCGTCGGTCAGGCTCGCGGCACCGGGATAGCGGGCGGGATCGAGGTCGCCGACCCGGGCTGCAGTCTCCGGATTGTGCGTCACATACCACTGCCAGGCCGCCGCGCAGGTCACGACGGTGAGTCCGGCCGTGAGAACCAGGGTCGTTGCCACTCGGGACGCGGTGGGACGTGAACTCCCCGCCGCCGCGGCAGCGGTGCGTGGCGACCTCCGCAGGGGCGTCTCGATCCGGGTGTGCGTGAGCCGCGCCAGGACGAGCGAGACGCTGAGGACCGCCAGTCCTCCGATGGGGCCCACGGCCGGCCGTTCCCGCCACGAGAGGTAGAAGATCAGCACGGGCCAGTGCCACAGGTACAGCGCGTACGCGATCCGTCCGAGCTCGAGAAGGGGCCGCGAGGCGAGGACGCGGCTCGCACCGGTCGGGTCGTTCTCGCGAGTGGTGTGCGCACCGGCGAGAACGAGCGCGGCGGTCGCCCCCACGGGCACCAGGGCCGCCGGGCCCGGGAACACGTTCGCGCCGTCGAGGAACACCCCGCACGTCAGCACCAGCGCCAGCCCGGCGGCCGCGAGAAGAGATCGCCAGGGACGCGGCAGCGACACCCGCCCGACCGCGAGGTACAGCAGCGAGCCCGCCAGCAGCTCCCACAACCGCGCACCCGTGTCGTAGTACGCCCAGGCCTGTTCGGTGCGGGAGGTGATCGTCGCGTAGAGGAACGAACCCACGAAGCCGGCGGTGAGGACGACGGCGAGCACCGGCCGCGTGGCGTGAGGGCGGCCGCTTCGGCGGCACGTCCAGGCGACGGCCGCCACCACCGCCAGCGCGAGCACGTAGAACTGGCCCTGTACCGACATGGACCACAGGTGCTGCATCGCGCTGACCGACGCGTCCGCCGCCTGGTAGTCGGCGGCCGTCAGGGCGAGATGCCAGTTCTGGACGTAGAGCAGTGAGGCGAGCAGTTCCTCGACGGTACCGCTCCATTGCGTGAAGGGCCGCCGGATCGCGGTCGTCACTGCGATCGCGGCCAGGACGACGACCAGCGCCGGCAGCAGCCGTCGTGCGGTGCGGGCGACGGTCTGCACCACCGGGGGTCCGCCGGTGTCACCGGTCCGGCGCAGGAGCACGCCCGTGAAGAAGAACCCCGACAGCACGAGGAAGATGTCGACGCCGCCCGAGACACGGCCGAACCAGAGGTGGTAGACGACGACGAGTCCGATCGCCAGGCCGCGGAGACCGTCGAGATCGTGCCGGTATCCCCGGGCCGGGGGATTCTCGTGTTGCGCTGCGCGCGCGGTTCCGCCGCGACGCCGGGTGGATTCTTCCCGCAGCGCGGTGCGGTGCCCGCGTTCGGCGGGGCCACCCGCGGAGCGGGACAGGGGTGGGGGCGTGGGGGACTCTGGATTCATATCGGGTTCCGTGGCCTCGTCGGCCCTCACCAACCTATCAACGAAGCCTGTTCTCGTGCGTACCGCCCGTTTTGTCCGCCAAGTCGGATTTCGGCAGGGAGATATGTGATCATGGGGTGATGAACCCGGCAGTTCTCGTAGCCTTCCTGGTCGTCTGGCTACTGATCGGCCTGGCGACCGGTCTGTGGATGGCCAGACGCGGGCACGACCCGAGATGGACCCTGATCGCAGTCGCTCTGGGTCCGCTGTTCGTGCCGATCGCATACGAACGTGTCGAGCGGCAGCCACGCTCGGCCCGTCCCGGGGCCCGGGTGGCTCCGGTGACCCCGGGGCCGGGGGAAGACGGCCTCCGGGTGCTGATCGGTTTCGACGGATCTCCCCATGCGGAACAGGCGTTGCGGGAGGCCCGCGCGATCTTCGGTTCCCGGCTCGGCACGCTGATACTGGCGGAGGTGGTCTCGTTCGACACGGCGGAGGAGGACTCCGCCGAGGCGACGGACCAGGTGTCCGGCCGGCTCGCGGCGGCGACCGCGGACATCACCGGCGTGGAGGTTCGCCACGAAGTGCTGGCGGGTCCGCCGGGGGAGACACTGTGCTGGTACGCCGCCGACGGGAACGCGGACGTGATCGTCGTCGGCAGACGCGGACGTGGGATGTCTCGGCGACTGCTGGGCAGCGTCTCCGCCCATCTGGTGGAGCATGCCCGGGTGCCGGTGCTGGTCGTCGAACCGGGCCGGGACGCAGCCGAGTCGCCGTCCGTGTGGCCCGGCCGAGAGGCTCCGTCGCACTCCTGACGAGCATCCGCGGACGACGCCCACGCCCGGCACCCGGATCGTACGGCGGCGTCGGCAGCGCGCCCGGGTCACAATCGACGGGTGAACGGGACCTGGATCCTCCTCGTCGTCATCGCGGCCGTCGCCGTCACCGGACTCGCGAACCGCGGAAACCTCCAGGCCCCGCTGGTCCTCGTCACCATCGGCTCGATCGCCTCGTTCCTGCCCGGCATGCCGCGGCTCGAGCTGCATCCGGACATCATCCTCGGGGTGGTGCTGCCGCCGCTGCTGTACTCGGCGGCGCTGCGCTTCTCCGTGGCGACCTTCCGCCGGCACCTCGCCCCGATCCTGCGGCTGGGCATCTTCACCGTCCTGGTCACGGCCTTCGCCGTCGCGTTCTCCGCCTCTGCGCTGGTACCGGATCTGACCCTCGGCGCCGCACTCGTGCTCGGGGCCGTGGTCGCGCCGACCGACGCGGTCAGCGCCGTCGCCGTCGGACAGAGACTCGGACTGCCCAAACGCGTCATCGCGGTCCTCACCGGTGAGGGTCTGGTCAACGACGCGACCGCGCTGACCCTGTTCACCGTCGCGGTCTCCGCCGTCGCCGGCACCCGGGTGCTGGTGGACTCGCCTGTGGTGTTCTTCGGGTACGAGGTGGCCGGCGGCGTGGCGATCGGATTGCTGCTCGCCGTCGTGGTGCACCGGGTGCGCGGCCGCATGTACGACTCGCCGCTGGAAACGGTGCTGGGACTGGTGCTCCCGTTCACCGCCTACCTGGCCGCCGAGGAGATCGAGGCGTCCGGTGTGCTGGCCGTGGTTGCGGCCGGCCTGTACATGGGGCACCGGGCCACCGACGCGTCCGTGGCGACGCGCATCCAGGAACGGGCGGTGTGGGAGAGCCTCGACGTGCTGCTCGAGATGTTCGTCTTCGCCTACATGGGGCTGCAGCTGAAGTTCGTGATCGACGAGGTCCGCGAGAGCGGTCTCGACGTGCACCGCGCGCTCCTCTACGCGTTCGCGGTGCTCGGCGTGGTGATCGCGGTGCGGCCGCTGTGGGTGCTGCTGCACTGGGCGCGTCGCCGCCTCACGCGGGAGGTCGGGCTCGACCGGCTGGGGCGCGACCAGTTCACCGGCCGTGAGTACCTGGTGATCTCCTGGGCCGGGATGCGCGGTGTGGTGACCCTCGCGGCCGCCGGGGGCGTGCCGCTCGTCCTCGCCTCCGGCGAGCCGTTCCCCGGTCGCGAGACCATCCAGGTGATCGCCTTCGTGGTCGCGGTCGGCACCCTGCTGATCCAGGGGGCGACGATGCCGGCCCTCATCCGGGTGCTGAACGTCGCCGATCCCTACGAACAGCTGTATGCCCAGGAGCAGATGGAACGTGCGCGGACCATCTCCGGCACCGCCGCCGAACAGCACCTCGCGCTGCTCGCGAGGAACCCGCCCGACGGCGTCGACGCCGAGGCGCTGCAACGCATCCTCGCCCGGGTGAACCGGTCCATGAAGGCCCGCCTCGAAGCGCAGCAGGCCGAGGAGGCTGGCGAGCACGAACCGGCCGTGCCCGACTCGGGCACCCTGTTCGAGAAGCTCCGGCGCTCCGTGCTGCGCGCCCAGCGGCAGGCCCTGATCGCGGCACGCGACAACGGCGACCTCGACGACGAGACGCTCCGCACGGTGCTCGAGGGACTCGACGTCGAGGAGGCGGCCGCGGAGGAACGGCTCAACCGGCGCACCCGGTACTGACCGGGCGCCGAACTGCCGACATCCGCGTTTTCCCGCCGGGGCGGGAAAGGACGATTTTAGGATTCCTTATGGCCGTCGACCCGGCCACCGTGTACCCCGCAACAGCGTCGCCGCGGTGGCCTAGCGTGAACCCATGATGAGTCCGCTCGACCGCCTGCGTGCGCTGTGCACCGCGCTTCCGGACGTCACCGAACGCGTCAGCCACGGCGAGCCGGCCTGGTTCGTCCGCCGCTCCCCGCAGTTCGCCACCTTCGCCGACCACCACCACGACGACCGTGTCGCGTTCTGGGCGGCCGCACCCGCTGGTGCACAACAGGATTGGATCGAGCGGGACCCGGATCGCTTCTTCCGGCCGCCGTACGTCGGCACCCGTGGCTGGATCGGGGTCCGCCTCGACGGCCCCGGCGCGACCGGCGACGCCTTCTGGGACGACGTCGCGGACATCGTCGAAGACGCGTACCGCACCGTCGCGCCGAAGACCCTCGTCGCGCGGCTCGACGCCGAGCCGGGACCGGACCCGCGGTGAGCGGAACCCTCGCCGCGCTCCTGGCCGTCGCGTTGCTCGTCGTCGCCGGCGTCACCGTGCTGTGGCTGCGCACCCGGCGCGGCCTGACCACACCGGCCGAACGCGCCGTGCACGCCACCCTGCACACCGCGTCGCTGGCCGCGCGGCCGCTGCGCCGGGGCCTCGACGCGACGTCCGCGCAGGAGGCCGCCCCGCACCTGCGCTCGCTCACCGGCACGTCGTCCGTCGCGCTCGTCGACGCGGACGGCACCCGCCTGGCGTGGAGCGGCCCCTTCGAAGGGCTGTCCGCCCAGTTGCTCGCCGCCGCGAAGCGCGCGATCGCCGACGACCGGCGCGTCCTCGTCGGGCACGGCGACCTCCAGCGCGGTCCGGACGAGCAGGCCGCGCGCGCCGTGATCGTGCAGCCGCTCGTCATCGACAACGTCGGGGTCGTCGGCGCGCTCGGCGTCGTGACCACCACCGAACCCGGCCCAGCCCTGCTCGGCGTGCTCACCGAGGTCGCCCGCTACGCCTGCAGCCAGATCGAACTCGCCGAACTCGACGCCTCCCGCGCCCGCCTCGACCGCGCCGAGGTGCTGGCGCTGCGCGCTCAGATCAGCCCGCACTTCATCTACAACGCCCTGGGCACTGTCGCGTCCTTCGTGCGCACCGACCCCGAACGCGCCCGCGAACTGCTCCTCGAATTCGCCGACTTCACCCGGTACTCGTTCCGCGCGGCCGGGGAGTACACGCTGCTCGCCGACGAACTGCGCAACATCGACCGGTATCTCACGCTCGAGCGGGCCCGCTTCGGCAACGCCCTCGAGGTGCGGCTGCAGGTCGCGCCGGAGGTGCTCAACGTGGTGCTGCCGTTCCTCGCCCTGCAGCCCCTTGTCGAGAACGCCGTGCGGCACGGCATCGCCGGCAAGAGCACCCGCACCGGCACCATCAGCATCGTCGCCGCGGACGAGGGCACGGACTGCGTCATCAGCGTCGAGGACGACGGCGTTGGCATGGACCCCGAACTCCTGCGCTCCGGCGACCTCGACGCCGTCGCCGAGGGACAGGGGCGCACCAGCGCCAAGGAGGCGGCGCACGTGGGACTGGCCAACGTCGACGACCGCCTGCGCGCAGCGTTCGGCAACGACTACGGCCTCGTCGTCGAGACGGCGCCGGGGGCCGGAACGAAGGTCAGCATGCGGGTGCCGAAGTTCCGGCCCGGGATCCGGGCATGACGCGACCCTTCCACCACCCGACCCCGCTCCGCGCGAGTGGACCGGTCCGCTCCGCTCGGACGGTCCGGCATGGCACGATGGACCGGCTGTGAACGACACCACCGACACCCTCACCGTGCTGGCCGTCGACGACGAACCGCCGGCCCTCGACGAGCTCGCGTACCTGCTGCGGCGACGCGAGGAGATCGGCCACGTCCACACCGCGGGCGAGGCGACCACCGCCCTGCGGCTGCTGCGCGACGGCGGGATCGACGCGGTGTTCCTCGACATCAACATGCCCGGCCTCGACGGCCTCGAGCTCGCCGGCATCCTGCGCAACTTCGCGAACCCGCCCGCCGTCGTGTTCGTGACCGCGCACGACGACCGTGCGGTCGCGGCGTTCGACCTCGGCGCGGTCGACTACCTGCTCAAACCCCTGCGCGAGGAGCGTCTCGCCGAGGCGGTGCGCCGTATCGCCGAGCGCCGCCGCACCCGCGAAACCGAATCCGCCGCCGCGGGCGCGGCCGCGTCGGACGAGGTGATCCCCGTCGAACTCGGCGGCGTGACCACGCTGGTGCCGCGGTCGTCGGTGCAGTGGGTCGAGGCCGACGGCGACTACGCACGCCTGCACACCGGTACCGGCTCCCACCTGGTGCGCATCCCCATCTCCACCCTCGAGAGCCGCTGGGCCGACGCCGGGTTCCTGCGGGTGCACCGCTCCTACCTCGTGTCGCTGCCCCTGGTGACCGGCATTCGCAGCGTCGGCTCCGGCCTCGTCGTGTGCCTGCGGGCCGAGGAGGGCAAGCCGCCCGTCGAACTGCCGGTGAGCCGTCGCCACACCCGCGAGCTCAAGGACCGCCTGATCCGCGGACCGATGCAGACCTGGACGACCAGATGAGTCCGTCCGGCAACCCGCCGCCGCGCAGTTCGGGCGGCCCGCCGCCGCGCAGTTCGGGCGGCCCGCCGCCGCGTGAACGGGTGGTGCTCGCCCAGCGCCGCGGCGCCCGCATGGTGCGCACCCGCGTGGAGGTCCAGGAACAGACCGAGGTCGGGGAGGCCATGGTGCGCGGCCTGGTCCGAGCCCAGCTCGGCCTCGCCGCGCGGCTCGCGCTCGTCGCGGTGTGCCTGCTGTGTGCCCTGCCGCTGCTGTTCCACTTCGTGCCGCGCCTGACGGACGTGACGGTGCTCGGCATCCGGTTGCCGTGGCTGCTGCTCGGATTCGTCGGATACCCGTTGCTGCTCGGCATCGGTGGGCTCTACGTCCGCCTGGCCGAACGCAACGAGCAGGACTTCACCGACCTGGTCGACGACTGAGCGGCTCATGGATACCGGTTCGATCCCCGTCGTCACCGTCATCGGGCTCGTCGCCGCAGCCGCCGCCACCGTCGCGATCGGCATCTACGGAGTCCGGCTGGCCCGCACCACCTCCGACTTCCTCATCGCCTCCCGCAGCGTCGGCCCCCGCTGGAACGCCGCCGCCATATCCGGTGAATACCTCTCCGCCGCCTCGTTTCTCGGAGTGGCCGGGCTCATCGCCAAGTACGGCGCCGACGCCCTGTGGTATCCGGTGGGCTTCACGGCGGGCTACCTGGGCCTGCTGCTGTTCGTCGCCGCGCCGCTGCGCCGGTCCGGTGCCTACACGGTGCCGGACTTCGCGGAGTTCCGGCTCGGCGCGCGATGGCTGCGCACCCTGGCGATGGTGATCGTCGCCGTCGTCTGCGTGCTCTACCTCGTCCCCCAGTTCCAGGGCGCGGGACTGACCCTGAACATCCTGCTCGGCGTCCCCGACTGGGTCGGCGTCGTCGCGGTCGGCCTGATCGTCGTCGGCAACGTCGTCGGTGGCGGCATGCGCTCGATCACCTTCGTCCAGGCGTTCCAGTACTGGCTCAAGCTCACCGCCGTCGCGGTGCCAGCCCTCGTGCTCGCCGTCCACTTCCTCGACGACGACCGCGCCGTCGGGCAGCCGGCACCGCCGACGGTCACCGAGCGCACCACCGTCGACGTCACCACCGACGTCGTGGTCCAGGTCGGCGAGCCCCTCGCGGTCGCCGCCACCGGACGGGTCGACGGACGGTCCGTGGACGGCACCGTGCTGCTCGCGCCCGGCGAGCACGAGGTGGCCGCCGGCACGGCGCTGGTGCTCGAGCCCGGCGCAGCCGTGCCGGTGGTGGCCGGGGCACCCGCCACCAACGACGACTGGGCCGCGCCCGGCGGCGGGATCGGCGGCGCGCACCCGATGTTCCAGGTGTATTCGCTGATCCTCGCCACCTTCCTCGGCACCATGGGGCTGCCGCACGTGCTGGTGCGCTTCTACACCAACCCCGACGGGCGCGCGGCCCGCATGACGTCGCTCGCGGTGATCGCCCTGCTCGGGGTGTTCTATCTGTTCCCGACGCTGCTCGGGGTGTTCGCGCGCCTGTACGTGCCGCAACTGCTCATCACCGGCCGCTCCGACGCGGCCGTGCTGCTGCTGCCGGGGTCGGTGCTGTCCGGCTGGGGCGGCCAGCTGCTCGCCGCGCTCGTCGCCGCCGGCGCGATCGCGGCGTTCCTGTCCACGTCCTCGGGGTTGCTGGTCAGCGTCGCCGGCGTGCTGTCCACCGACGTGCTGCGGGGGCGGGTGCGGGACTTCCGGATCGCGGCCGTTCTCGCCGGCCTGGTGCCGCTCGGCCTGTCGCTGGCGGTGACGTCGCTGGACCTGTCGCGGGCGGTGGGTCTGGTGTTCGCGGTGGCCGCCTCCACGCTGTGTCCGCTGCTGATGCTCGGCATCTGGTGGCGCGGGCTCACCGCGGCCGGCGCGGCCGCCGGCATGGTGGTCGGCGCGGTGGTGGCCGGCGGCGCGGCCCTGGTGGTCGTGCTGGTGCGCATCGACCCCGGGACGGGCGGAGGGTGGCTCGCCGCCGTCATCGGCTATCCGGCCGCCGTGAGCGTGCCGCTCGCGTTCGTCACCATGGTCGTCGTCAGCCTCGCCACCCGCGCCCGCGTCCCGGCGGACATCGGTCGCGTCTTCTCCCGCATGCACGTGCCCGAGCGGCTCGGGATGGGCCGGGACCGGGAACTCGGGGCGTTCGAGGACACCGGCGACCCCGCGGACGCTCGTGGACCCGGAAAGTCGCCCCGGCCGCGAGGGCACTGAGCCGCCACTCGTCGCGCCCGGGGAACCGTTCGCCGCACCGGTCGGCAGCTCGGCGTGTGACCGGTGCCACCATCTTCTCGTGTGACTGCCGTCTCATTACGGTCTACTGGTAGTACGCCTCACAGGGGCCTTCCCTGAAGCCACGACCAAGGAGTCGGCAGTGACCACAGCTCACCTCGGCAAGGGCGGGGCGCTCGAGCGCCGCACGCCCGATGCGCAGGACTTCGTCGACATGCAGGCAAGTCCGGAGTTCCAGGACTTGCGCCGCCGGCTCCGGCGGTTCGTCTTCCCGATGACGGGGCTCTTCCTCACCTGGTACTTCGTGTATGTCCTGCTGGCCACCTACGCCGCCGACTTCATGGCGACCAAGGTGCTCGGCAACATCAACCTCGGCCTGATCCTCGGACTCGCCCAGTTCGTATCGACCTTCGTCATCACCGCGCTCTACGTGCGGTTCGCCAACCGTGACCTGGATCCGCGGTCCGCCGCGATCCGCGAAGAGCTGGAAGGACCGGTCCAGTGACAGTTCTGGCCCAGGGTGCCACCGACGTCGGCAACCCCCTGTTCAACATCGCGATCTTCGTCGCATTCGTCGTCGTGACGATGAGCCTGGTCATCCGGGCCAGCCGCTCCACCAAGAAGGCCTCCGACTTCTACACCGGCGGCGGGCAGTTCTCCGGCCCGCAGAACGGCTTCGCGATCGCCGGCGACTACCTGTCGGCCGCGTCGTTCCTCGGCATCGCCGGCGCCATCGCCGTCTACGGCTACGACGGATTCCTGTACTCCATCGGCTTCCTCGTCGCCTGGCTCGTCGCCCTGCTGCTCGTCGCCGAACTGCTGCGCAACACCGGCCGGTTCACCATGGCCGACGTGCTGAGCTTCCGGCTCAAGCAGCGTCCCGTGCGCATGGCCGCCGCGCTGTCCACCCTCGCGGTGTCGCTGTTCTATCTGCTCGCCCAGATGGCCGGTGCGGGTGGCCTCGTCGCGCTGCTGCTCAACATCGACGGCAAGCTCGGCCAGAGCATCGTCGTCGCCGTGGTGGGCGTCCTGATGATCGTGTACGTGCTCATCGGCGGCATGAAGGGCACCACCTACGTGCAGATGGTCAAGGCCGTGCTGCTCGTCGCCGGTGCCGGCATCATGTTCGTGCTCGTCCTGCTCGCGGTCCGCGGCAACTTCTCGCAGCTGCTGGCCGACGCGCAGGCCATGGTGAACAGCTCCACCAACGAGGCCGTCGCCGGCCGCGACGTGCTCGCCCCCGGCGCCAAGTACGGCATCAGCGACATGACCCGGCTCGACTTCGTCTCGCTCGGCATCGCCCTGGTGCTCGGCACCGCCGGCCTGCCGCACGTGCTGATGCGCTTCTACACCGTGCCCACCGCCAAGGAGGCCCGTCGCTCGGTGACCTGGGCCATCGCCCTGATCGGCGGGTTCTACCTCTTCACCCTGGTGCTCGGCTACGGTGCCGCCAAGATGGTCGGACCGGACGTCATCCTCGGCGCCCCCGGCAAGGAGAACTCGGCCGCGCCGCTGCTCGCCTTCGAACTCGGCGGCACCATCTTCCTCGGCGTCATCTCCGCCGTCGCGTTCGCCACGATCCTCGCGGTCGTCGCCGGCCTCGCGATCACCGCGTCCGCGTCCTTCGCCCACGACATCTACGCCAGCGTGATCAAGCGCGGCAACGCCTCCGAGGAGGATCAGGTGCGGGTCTCCCGCATCACCGTCGTGGTGATCGGCGTGGTCTCGATCGTGCTGGGCATCCTCGCGATGGGTCAGAACATCGCGTTCCTGGTGGCCCTGGCCTTCGCGGTCGCCGCGTCTGCCAACCTGCCGACGCTGCTGTACTCGCTGTTCTGGAAGAAGTTCAACACCACCGGCGCCCTGTTCAGCATCTACGGCGGCCTGGTCAGCTGCCTGCTGCTCATCGCCTTCTCCCCGGCGGTGTCCGGCAAGCCGTCCTCGATGTTCCCGAACGCGGACTTCGCCCTCTTCCCGCTCGCCAACCCCGGCATCGTGTCGATCCCGCTGGCCTTCGTCCTCGGCGTCGTCGGCACCTACATCGGCCGGCGCAAGCTGGAGGACCCGGTCAAGCAGGCCGAGATGGAGGTCCGCTCCCTCACCGGTGTCGGTGTCGAAAAGGCTGTCGCCCACTAGGCAACACCCACGAGGCGCGGACGCAGGGTCGATCACCCTGCGTCCCCCCTCCCCCCCCGCTTCGGCGTCTACGCTGCGGGGCATGGCCAAACTCGAGGTATCGACCGACCTTCCGCTCGAACCGCACCTGACCTGGGTGCGGGCGTCGGACCTGCACGGATTCGACGAGTGGCTGACCATCCACGACGGGTGGCGCAGCGACCTGCCGAGCGAACTCGTCGTCGGCACCACCGCCGAGTCCGTCGTCTCGGTCAAGGGCATGCGCAACCGGGTCGCGTGGACCGTCCGGGAGATCGACTCGCCGCACCACCTCGTGCTCCACGGTTCCGGCAAGGGCGGCACCCGTTTCAAGCTGCGGATGACCGTCCGGGCCGCCGGGATCGGCTCCGTGCTCAGCCTGAACATCGACCTCGGCGGGGCGCCGCTGTTCGGGCCGATCGGCTCCGGCGTCGCGCGGGCCCTGCACGGCGACATCGAGGCCTCGCTGCGCCGGTTCGCCGAACTCTACAGCTGAGCGGCAGCGCCGAAGGCGCTCATGAGCGCAGCGCCGAAGGCGCTCATGAGCGCAGCGCCGAAGGTGCTCATGGGTCGCAGCGCCGAAGGCGCTCATGAGCGCAGCGCCGAGGGTGCCCTCCGCGCGGGCGACACGCCGGGGACCGGCGCGAGAAGTGCGCGCCCGCGGGCCGCGCTCGGCAGAATGAGGCGATGACGACCCGCACGTTCGAAGGCCGTCGTCTGAACCTGACGAACCTCGACAAGGTGCTCTACCCGGACACGGGCACGACGAAGGCCGACGTGGTCGACTACTACGTCGCCGTCGCCCCGGTGCTGCTGCCGCACGTCGCGGGCCGGCCCGGCACCCGCAAGCGCTGGCCCGAGGGCGTCGGCGGCGAGTCGTTCTTCGAGAAGAACCTCGCCTCCCACGCGCCGAAGTGGCTCACCCGCAAGACCGTTCACCACAAGCAGCGGTCGGTGACGTATCCGGTCTTCGACTCCGTGGCGTCGCTGGCCTGGCTCGGGCAGCAGGCGGCGCTCGAGCTGCACGTGCCGCAGTGGCGGTTCTCGGGGTCCGTCCCGGGTCCCGCGACGCGGATCGTGTTCGACCTCGACCCGGGGGAGGGGGTCACGCTGGCGCAGTGCGCCGAGGTCGCCTGCCTGGTGCGCGACATGGTCGGCGGGCTGGGCTGGCCGGCCTACCCGGTCACCAGCGGCAGCAAGGGGATACACCTGTATGTGCCGCTCGACCGCGAGCTTGCACCGGGCGGGGCGTCGACCGTGGCGAAGCAGGTGGCGATCAACCTCGAGACGCTGCATCCCGACCTGGTCACCGCCACCATGGCCAAGGCCGTGCGCGGCGGCCGGGTGTTCCTCGACTGGAGCCAGAACAACCAGGCCAAGACGACCATCGCACCGTATTCCCTGCGCGGCCGGGAGCAGCCGTGGGTCGCCGCGCCCCGCACCTGGGACGAACTCGACGACCCGGAGCTGCGCCAGTTGCGGTTCGACGAGGTGCTCGCGCGGCTCGAGGCCGGACCCGATCCGCTCGCCGCGCTGGACCCGCCGCTGCCCGAGTTCGACGCCCTGACCGAGTACCGGCACAAGCGCGAACCGTCCCGCACCCCCGAACCCGTCCCCGCCGCCGTGGGATCCGGACCGGGTAACTCCTTCGTCATCCAGGAGCACCACGCCCGCCGCCTGCACTACGACCTGAGGCTCGAGCGCGACGGGGTGCTCGCGTCGTGGGCGGTGCCGAAGAATCTGCCGGACGATCCCGGCCGCAACAACCTCGCGGTGCGCACCGAGGACCATCCGCTCGAGTACCTCACCTTCCACGGCGTGATCCCCAAGGGGGAGTATGGCGCCGGCGGCATGACGATCTGGGACACCGGCACCTACGACACCGAGAAATGGCGCGACGACGAGGTGATCGTGCGCCTGCACGGCGCGCGGGTGCAGGGTCGGTACGCGCTGATCCGCACGGCCGGCAGCCAGTGGCTCGCGCACCGCATGAAGGACCAGAGCGCACCGCCGGGCCTGTCGACCGGCTTCCCCCGCGACCTCGAGCCCATGCTCGCGACACCGGGTGAGGTGACCGGTCTCGACGCCGGCGAATGGGCGTTCGAGGGCAAGTGGGACGGCTACCGCGCCGTCGCCGAGATCGAGAACGGGCAGCTGCGGCTGCATTCGCGTTCCGGCCGCGACATCACCGGCGACTACCCCGCCCTCGCCGACCTCACCCGCATCCTCGACGGACACGAGGTGGTCCTCGACGGGGAGGTGGTCGCGTGCGACGCCCTCGGCGTCACGAGCTTCCGGCGGCTGCGGACCGGGGGCACCCCGCAGTACTTCGTGTTCGACGTCCTCTTCCTCGACGGGGTGACCCTGTTCCGGAAGCCGTATTCCGACCGGCGGCGCGTGCTCGACGCGCTCGCCGCCGCAGCCGACGGGCTGGTCGTTCCGGAACTGTTGCACGGCAACGGATCCGAAGCGCTGGAGGAGAGCACCCGGCGGGGCTGGGAGGGTGTGGTGGCCAAGCGGCGGAACTCGGTGTACGTGCCGGGCCGGCGCAGCCCCGACTGGGTGAAGTCGAAGAACTGGCTCACCCAGGAGGTCGTCATCGGTGGCTGGCGCCTCGGCAAGGGGGCCCGCGCCGGCACGTTCGGCTCGCTGTTGGTCGGCGTGCAGGGCGAGGCCGGGCTGGAGTACGTCGGCCGCGTCGGCACCGGCTTCGACGAACCCCAGCTCGCCGAACTGTCGGCCGCCATGGCGGGTCTGCGGCGCCGCACCACCCCCTTCGCCGGCGACGTCCCGCGCGAGGACGCGCGGGACGCGGTGTGGGTGAGCCCGAAGCTGGTGGGGGAGGTGCGGTTCCGGGAGTGGACCGACGCCGGCAAGCTCTGGCATCCGAGCTGGCGCGGGTTGCGCGACGACATCGACCCGCAGGACGTGGCCCGCGGCAGCGGATGACCGCCCGCCCCGGGTGCCGAAAACCTCACCCCGGGGTGCCTGTCGTCCTCCGGCGCGTCGGCGCACTGTGGTCACACGGCACATCCGCCGACTGTGGCACGGGCCGGCGCGCCCGGAGGAGGGAAGGTTCGACGATGTTGCAGACGACCGACAGGGGCCGCCTCGGCCGCACCCTGATGACCGCGTACGGCGCGGCCGCCTACGCCGTGTTCTTCGCGGTGTTCCTGTACTCGATCGGGTGGGTCGAAGGTCTCGTGGTGCCCCGCACCATCGACGAGGGGCCGCAGACGCCCATCGTCGTCGCCGTGATGGTGAACCTGGCCCTGTTGTCCGTGTTCGCCATTCAGCATTCGGTCATGGCCCGGCCCTGGTTCAAGCAACGATGGACCCGCATCGTCCCGCAGCCGATCGAACGCTCCACGTTCGTGCTGTTCGCCACCGCCGCCCTGGCGCTGGTGATGTGGCAGTGGCGTCCACTGCCGCAGGAGATCTGGGACGTGGACGCGACACCGGTGCGCGTGGTCCTCTACGCGGTGTCCTTCGCCGGATGGGGCCTCGTGCTCGCATCGACGTTCGCGATCGACCACTTCGACCTGTTCGGCCTGCGGCAGGTGCTGCGGAACTTTGCCGGAAAACCCCCGGCCGAAGTCGTATTCCGCACCCCGATGCTGTACCGGGTGGTGCGTCACCCGCTGTATCTCGGCTTCCTGATCGCGTTCTGGGTGGCGCCGACGATGAGCGTGGGCCACCTGCTGTTCGCCGCGGTCACCACCGGATACATCCTCGTCGCGCTGCGGTTCGAGGAACACGATCTGACCGACACGTTCGGCGACCGGTACCGCGACTACAGTGCCCGCGTGCCCCGACTGGTGCCCCGCCCGCGCGCGGCGAGCCAAACCTGACCATGTTCCGGCCGGCTCCGGTGTGGGCACCCCGCACCGGAGCCGTGCAGCGCCGTAGGGTACTTCGCGTGAGCATCGCGAAGTCCCTCGTCCTGTTCGTCGTCGCGGCCCTGTTCGAGATCGGCGGTGCCTGGCTCGTGTGGCAGGGAATCCGGGAACAGCGCGGCTGGATCTGGGTGGGCGCCGGTGTGATTGCGCTCGGCGGGTACGGCATGGTGGCAACGCTGCAGCCGGATGCGAATTTCGGTCGCATCCTCGCCGCCTACGGCGGAGTGTTCGTCGCCGGATCGCTCGTGTGGGCGATGATCATCGACGGCTTCCGCCCCGACCGGTGGGATGTGACCGGTGCACTGGTGTGCCTGCTCGGCGTGGCGCTGATCATGTACAGCCCGCGCTGAACTCCGGCACCGTCAGCCGACGGTCACCGTCCCCGCGGCCGGTGTCGAATTGCAGATCGGGCCGCTGCTCAGGTTCACCGAACCGAACACGGTGGTGAGCACGGTGCCCGGGCCGGTGTTCACCACCTTCGCCAGGTTCGGGTACGTCCCCTCGAGGTCGACGATCCCCGCCTGGCCGGTGCTCTGATTGAGCCATGCGACCGACACCTGCCCCGCGGCGGGCATGGGGCCCATTCCCGGTGCGGTGGAGAACAGTACGTGACCGGGTGGGATCCCGGGGTTCGCCTCCGGGCCGGCCTGGGCGGTGACCGCCGTGATCGAGGCCAGGCTGCCCTGGTTGAGGCACCCGAAGGTCAGTGCCGTGCCGAGGGATTGGGGCGGTGCGGCGCCGGCGCTGCCGGCGAACAGGACGGCGGCCGCGATCGGTGCGGCGGTGGCGAGGATTGCTCGGGTGGTTCGGGCGGCGCTCATGCTGATGCTCCTGTGATCGGAATGTCACGTCCGGGTGCCGACCGCCGCGCCCCGCCGGCGGCGCGCCCCGCGCACCGAATGACGCCCCCGAGTCTAGAGTGCAGACCGCCGGGTATGCGCCGTTTCGACGATCTTGCTCGAAGGGGATGTCAACGCACGCGGTAGAACTGCGCGGCATTGTCGTGCAGCGCCCGCGCGGCGAGGTCCGGGCCCAGTGCGTCGGTGACCACTGCGACGTCCGTGTCGGTGAACGGGCGCGGTGCCCGGGTGGACGGCAGGTCGGTGCCGAACATCAGGGCGTGCGGGTTCCGGTCGGCGACGGCGCGCAGAACGGGGGCGACGTCGAAGTCGGCGCGGCCGAACCCGGTCGCCTTGACCCGTACCCCGCGGTCGACCAGGTCCAACAGGTGCGGCAGTCCGGCCGCGGACAGGCCCAGGTGGTCGATGCTCACCGCGGGCAGGGCGGCGACGGTCCCGGTGAGCGCGGGCAGTTCGCGGGCGTCGACGTACAACTCGGTGTGCCAGCCGGCGACGTCGTGGACCCGCCGCGCGAGCGCGTCGAGGTGGGCGGCGGATTCCGAACCGCCGCGGCGCAGGTTGAACCGGATTCCGCGCACGCCGGCCTCGTCGAGCCGGGCGATCTCGGTGTCGGTCACGGTCACCGGCAGTTGGGTGACGCCCACGAAGCCGGGGCCGAGCAGGGCCAGCGCGTCCAGCAGGTAGCCCTGATCGAAGCCGTGGAAAGAGCCGGACACGACGGCCCCACCGGTGACGCCGAGCCCGCGGACCCGCTCGAGATAGTCGGCGACCGTGAAGGCCGGCGGCACGTAGCCCTCGTTCGGGGTCACGGGGAAGCGGGGGTCGACGATATGGAAGTGGGCGTCGAAGATCGGCATCACCCGTCGCCCCTCGGTCACGTGCGCGCGAGCGCGTCCGCGGTGATCTCCTTCACCGACGTCAGCCCGCTGAGCCCGAGCGTCAGATCGAACTCGGCGATGATGTTCGCGACGGCGTCGCGGGCCCCCTCGCGGCCGCCCACCGCCAGCCCGTACAGGTGCGGGCGGCCGACGGTGACCGCGTCGGCGCCGAGGGCGAGCGCCTTGAACACGTCCGATCCGGTGCGGATTCCGCTGTCGAGCAGCACCGGCACCCGGCCGTCGACGGCGGGGGCGATGCCGACCAGGGCGTCGAGCGAGGCGATCGCGCCGTCCACCTGGCGGCCACCGTGGTTGGAGACGATGATGCCGTCGGCCCCGGCGTCGAGGGCGCGCCGGGCGTCGTCCGGATGGAGGATGCCCTTGAGCAGCACGGGAAGATCGGTGCGTTCGCGCAGCGACTCGATCTCCGTCCACGTCAGGGAGGGCCGGGAGTAGATGTCGAGGAAGGTCTCGACGGCGGCCCGGGGCTCGGGGGAGCGGAGGTTGTCGAGGAGGCGGCCGGGGTAGCGCCGGCTCATCGAGAGCAGTGTCCTGATCGCGCCGAGGGTCACCTCCACCTCGGGTCGTGCGCCGGCGGCGGCCGCGATGCGCTCGCGGACGATGCGCACGAAGGTCGGGTCCGAGGTGTACTGGGCGATGCCCTCGCCGCGGGCGAACGGCAAGGATCCGAGATTGAGGTCCTGGGGCCGCCAGCCCAGCAGGGTGGTGTCCAGGGTGACGACCACGGCGTCCGCGCCGATCTTCTTCGCGCGGGCGAGCAGGCTGTCGACGAGGTCGTCGTCGCTGCTCCAGTACAACTGGAACCAGCGCGGGGAGTCTCCCATCGCCGCGGCGCTCTCCTCCATCGGGGCGCAGCCCTGGTTGGAGAAGATGTAGGGCACGCCGAGTTCGGCCGCCGCGCCGGCGATCGCGACGTCGGCGTCGGGGTGCGCGAGCTCGGCGGCGCCGACCGGCGCCAGCAGGACCGGGGCGGGCAGGGTGCGGCCGAACAGCTCGACGCTCAGGTCCCGGCGGGACACGTCGCGCAGCACGCGGGGGACGATCTTCCAGCGGCCGAAGGCCTCGCGGTTGGTGCGCATCGTCGCGCCCTCGCCGGCGCCCCCGGCGATGTAGGCCCAGCCGCGCCGGCTCGTCTTCCGTCGCGCCAGGCGTTCCAGGCCGGCGAAGTCGGTCGGCACCGCGGGGGTGCGCCCGAGCACTCCTGCCCGGTAGATGACGTTCTGGCGGGCACGGCCCGCGCCGGGCTGCGGCGCCACGGGTCCGTCGCTCATCGGCGATTCCTCACTGGTGCGTCGGGCGGGATCGTCTCGGACGCTACACGGAAGCGCCCACGCGCCGGGCCGAAGCGCCGGTCGTCCGGCGGAGACGGTGGACAGATCGGCGTATACCCCCTAGGGTATGTAGTACCCCGCGGGGTATGACCTCGAACGACGGCACGATGCCCACCGGTGTGGGCCGAGGAGTGGACAATGAGGGAAATCGACATCGCTGCATTCGCCGACGAGTGGAAGTCCGGCGCGACCGTCGTGGACGTGCGCGAGGACTACGAATACGAGCAGGCGCACGTACCCGGCGCCCAGTGGATCCCGCTCGGCGAACTCGCTTCCCGCCTCGCCGAGATCCCGGGGACCGACCTCGTCTACGTCATCTGCGCCTCCGGCAATCGCAGCCTGCGCGGCGCGGACATCGTGTCCGCGTCGGGGCGGTCCGCGGTCTCGGTCGCCGGCGGCACCAAGGGCTGGCTGCGCGCCGGTCACCCGGCCGAACAGGGCGGCACCCGATGAGTCTGCTCGAGAAGATCAAGGCGCGCTTCGGCAAGCCCTACGAGACCGTCGACGTCGGCCGGGCGCGCGAGTTGCTGGACGGCGGGGCGGTCCTCGTCGACGTGCGCTCCGCCGCCGAGTACCGGTCCGGGCACGCGGCCGTCGCGCAGCACTGCGAACTCTCTCAGGTTCCGACGAGGGCGGCGCGGATCGTGCGGAACCGGCCGGTGGTGTTCGTGTGTCACTCGGGCATGCGCTCCGCGAGCGCCGCGCGGATGTTCGCCCCGGCGGCGCAGGCGCCCGTCGCCTCGTTGCGCGGCGGCATGATCGCCTGGGAGCGGGCCGGCGAGCGGGTGGTCAAGGGCGGTCGCCGCTGAAGGAATCGCCGGGTCGACCCGCCCGCCGTCCGGAAATCGGCGTCGGGCCGGAATGTGGGCACGGGAATACCCCACCGGGTATGATGGGTTCATCTTCAGTATGAAGGGGCCGACCATGACAGTTAACACCGTGAATGCCGCAGAATCCACCACCCAGGTGCTCAACCGGCTGCGCCGCGCACAGGGCCAGCTCGCCGGCGTGATCTCCATGATCGAGAACGGGCGCGAATGCCGCGAGGTGGTCACCCAGCTCGCCGCGGTCTCGCGCGCCCTGGACCGGGCCGGATTCAAGATCGTCGCCACCCGGTTGCGGCAGTGCGTCCTCGACGAGCAGGACGACACCTGCGTCGACAAGCTGACCGAGGAGGAACTCGAGAAGCTCTTCCTCGCGCTCGCCTGACAACAGCGAACCACGAAGGAGCAGCATGACACTCGCTCTCGCCACCACGCTGCGCGCTCCGCTCGGCGACGCCGTCGAGCGCACCCGCGAGGCGCTGAAGGAGCAGGGCTTCGGGGTGCTCACCGAGATCGACATGCAGGCCACCCTGAAGACCAAGATCGACGTCGACATGGAGCCGTACGTCATCCTCGGGGCGTGCAACCCGCCGCTCGCACACCAGGCCGTCTCGGTCAATCGGCAGATCGGGCTGCTGCTGCCGTGCAACGTCGTCGTCCGGCGCGATCCGGAGGACGCCGGCCTGGTGCACGTCGAGGCCATGAACCCGCAACTGATGGTGCAGGTGGCCGAGGATCCCGGGCTGCAGCCCGTCGCCGACGAGGCCGCCCGGCGGCTGCAGGCAGCGATCGACGCGCTGGGGAGCTGAGCCGTCACTCGAGAACGGGCGCCGAGATGTCTCTCGGCGCCCATTCTCGTGTTCGTCCCTGTCTCCCCGTTCGTCCCTGACTCCCGTTCGTCCCTGTCTCCCGTTCGTCCCTGACTCCCGCTTGTCACGGTCTCCCGTACGCCGCCCGGGCCTTCTCGCGCAGCAGGCGCACGGCACGGGCCGGGTCGTCCGTGCCGTAGACGGCCGTCCCGGCCACGAAGCAGTCGGCACCGGCCGCCGCGGCAGCCCCGATGGTGTCGAGGTTCACCCCGCCGTCGACCTCGATGAGCACGTCGAGTTCCCCCGCGTCGACCAGGCGTCGCGCCGCGCGCACCTTGTCGAGCATCTCGGGGATGAACCGTTGGCCGTTGAATCCCGGAGGCACGCTCATCACCAGGAGCGTGTCGAAGTGCGCGAGCGTGCCGACGTGCGGCTCGAGCGGGATGTGCGGCGCGAGCGCGAGACCGGCGCGGGCGCCGGCGTCCCGCAGGCGGCCGGCGAGAGCGACCGGGTCGCGGACCGCCTCGATGTGCACGGAGACGTTGTGCGCGCCGGCCTCCGCGTAGTCGACCGCCCACCGGTCGGGATCCTCGATCATCAGGTGGCAGTCGAGCGGTAGCGGGGTGTGCCGGGCGAGGGACCGCACGACCGGCACCCCGAAGGTGATGTTGGGGACGAAGTGTCCGTCCATCACGTCGACGTGCAGCCAGTCCGCGCCCCGGTCGGATCCACCGGCCACGGCCCGTGCCTCGTCGGCCAGGCGCGCCAGGTCGCCCGAGGCCAGGCTGGGCGCGATCATCGGCTCGCGCCGCGGGCGGCGATCGGCCCGGTGACCAGCGCGGACGTCGGGGTCCATGCGACGACAGTACCCGCCTTGCGGTGCCGATGAGGTGCACCGGATCGATCGTCAACCGGGCATTGACGACCACGAGTCCGTCAACCTATGGTTGACGAATGACGAATCCGGTACCCATGAGCAATCCCGTCCGGCTCGACGACCTCATCGATGCCATCAAGAAGGTGCATACCGACGCCCTGGAACAACTGACCGACGCGGTCCTCGCCGCCGAGCATCTCGGAGAGGTCGCCGACCATCTGATCGGCCACTTCGTCGACCAGGCCCGCCGCTCCGGCGCGTCCTGGACCGACATCGGACGCAGCATGGGCGTCTCCAAGCAGGCGGCCCAGAAGCGCTTCGTACCCAAGGGTTCCGCCGATCTCGATCCCGAACAAGGATTCAGCCGATTCACCGAACGCGCCCGTAACGTCGTCATGGCATCACAGAACGAGGCCCGGGCGGCCGGCAACGCCGAGATCACCCCCGCGCATCTCGTCCTCGGTCTGCTGAGCGAGCCCGACGCCCTCGCGGTCCGCGCGCTCGTCGCGCAGGACATCTCGCCGGACGCGGTCCGTCGCGCCGTGGTGGAGAAGCTTCCGCCGGCGGCCGGGGACGTGCCCGACCTGATCCCCTACGACGCGCGTGCGCGCAAGGCTCTGGAGCTGACGTTCCGGCAGGCACTTCGACTCGGGCACAACTACATCGGCACCGAGCACATCCTCCTCGCCCTCCTCGAACACGAGGACGGAAACGGCGTCCTCACCGGTCTCGGCGTGGACAAGACGGCCGCCGAAGCGCACGTCGCCGCGGCCGTGGCGGCGGAGCAGGCCGCACACGCGGAGCGTGGACACGCGGAATGAGCAGGTAGCGATCCGTTGTCCAGCCGACACGTGCGGTGAACCCTCGTCGCTGGGACGTCCCCGTCCCGCAGGGCGAAACCGCCTCCCCGGTCCGCTCTTCGATCTACCGTTGAGTCGAGGCAGCCGAGAGGGGGAACGATGACCTACCCGCTCTTCGAGAAGACCCGGGAACGTTCGGAAACCGGGCGGCATTTCGTGATCGAGGACTACACGAAGACGCCGTCGCTCTGTCGTCACGGTGTCTGGGTGGGCGGCCGGTCGATTTTTCCGACACCGTGCTTATGTCCTTCGAGCACGGCCAGGACGACCTGTCAGTCGGCTGGATCGTGAACGGCGCGGCGATATCGCCGGAAGGTTGCTATGCGCCGTGCCAAGGAGCGCCGACGATCCGATACCGGTGTCCCGGAGACGGTAGGAACCTGCACACCATTTCGCTGATGAGCACGCCCGGCAGCGATCAGGACTGCGTGGACCTGCAGGTTGTGTTCACGCCTCCGCCGCAGTGGAATCCGCTCGAGTACGGCCCGTCGAAGAAGGTGTGCCTCCAGGGCCGGATCGTCGAATGGCCGTGGTTCCTCCTGCAGCAGGAACAGGAATGCTGGGAACGGTTCCGGAACGTATTCGAGAAGTACGTGGTGGTACCCCGTCCGGCTCCCGCACCACCCGGCTCCCGGCCGGCCTGGTCGGCACCGGCGTGGTGGTGGAGATCACCGGTTCGAGAGTGCTCGTCCTCGATTCCGTCGCCGGCGCCACTGCGGCCGGTCACCCCCGGCTCGGACCCGAACCGGCTGAGCACGGCCCGGCCATGCCGAGCGCTGGGACCCACGCCAATCCCATTCACGGTCAACCAGATCCGCGTCGCCACGCTGGTTCCACCCCATCGGCCGACGCGGCGATCGATCCGGGCTACGGTCGGCACGGGCGAGGAGATCCTGCGCACCCTCGTCGTCAGCCCCGCCCGGCTCCCGCCACCACCGTGGTCACCAGCGGCGAGTCCTGCCGCATGAGCGCGGCCCGAAACCGGGCAGGAGGTCGAGCCCCGGCCCGGAACCGAACTCCTCGAGGAGTGGGGACTTTCACCCGGCCGACAACGTGGACCCAGAACCGGCCGCTGACAGCCGTGGAACGATCGGCTCGAGTCGAGCTTCCCCCATGAGCGAAAGGGCGGACCCGTGACCGAAAAGGCAGTGCTCCGACGACTTGCGGAGTGGGTGTTCGGCGGCGTCGTGCTCGTCGTCGATACGGTCTTCACGGTGATCCGTGTCATCGTGTGGCGCTCGCGCTGGCAGCCGGCATTGACTGCCCTGCGCCGGTACAACAAAGTCGTCCTCAACCCGGTGATCTTGAAGAGGGGAGGGAAGACGGTCACGGCGGTGCATCACGTGGGTCGCACATCCGGAAGGCCATACGTCACCCCGGTGTGGGCGGAACGATCCGGACAGTCGTTCTTCATCCATCTGCCCTACGGCACCGACGTCGACTGGTGCCGCAACGTTCTGGCAGGCGGTGGCTGCATCCTCGAGCGCGATGGCGTGCGCTACGACGCCGTCGCTCCCGTGATCGTGCCGGCGGCGGAGGCGGAACCGCATCTGTCGTCGGCATCGAGGAGGATGCACCGACTGTTCGGCGTCGAGTCGTATCTACGGCTGGACATCGCCCCTGGCGTGAAGGCGGACTGATCGAGCGGCTGGAGCAGGGGCGGGGGCATCGCGCTGGTTCGTCCGCTCCTCGCGAGTGGCGGTCCGTAGAGAGCGGCAGCGGGTGAGCTCGACCAGCGGTCTCTTGTGCCCCCGGCAGGATTCGAACCTGCGACACCGGCTTTAGGAGAGCCGTGCTCTATCCCCTGAGCTACGAGGGCAGCGCGCGGTGGACCGGCGGTGCCGATTCGATGCGCGGTGTGAGTGTAGCCGGGATCGCGGCGCCGGTGTGAAACGGTCGCGGAACCAGCGGCACGGCGAGCGCCGCCGCCGCGCCGACGGCGATCCACGTGACGGTCCAGGCCTGGTCGGAGGCGTGCGAGGCGGACAGTAGGGCCGGGGTGAGGAAGCTCGACCCGTAGATCGCGGCGCCCGTGAGGGCGATCGCCGTTCCCGCCCGGTCGGCGACCACGACGGACGCCACCTCGGCGAAGGCGACCCCGTGCCACGCGTGCGCGAGGACGCCGGCCGCGCCGAGCGCGGCGACCACGACGGGGCCGGGTGCGGCGGCGAGGGCTCCGACGGTCGCTCCGAGCGCGCCGGCCGTCGAGACCGCGATGGTACGCAGGAGCGCGCGGCGGTCCCCGCGACGGTCCGCGATCCTGCCCGCGAGCAGGCGCCCGGCAGCGCCGACGACCTGCACCACGGCGACGACCGCGGACACGTCCGCCACCGCGAGGCCCAGCCGGTCGTGCAGGAAGACACCGCCGAGGGTCAGGGCCGCGATCTGCGGCACGGTCAGCAGCGCCGCCGCGCCGGCCGGCCGCCACGTCGTGCCTGAGCGCAGCGGCGACCCGGTCGCCGGCGCCGTCGGTGCGACGGACGGTGCCGACCCAGGGATGGTGCGTGCGACGATCGGTGCCGACCCAGGGATGGTGCGTGCGACGACGAGGGCTGCGCCGGCCGTCCACGCCGCGGATGCCCCGAAGGCCCAAGCGAATCCGAGCGCCGCGGCCAGCCAGGGAACGGCGACCGCAAAGGCGGCCGCATTCTCGACCGAATGTCACACGCCGTCAATCCAACCGAACGCATGTGACATTCGGCCGCGGGCGTGACCGGTGACATTCGGTCGGAGGTGCGGCCAGTGACCCCGGGGGTGGGGAGCCGCCCCCCTCGGGGTGAGGTGTGCAGCCCGAAGAGCCCTGGAGTGCGGCCGCTGCGTGCCGGAGGGTGGATCCGCAAGCCGAATCCTCGTCCCCGGGAGTGCTCATGTCTCGTTCGATCTCGCGCACGATCCGCTTCGCCGCCGTGGCTGTCGCCGCCCTGGTGCCCGCTTTGGGTGCCGTCGCTCCGGCCGCCGCAGAGGACGAGGCTGCCCTGCAACAGCTTTCGACCACAGCGGAGTGTCCGTTCGCCGCCGGGAGCACCGGGCAGTACACGACGGACGCGATGGGGCCGTATGTGCAGTGCTTCCTTCCGTCGATCGAGTCGTGGATCGATGCCACATACCAGAACATGCCGCATCCCACCGCCTACTACTCGGTGGCGGCGGGGAAGTCGGGGGAGGCGGCGCCCGGCTGCGCCTACGACGAGAACTCGCTGATGTACTGCGCGGCCGACCGCAGCCTCTACATCGGGGAGAAGGCGGCGATGGACCTCGTGAACGGCTACGGGGAGATCGCCATTGCCGCGGTGCTGAGCCACGAGGTGACGCATCACTTCCAGACGATGCTGGCGCTGCCGGAGCCCGACCCGGCCGAACCCAACAGTGCCATCCCGTACGAGAACCAGGCCGACTGCGGATCGGGCGCCTTCGTCGCGTACTCCGAACGCGATCTCGGCGTCACGGTCGAGCAGACCGACCTGGCGTCGCTGGGCCGGGCGTTCGCCGCGGTGGGGGAGGACAAGGGGCCGGAGCGCACCCACGGCACCGCCGAGCAGCGCATCCAGGCATTCGACACCGGCTACCTCAGCCCGTCGCCCACCCCGTTGCTCTCGTGCGTCGACTATTTCCCCGGTGCGCCCATCGCGTACGTCGGCTGATGCGCCGGGCGATCCGCTGTGATCACAATCACATAACTGCCGTCGTCTCCTCGCGGTTCTGTATGCGCGCGAGGCGGCGCCGGGAGTCGTCGGCCCCGGCGGACGTCCTGACCGGCCCGCCCGCGCCGGGGAAGGGGTTTCCGCAGTTCACGCGGCTAGGGGAGGGTCGCATCCGACCGGGCTGCCGCCGGGTCGCCGTCGGTACCCACCGCAGAGGTGTCCGAAACGTAACGCTGGCGCTGCCCTATATCGTTTTGTTACTTTGAGTCGCCAGAAACGGCCGGGGCACACCCGGCGCGCAACGGACGACGGATGAGGTAGCAACTGTGGGACGGCACCAGCGGGCAGGCGACGAGGCGACCACCTTCGAGATGGATCTGTCCGGTGCATCCTCCGGCCGCGGCCGGCACCGCGTCGAGCCCACCGGCCCGTCGGCACCCGTGAAGGCCGCCACTGTGGCCGCCGCCACCGGCGCCTTCTTCGCCGTGGGTGCCCAGCTCGCCGCCGGCACGGCCAGTGCCGCGCCCGCCCCCGCCCAGACCGGCACCCTGCCGTTCGAGGTGCCGCAGGGCCTGCTGCCCGAGGGCTTCGAGCTCCCGCAGCTGCCCGGTGCGCCCGCCCCGGCCGACGAGCACGCCGCCGCTCCCGTCCTGCCGCCGGAGCTCGACGGCCTGGTCGACCAGTTCGCCGCGGGTCAGGGCTGGCTGAACAACCTCAACCCCGCCAAGCCCTCCACCGTGCAGCCCGTCTCGGGCACGCTCACCTCGGACTTCGGCCCCCGCTGGGGCAGCCACCACGGCGGCATCGACATCGCCGCCCCGATCGGCACCCCGATCAAGTCCGCCGCCGACGGCACCGTCCTCGACGCGGGCGCCGCCTCCGGCTACGGCCAGTGGGTGCGCGTCCTCAACGACGACGGCACCACCGCCGTCTACGGCCACGTCGACACCTACCAGGTCAGCGCCGGTCAGCGGGTGACCGCCGGTCAGCAGATCGCCACCGTCGGCAACCGCGGCTGGTCCACCGGCCCGCACCTGCACTTCGAGGTGTGGGACCAGGCAGGCGGCAAGACCGACCCCAACGCCTGGCTCAGCACCCGCGGCGTCGTCGCCGACTGGGGCAGCTACCGCGCCGTCTGACGCTCGCCCCCAACTGCGGTCGCTCGGCCGCTAGGCTGACGAATCATCACCTAGCGGGGGAGAGGGACAGCTCCATGGGCACGCAGATCAAGGCTCGCTCCTTCACCCGCGCCGACCGGCGCGAGTTCCGCACCAAGGTGCAGGCCTGCCTCGCCGCCCTGGACCGGATGCTGCGCGAAGGTGCCTTCACCGACGCGCGCGAACGTCCGGAGCCGCTGCTCGGCATGGAGATCGAGTTCAACCTCGTCCAGGACGACATGGAACCGGCCATGTGCAACCTCGAGGTCCTGCAGGCGATCGACGATCACGCCGTGTTCCAGACCGAGCTCGGCCAGTTCAACGTCGAGATGAACGTCGACCCCGGGCCGTTCGCCGGTGACGCCACCCTCGACATCGAGAACACCCTGCGCGAGTCGCTGCGCCGCGCCGACACGCGGATGCACCGGCAGGACGCCCAGCTCGTCATGATCGGCATGCTGCCGACGCTCGAGCTCGCCCACCTCGACCGCGAGCGCATCACCGCCAACCCGCGCTACGAGGCCCTCAACGAGCAGATCTTCGCCGCACGCGGGGAGGACATCGAGCTCGATCTCGACGGCGTGCCCCTCCCCGGCCGCGACGACGCCGAACAGCTGCGGGCCGATGCCAACTCGGTCGTGCCGGAGGCGGCCTGCACGTCGCTGCAACTGCATCTGCGGGTGGCCCCGGAAGACTTCGCCGACCACTGGAACGCCGCTCAGTGCCTGGCCGGGGTGCAGGTGGCGCTCGCCGCGAACTCCCCGTTCCTCGCCGGCAAGGCGCTGTGGCACGAGAGCCGGATCCCGCTGTTCGCGCAGGCTACCGACACCCGTACCCAGGAGCTGAAGAATCAGGGGGTGCGGCCGCGGGTGTGGTTCGGCGAGCGCTGGATCGACTCGGTGACGGACCTGTTCGAGGAGAACTCGCGGTACTTCCCGGCGCTGCTGCCCGAGGTGTCCGACGTCGATCCGATCGCCGAGTTCGACGCCGGCCGGACGCCGCGGCTGCGCGAGCTGCAGATGCACAACGGCACCATCTACCGCTGGAACCGGCCCGTCTACGACGTCGCCGACGAGCACCCGCACCTGCGGCTCGAGAACCGGGTGCTGCCGGCGGGCCCGACGGTGCTCGACATCATGGCCAACGCCGCGTTCTACTACGGGGCGCTGCGCGCCCTCGTCGACGCCGACGTGCCGCTGTGCCGGTTCATGAGCTTCGACGCCGCCCGCGAGAACCTCGGGATCGGGGCCAAGTACGGCCTCGACGCGCGGCTGTACTGGCCCGGCCTGGGCTGGGTGGGCGCCGACGAACTCGTGCTGCGCCGGCTGCTGCCGATGGCGGACGCGGGCCTGACCGCCTTCGGACTGTCGCAGCAGGCGCGGGACCGGTACCTGGGCATCATCGAGGGCCGGTGCCTGAACCGGCAGACCGGGGCGGCGTGGCAGCGGGCGCAGGTCGTCGAGCGGGAGGAGGCGGGCGCCGACCGGCGCACCGCCCTGCACGGAATGATGCGTGACTACATCCGGAACATGCTGGACGGCAAGCCCGTTCACGAGTGGCCGCTCGGCACGGCGTGATCACAACCGGACGGTGCGGGTCACCGCGACCGCGGGAGTGACCACCGCCCGGTCGTCCGGAGCGGTGTATCCCGGAACCACGGTGAGGTCGTCGGTGACGTCGGCGACGTGCAGTACCACCGCGCCGTCGCGCGGGGCGACGGCCAGCCGCACCTCGATGCCCTCGGCCGGGGTCCCGGAGAACAGGAACCCGAACGGCGCGGCCGGCGCGGCGCTCCGTCCGGCCACCACCGTCTCCCGCACCGCCGCGGTCGTCTCGTCCACCCACAGCCCGATCGTCGACGCCCCGCGCGGCGACGTCAGTCGCAGGGTCAGCGTCCGTTCGTCGCCGTCGGTGACGTCCGCGACGACGGCGAGCCCCGGCGCGGGCAGCGGCGCGACCGGCGCGGGCCCGTGGGCGAACCTGGTCTCGCGGCGCCACGGGAACGCGTCCGGCAGCGTGGCCGGCTCCTCGGTCAGCAGGGCGCGGCTCCAGGCCGACGCGGGTGCGCGCGGCGACGCCCACACGGCGGCACCGGTGTCCGTGTTCAGCGCGTAGAGCAGCTGTTCCTGCCGCGGTGGGGTGGCGCCGTCGCGGTTGACCCAGCCGCCGACCGGCGAGGCCACGAGCACGACCACCGCGGCGGCGATCGCGGCGAGCCGCAGCTGCGACGGCGCGCCGGCGGCGTCGACGAGCGGCAGCGCCAGCGCGAACAGCACCGCGACGAAGCCCCCCGCGAGCGGCGCTCCGGTGAGCAGACCGGCGTCGAACGACGCCACCGCGGCGGGCACGAGCACCACGACCGCCGGAACGGTCCCGGCCAGCGTCACCGGCGTCCGCCACCCGCGCCGATCGGTGGGCAGCAGGTCCACGACGAGCGCGGCGATCGCCGCCGGCAGCGCCGGCAGCACCAGGACGGTCGCGACGCCGAGGAAGGGCAGCGCGGCCAGGGCGGTGACCGTCACGGCGAGCAGCGCACCCGTCGCGAACGCGGCAGGGCCGACACGCCGGCGCACCGGCGGATACGCCGCGAGCAGGACGGCGACGGCCGCGGCCGCCGCGGCGACCTGGTAGGGCACCGGCAGGTACGGCTCGCGCAGGACCGCCGAGGCCTGACCGGGAGCGATCCGCAGCGCGAGCCACCACGGCACGAACGCCGCGCCCGCCGCCGCGGCCGCCACGGCGATCGAGATCCCGCCCGACGCCGCGAGACGGCCCGCCGAGGCGGTACCGTCCCGGATCCGCCGGGCCGCGAGGGCGCCGGTGACGGCGGCGAGCAGCGCGGTCAGGGCGATCTCGAGCCAGCGCGGGTAGTGCACCGGACCCCAGGGCAGCGTGACGACGACGTCGTCGCCCCCCGCGTCGAGCTCTGCCAGGTCGGCGGACGAGAACCGCTGTGCCGCAGCAAGGGTGGTTTCTCCCATGCGCTGCAGCGACGCGGTGTCGAGCCGGTCCGGGGTGTCGAGGGGACTGTGGTAGTAGGCGCCGCCGCCGGCGATCGCGGTGTCCGCGGCGTGCATGCCGGCCTCGGTGAGGCGGCGGAAGTCGGTGTCGTTGGGCAGCAACTCGAACGCCGTCTGGGTGAACGAGTCCGCGGTCGTGCCGGGCACGCCGGCCAGCACACTCACGAGACCCGCGTTGGGAGAGGAGATCCGGAAGGTGACGGGGATCCCGCCGTTGCCGCGGGCCTCGTGGTTGAGCACCACCGTCGGCCTCGCGTCGGCCGGTTGCCGCCGCGTGTACTCCTCGGCGCCGAGCAGGCCGCGTTCCTCGCCGTCGGTCACGAGCACCGTGACGTCGTTCCGGGGGCGGGGGCCGGCGGTCAGGGCGCGGGCCGCCTCGAGCACCGTGGCGATCCCGATCCCGTCGTCGCCCGCGCCGGGGGAGCCGGCGACGGTGTCGTAGTGCGCGGCGAGCACGACGGTGCCGGTGGGGTCGGTGCCGGGGAGGGTGGCGACGACGTTCGCGACCCGGCCGCCCCGCTGGGTGCCCTGCACGGCGGTGGCCGACCAGCCGACGCCGTCGTCGACGCGGACGGACCAGCCGAGGTCGTCGAGGGTGCGGACCAGGTACTCCCGGGTCTCGGCATGGCCGGCCGAACCGGGGGTGCGCGGCTGCGCGGCCACCGCCTCGACGTGGGTCGTCGCGCGGACGGCGCTGAATGCGGTGGGGGGAGCGTCGGCCGGGGCGGGTGCCGCCGGGGTCCGCAGCGTGGCTGCGAGCCCGACGAGGAGCAGCACGAGCAGTCCGATCCGGCCGGCCCGGCGGGTGCGGCCCGCGCCGGCGGGGGCCGGAGCATCGTCCATGTGAGCGAGCCTAGCGCCGGATCGTGGAGACGACCGTGCCCCGGCCGCAGGGGCCGGGGCACGGTCGGACGCGACTCAGGCGCTCGGGGCCCAGCTGTCGGGACCGAACACCTCGTAGTGGATGTTCTCGGCGGGCACGTTGCGCTCGATGAGGGCCTCGCGCAGCGAGAGCATGAACGGCAGCGGACCGCACAGGTACGCCTTGGTGTTCGGGTCGAGCGGCAGGTCCGACACGTCGGCCCGGCCCACGCGCACGGTCTCGAGCGGCTCGCGGGCGCCGAGGTCCTCGTACCACCGGTGCACCTCGGCGGACGGGATGCGCTCGACGAGGGTGGCCAGCTCGTGCCGGTGCGCGTGGTTGGCGACGGAGCGGTCGGCGTGCAGCACCGAAACCTTGCGCTCGTCACCGGTTTCCGCGAGGTGCGCGAGCATGCCGATCATCGGGGTGCAGCCGATGCCGGCGGAGGCCAGCAGCAGCGGCGCGCCGTCGTCGGGCAGCACCAGGTCGCCGAACGGGGTGGTGACCTGCAGCTCGTCACCCTCGAAGACGTTGTCGTACAGGAAGTTCGACACTTCACCGGCCGGCGCGACGGTGCCGGCGGGGGTGGTGGTCGCCACGATCCGCTTGACGGTGATGCGCCAGTCGCCCTGGGCGGGCGCGTTGGTCAGGCTGTACTGGCGGATCTGGCGGGCCCCGTCGGGCAGCTTCACGCCCACCGAAAGATACTGTCCCGGACGGAAAGCGGGCAGCGGGGCGCCGTCGAGCGAGGTCAGGACGAACGAGACGGTGTCGGCGGACTGGTGCCGGCGCTCGGCGACCCGGACGGTGCGCCACACGTCGCCCGGCGCGACGCCCGCGGCCTTGTACAGGTCGTCCTCGAGCTTGATGAGCGTGTTGGCCATCAGCCAGTACAGCTCGTCCCAGGCCGCCGCGACCTCGGGGGTGACGGCCTCGCCGAGGACCTCCACGATCGCCTCGAACAGGTGCTTGTGGACGATCCAGTACTCGTCGGGCTTGATGCCGAGGGAGGCGTGCTTGTGCGCGATGCGCGACAGGATCGCCTCGACCCGGGCCGGGTCGGGATCGAGCTGCAGGGTCGCGAAGGCGGCGATGGAGCCGGCCAGGGCCTTCTGCTGCTCGCCCTGCTTCTGGTTGCCGCGGTTGAACAGGTCGCGCTCGAGTTCGGGGTGCGCGGCGAACATCTTCTTGTAGAACAGCGGGGTGATGTCGCCGATGGCGGCACCCACGGCGGGGAGGGTGGCGCGGACAACTTCCTTGGACGCGGCTGAGAGCGGCATCGTGAACTCCGTTTCGGGTAGGGCTGGGCCGGTTCCGGGCTGTGGAACCGTGCGGTCAGACGGCGGGGCGGGTGAGGTCGAGCAGGACGGCGCGGGTGGGGGCCCGGGTGAGATCGGCGACGGTGACGGAGTCGAGCGCCGCGTAGAAGGACTCCTGGGCTCGGCGCAGTGCGCCGCGGAGGCTGCATCCTTCCCGCAGCGGGCACGGTTTGTCGCCCTCGCAGGCGACGACCTCGCTGTCGCCTTCGAGTTGCCGGGTGAGCCATCCGACGGACGCGCCCCGGCCGAGCTCGGTGATGGTCAGTCCGCCGCCGCGGCCGCGGCGGGTCGTGACGACGCCGAGTTCACTCAATCGTGCGACCACCTTGGTGGTGTGTGCGTACGACAGCTGCAGCTGCTCGGCGACGCGCTTGGTGCTGGGGGAGCTGTCGGGCGCGGCGGCCGCCAGGTACATGACAACTCTCAGTCCGAGATCGGTGAACTGGGTGAGTTGCATGACCTGAGACTAGATAATTGGTATCTGAAATGACAATTTAATGTGACGTAGATCGCTTCGGTGCGTCAGCGTTCGAGCATGGGAAGGATATTGCGCCAGCTGACGATTCCGATCGGCCTGCCGTCGCGCACCACCGGCACGGACCGCAGCCGCATCTGCAGCATCGCCCGCGCGATGTCGAACAGCTCGGCGTCCGCGTCGAGGGCCACCGGCGGCAACGCCACCGCCCGCACCGTCAGCGGCCGGCGGACCGCGGTCACGAGCGGCTCGGGCAGGTCGGCGTACATCGACAGGCGCGCCAGATGCGCCCCCGCCAGCGCCTCCTCGGTGATCAGGCCGCACAGCCGGCCGTGCTCGTCGACCACCGGGAGGGTGGTGAAGCCGTTGCGGGCCAGCACCTCCCCGGCCCGCTCCAGGGTGGCGTCGACCGTCACGGCCAGCACCGGCGTGCTCATCACGTCCGCCGCCCGGACCTTGGGGGCCGCGGCCCCCGCCATGCGGATCGGTCCACCGGACATGATGCGCCTCCTCTCCCTACGATTGTGGCCGCATCCCCGGCACCGGGCCAGTGGCTCCGGACTTCCCGGAGAGGGACCAAAGACCATTCCTGCCCCCAGGGGAGCGGATTAACCTCGACCCCGAGGACGATCCCTGCGACGAGAGCGGTGACCGACGTGAAGTTCCCAGGCAGCAAGGCGCACCACGAGCCCACGCACGACGAGGCGGTGCGCTCGAACACCGTGGTGGTCGGGATCGACGGATCCCCCGCCTCCGACGACGCCGTCCGGTGGGCCGCCGCGACGGCCGCCGACCGCGGGCTGCCGCTGCACATCGTGCACGCTCTCGACTTCGCCCCCAGCGGCTACAGCGGGGCGCCGTTCATCCAGACCGCGCAGGTCTTCGAATGGGTCGAGGACGAGGGCAAGACGCTGCTGCAGCGCGCCGAGGAGGTCGCCCGCACCGTCGCGCCGGCACTCGAGATCACCACCCGGCTCGCCGCCACCGGCAGCGCCCGCTGGCTCATCGACCTGTCCGCCCGCGCGCGCATGCTCGTGCTCGGCTCCTCCGGCACCGGCCGGGTGGGCGAAGCACTGCTCGGCTCCACCCCGGTGTCCGTCGCCAGCCACGGTCGCTGCCCGGTCGTCGTCGTCCGCGGCAAGGCTCCGGAGTCCCTGCCCGACACCCGGCCCGTCGTCGTCGGGGTCGACGGCAGCCCCCTCAGCGAGAAGGCCGTCCGCGCGGCGTTCGAGGAGGCCGGCCTGCGCGGCGTCGACCTCGTCGCGGTGCACGTGTGGAGCGACATGCGGCGGGGCACCTTCGACGAGGCCGTGGAGGTTTCGATCGATCCGGACGCGTTCGCGGAATCCGAGCAGGCCCTGCTCGCCGAGCGCCTCGCCGGGTTCCACGACCGCTACCCCGACGTGAACGTGCGTCGCGAGGTGTACGTCGACGGGCCGCGCGCCCACCTGCTGGCCTGGTCCGAGAAGGCGCAGCTGCTGGTGCTCGGCAGCCGCGGCCGCGGCGGCTTCACCGGCATGCTGCTCGGCTCCACCAGCAACTCGCTGATCCGCGACGCGCAGTGCCCCGTGATGGTGGTGCGCCCCGACGAGTCCTGAAGGTCGCGCCACGCCCCGGCGGTAGGGTACCTGGCACACGGGTACGAGCGTGCCCGGCAGGACCACGCACCAACGAATCACGGGGTATGCGGATGCGCATCGGGATGGGATTGAACTACAGCGGCGGATTCGCCGAGACGGCGGCGGAGGTGGCCGATCTCGAACGGGCCGGCCTCGACATCGTCTTCGTACCGGAGGCGTACTCGTTCGACGCGGTGAGTCAGCTCGGCTACCTCGCGGCCAAGACCGAACGACTCGAGCTGGCCTCGGGCATCTTCCAGATCTACACCCGCACCCCGAGCCTGACCGCGATGACCGCCGCAGGGCTCGACTACGTCTCCGACGGCCGCTTCGTCCTGGGCATCGGTGCGTCCGGCCCGCAGGTCATCGAGGGATTCCACGGCGTCAAGTACGACGCGCCGCTCGGCCGGACCCGTGAACTCGTCGACATCTGCCGCCAGGTGTGGCGCCGGGAGAAGGTCGAGTACCAGGGCAAGTACTACCAGATCCCGCTGCCGCCGGAGAAGGGCACCGGACTCGGCAAGCCGCTCAAGCTCATCAACCACCCGGTGCGCGAACGCATCCCCGTCCTGATCGCCGCGATCGGCCCCAAGAACGTCGAGATGACCGCCGAGATCGCCGAGGGCTGGGAACCGATCTTCTTCTATCCCGAGAAGGCCGCCGACGTGTGGGGCGAGTCCCTCGCGCGCGGCAAGGCCAAGCGCGATCCCGCGCTCGGGGACCTGCAGGTCTATGTCGGCGCGTCGCTCGCGATCGGCGACGACGTCGACTTCCTGCTCGATTTCGTACGCCCGCACCTCGCGCTGTACATCGGCGGCATGGGGGCGAAGGGCAAGAACTTCTACAACGACCTCGCCGTCCGCTACGGGTACGCGAAGGAGGCGGAGACCATTCAGGACCTGTATCTCGCAGGCCGGAAGGAGGAGGCCGCCGCCGCGGTGCCCGACGACCTGGTGCGGGCGGTCTCGCTCATCGGGCCCGAGAGTTACGTCCGGGAACGCGTCGCCGCGTTCGCCGAAGCCGGCGTCACCACCCTCAACGTCACCCCGATCGCGGAGAACACCGCCGGCCGGGTCCGACTGATCGAACAGCTGCGGGAGATCTGCAACTGACACCCGTGCCGATGTGAGAACCCGGGCCCACCGGCCCGCAGACAGAGGGGATTTTCTTAACGCCTCTCCTTCCTGAAGGCAGGAGATTCCCGACTCAGACCGCAACCGCACCACCACTCGGAGGGAGGTGATCCGTTTGACTCACGTCGTCGACACCGGTGTGGCCACGCTCCGCCACAACCAGAACCACCCTGGCAGCGTTCCGGTCCCGGCACGCGGTATACCCGCACGCCCGGCACCGGAAGATTCGTTCCTCGAGTCCGAGGGGTTGCTTGGCTCTCGCGAAACACCTCGAACACGTCATGGTTGTGTACGCGGGCCGCACCAACACCACCTTCCGGTCGGCCCGCCTGCCCTGCTCGATCAACTCTCGTTTCACCGTCGCGACCGCGGCATCGGCGGCCTTACGCGCCATAGTGGATTTCGTCAGAAACTTGGGTTTGAAATCCTCCACCGCGACGAGACGATGCGCATCGACCACGGTCCCGGCCCAGATCCGGCCGTCGTGCCGGTTGTGCCGGACCGCCTTCTTCTGCACCTTCGCGGCCTGTGCGCGGGCCCGCCGATAGCCCTTCGAGGGTGGGTGTCCCTTCCCCCGGCGACGCCGCGCCCTCTTCCGCTGCGCTCTCGCCAACTCCGCCGCACACCGTTTCCGGTGCCCGTGATGCGGCAGATCGAACCGCTCCTCGGTGGCCGTCGCGGTCCGGGCCACTCCCCAATCGATCCCGACACCGCTGTTCTCCTCGACCACGGGGATCGGCCCTGCCTCGTGGGTCACCACGAACGAGGCATACCAGTGATCGAGGCAATCGCGGGTGATGCGCACACTCGACGGCTCCGCCGGCAGTGCCCGCGACCACACCACCGGAACACTCACGCCTTTGGGCAACACCAACCGGCCGTCGCGGATCCGGAACCCGCGGCGGGTGTACTCGAGCGTCGGCAGGGTCTTCTTCCGCGCCTTGAAGCGCGGCCGGCCCCGGCCCTTGACCGTGCACGATGCGTCCAACGCCTGCGCGTAGGTGCGCAGCATCTGCTGCTGGGCGACCTGGGAACCGTCCCGCAACCACGACGCGCGTGCCCGGGCGTCGGTCAACTGCGTGCCGAGTGTCCCGAAACTCGGCTTGCGGCCCGTCGTGAACTGGTGGACGGCTTCGTTCCACAGGAACCGGCAGCGATGCCACTCCTCGATCAGGGCAGCGGCGGCGGTGGTGCCCGGCCGCAACCGGTAGTGGTAGCGCACCACCTCGATCCCCATGCCCGGCACGCCAACCGACCCCACCGACAGGTTTGCCCGACACCACCACTCCCCCCGAAAGGAGGACGGCGCTTCCTCTCCCTCGTGAACGAGGGAGTATCGGCGCCGAACATCAGATGACCGAAACCCAACCGATCGTCGTCGCGGTCGACGGATCCGACGCGGCGGCAACCGCGGTGATCTGGGCGGCCCGCGCTGCCGCGGCCCGCGCGCTGCCGCTGCACATCGTCACCGTCGTGCACATCCCCGCGTTCTACTACTCCGAGCCCTACCTCGCGGAGAGCTTCCACGAGGAGATGAAGGAGACGGCGCGGGCGCGGCTCGACAGTGCCAAGGTGCTCGCCAAGCGCATCGCCGACGAGCAGGGCCCGGTCGAGATCACCACGGAGCAGATCGAGGGCAAGGCCGTCCCCACCCTCGTCGACCTCTCGAACCGTGCCGACACCATCGTGCTCGGCTCGCGCGGGCTCGGGGAGGTGAAGGGGCTGCTCGTCGGCTCCGTCACCCTCGGTCTCGCCTCGCACGCCCACTGCCCGGTCGCGATCGTGCGCGGCCGCACCCTCGACGGGGCACCGCCCTCCGACGGGCCGGTCGTGGTCGGCGTCGACGGTTCCGAGGCCTCCGTGCGCGCCGTCGAGGTGGCGTTCACCGAGGCGGCCGCCCGCAAGGCGACGCTTGTCGCGGTGAACGTGTGGAGCGACGTGAGCGTGCAGCCGTCCCTGGGTGCGGTGCCCGAGGATCCGCAGTGGAGCAGGATCCAGACGGGGGAGGAGGTCGTGCTCGCCGAGAACCTCGCCGGGTTCCAGGAGCGCTACCCGGACGTCGTCGTCGAGCGCGTCGTCGCGCGGGACCGGCCGGTGCGGGTGCTGAGCGAGTACGCCGAACGTGCCCAGCTGATCGTCGTGGGCTCCCGCGGCCGCGGCGGCTTCAAGGGCCTGCTGCTGGGATCGACCAGCAACGCGCTGATGCAGACGGCCGACTGCCCCGTGCTGATCGTCCGGCCGGACGGCGAGAAGTAGCCGTCCCGTCCCGGACTGCGCCGCATGTGGTTGCGCGGCAGGGTGCTTCCCGCGCGCGTCCCTACGCGCGCGGGAAGCACCGCAGCGCGCGACCGCCGGGCGAACGTGCCCGGACGCTCGATGCCCGGCACCCTGAGCGGGTGCCGGGCATCGTCGCCGGGTGGTTCCGGGTAGCCGGCGTGGTCAGCCGAAGTCGTCGAGGCCGCGCCGGCGCAGCTCGCTCCACACGTCGGCGGGATGCACCCCGCGACGGACGGCGTCGTTCTCGATCAGCACGCCGAGCATCTGCGAACTCAGGAAGGCGACGTCCTCCGGGCGGTGCGTGCCGCTCTTGACGGTGAGCCATCCGGACACGTCGCCCCGTTTCGCGGCGCGGGCCATGTTGAGCACCGAGCCGAAAAGCTCCGCCGACCCGGTGTCCCGGTCCTCCCGGGATCCGGGCTCGCGCACGCTGGTCATGCGCTCGCCCCTGCGTGTTCGTCGCGCCGGGCCTGACGGGCCAACGCCCGGTCCCGGGCCTCCTCGAACCGCTCGGCCTTCGTCTGCAGGTCGGTGAGGAAGGCGTCGAGGTCCTCGCGCAGCTGCTCGCCGCGGCCGCCGAAGTCGGTGCGGTCGAAGACGCGCCACTTGCGGAGCACCGGCAGCACCACGTCGTCGAGATGCTGCCGCAGGTCGTAGATGCCGCCCTTGGCGATCAGCACGGCGTTGCGCCGGAAGTTCGCCATCGACGCGCCCGGCATCCGGAACCGGGTCAGCACGCTCATGACCGCGGCGAGCGCCTGGTCGGGGGCGATGTCGAGGGCGCCCTCGACGATGTTGCGATAGAACATCATGTGCAGGTTCTCGTCCGCGGCGACGCGGGCGAGCATGCGGTCCGCGATCGGATCGCCGCAGGCCCGGCCGGTGTTGCGGTGCGAGACCCGGGTCGCCAGTTCCTGGAAGGTCACGTACGACACGGACTCGAGCATCGACGTCGAGCCCGGGTCGAATCCGGTGGTCATGTGCGCCATGCGCGCGTTCTCGAGCGCAACGGGGTCCACACCGCGGGTGACCACCAGGTAGTCCCGCATGACGACGGAGTGCTTGTTCTCCTCGGCCGTCCAGCGGCCCACCCACGTGCCCCAGGCGCCGTCGAGGCTGAAGTGCTCGGCGATCTCGCGGTGGTAGGAGGGCAGGTTGTCCTCGGTGAGCAGATTGGTGATCATCGCTGCCTGCGCGGTCTCGGACAGCGCGGACTGGCCGGGATCCCAGTCGATGCCGCCGAGGGCGGCGAAGTTGCGGCCCGCGTCCCACGGAACATAGTCGTGCGGATGCCAGTCCTTCGCCATCGCCAGGTGGCGGTGGACGTTGTCCTCGGCGATCGGCTCGAGCTCTCGGAGCAGTTCGAGATCCGTGAGTTCCCTGGTCACAGTGATGTATTCCCTCTCTGGTGGGACCCCGGGTGCCCCCCTGCGGCGCCCGGCGGTCGGTTCGGTCGGGTCAGAACCCGATGCGCATGATCAGTTGCGGCAGGCCGTCGATGTCCATCCGCTCGGCGAGCCGGTCAGCCGAATCCTCTACGCGCAGTGGATAGGTGAGCACGGACGCCGACAACCGGGCGTCGACCGCCGCCAGCCACGCCCGCTCGGATGCGATGCCCACCCGGACCAGGTCGATCGGATTGCCGGAGTGCACCGAGAAGACCAGCACGGTCTCCCGGTCGATGGCCGCCGCGAGTTCGGCGGTGTCCGGCACACCGGTGGTGATCAGCGCGCGCCCGGCGGGTCCGCCGGCGTCGAGATCGGCGCCCCAGTCGGTCACCACCTCGGCGTTGCCCTCCGGGTGCCAGTGCGACGTCCACCGGAACATCTCGCGCTGGTAGTACGGATTGCGGCGCATCGCGTCGGCCGAGTAGGTGAGCATGTCGGCGAGCGCCGGGGCCTCGTCCGACGCCAGCAGGCGAACCTGGACGCCGGGGACGTCGGCGGCGGCCATCACGTCGGCGATGGTGGTCGCCGGCACCGGGATCCGGGCGAACGACTCGCGGTGGCTGCGCCGGTGCGAGATGGCGGCGAAGAACCCCAGGTCGGTGCTCGACGGAGTGGCCGGCGCCGCTGCCTCGATCCGTGCGATCAGCTCGGGCCGCTCCGGCTCGGGCAGCAGCAGGGTCCGGGTGCTCCAGCCGAGCACCCGGATGCCGAGTTCGAGGTTGGCGACGGCGGCTCCGCACGAGATGAGCCGATCCGGGCGCAGGGGGTCCTGGCCGGGGGCGGCGAACTCGACCCGCTCCTCGAGTTCGGCGGTGCGGGCCGGAAGGCGCAGGTTCCACGGCTGGGTGTCGTGGATGGAGGGGGCCTCGATCACGGCACGCGCAATGACCTCGGTGTCGCTCGTGGACCAGGTGTCGGGCACCGTGGACATCGCAGCCTCCTCGTCCTGGTCGGTCACCTCGCACGGCTCATCGGGGATGACTGTCCGAGCATCGCCCGCGGGCTGCACCGGGCGCATGTGCCGAAGGTCCCGAAACTGCCGTCGAACGGCCCGGGGTCGGCGGCGCGCGAGCGAGCTGAGACGATGGTCACCGCAATGCCGGTGTCAGGAAAGGTGAGGGACGATGCCTCGGGTATTTCTCGTCGACGACCATGAGATCGTGCGGCGCGGGTTGGTCGACCTGCTCGACAGCGTGCCCGACTTCACGGTTGTCGGGGAGGCCGCGTCGGTCGGTGAGGCGCTGGCCCGCATCCCGGGCAGCGGAGCCGAAGTCGCGGTGCTCGACGTGCGCCTGCCCGACGGCAACGGCGTCGAACTGTGCCGCGAGCTGCGGGCGCGCATGCCGGAGCTGCGCGCGCTCATGCTCACCTCCTACGCCGACGACGAGGCCCTGTTCGACGCGATCATGGCGGGCGCCTCCGGATTCGTCCTCAAGCAGATCCTCGGCACCGACCTGGTCTCGGCGATCCGGACCGTCGCGGCCGGCGGCTCGTTGCTCGACAGCCGGGCGACGGCCGCGCTCATGGAACGCATCCGCGCGTCCCGCACGGCGGACCCGCTCGCCGAGCTGTCGGAGCAGGAACGGGCCGTGTTCGAGCTGATCGGGGAGGGCCTGACCAACCGCGAGATCGCCGAGCGGCTGTTCCTGGCGGAGAAGACGATCAAGAACTACGTCTCGCGGCTGCTGGCCAAGCTCGGGATGCAGCGCCGCACGCAGGCCGCGGTGCTCGCCACCGAGCTGCGCAAGCAGCGCGAGGTCTGACGGGGACCCCGGGTCACAGGGGGACCTGCCACAGCACGCGCGTTCCGCCCCTCTCGCCGGGGCCGGTGCTGCAGCGGCCGCCGCACTGCTGGGCGCGCCGCTCGAGATTCGCGAGGCCGCTGCGGCGCGGTGTGTCCGGCAGCCCGATGCCGTCGTCGACGATCTCGATCGTGAACTCGTCGCCCGCGGTGACGGATACGGAGATCTTCTCCGATTGCGAGTGGCGCAGCGCGTTGCTCAGTCCCTCCCGCAGCACCGCCTCGGCGTGCGGATGGATGCGTGCGGGTACGAGAGTGTCGATGGCGCCGGCGAATTGGACGTTCGGTGCCACGGGGGACTGGGTGGTCAGGTCGCCGACCACGTCCAGCAGCCGCCGCCGCAGGCTGGTCGACGCCGCGGCGCCGGTGGTGTGCAGATCGAAGATGGTGGTGCGGATCTCGCGGACCGTGCGGTCGAGCTGCTCGACGGCGTGCTGGACGATGTCCGCGACCCGGTCGGGATCGGTGCCGGGCACCAGGGTGCTCTGCAGGCTCATCCCGGTGGCGAAGAGGCGCTGGATCACGTTGTCGTGCAGATCCTGTGCGATCCGGTCCCGGTCGGCGAGGACGTCGAGCAGCCGCTTCTTGCGTTGCTGCGCGGCGAATTCGAGTGCCACCGTGACCAGGTCGGCCATTGACTCGAGTCGCGTCACCTCCGCGTCGTCCCACGCATCGGAACGGGCCGACCGGGTGGCGATCAGTACGCCGGTGACCCCCGACGTGGCGGACAGCGGCAGGATCGCGGCGCGGCCCGCGCCGGCTGCCGGAAGCCCCTCGAGGTTGTCGGTGATCAGTGTGCGCCGGGTCCGGATCGCCTGCAGAACAGGAGAATCGGTGAGATCGAGACGTGAGCCCGTCGCCGGCGGTCCGGGCGCGGCGGCGGCCCGGACGGTCCCCTGGGTGCCGTCGACCAGCAGGACGTAGGTGCCCACGGTGTGGGCGAGGTCCCGGACCCGGTCGACCAGGAGCGCCAGGGTCTCGTCGACGGAACCGCCCACCAGCAACCGTGAGTTGATCGCGGCCACCGCCTCGAGCCAGCGTTCGCGGGTGAGGGACCCCTCGAACAGGCGGGCGTTGTCGATCGCGACGCCCGCGGAGGTGGCGAGGACCTTCAGGATCACCTCGTCCTCTTCGGTGAAGGCGGGACCGTCGATCTTCTCGGTGAGATAGATGCTTCCGAAAACCCTGCCGCGCACCATGATCGGCGTGCCGAGGAAGCTCTTCATCGGGGGATGGCCGGGTGGGAAGCCGATCGAGGCGGGATGCTCCGACAGGTCCGCGATCCGCACCGGCCGCGGGTCGTTGATGAGCAGGCCGAGCAGGCCCCGGCCCTCGGGCAGGTGCCCCATACGGCTGCGCTCGGCCGGGTCGATGCCGACGTACACGAACTCCGACAGCCCGCCGTCGGGCGCCCGCACGCCGAGCGCACCGTAGCGGGCGCCGAGCAGCGCGACGGCCGCGGAGACGATGCGCTGCAGCATGGAGTCGAGTTCGAGGCCCGACCCGACGACGAGCACCGCCTCGAGCAGGCTCTGCATGCTCGCCGGGGTGGTAACGGTGTCGGTGAGCCGTTCGCGGATCTCGGCGAGCAGCGCGTCGATGTCGGCGGTGTCGTCGATCATGCCGTTGTCACCGGGAGCGCTCACACCCGTCAGCATAGGGGCACCCCTCGCGCGGCCCCGAGTGCCGGCCCCGTTCACCGCGGCAAAAGGGGCAACACGGCCGCAGCCCGTCGCCGGCGTGTGAGAATCCGCATATGGAGAACGGGCCCGGACGGGCCGGGTTCGACGGAGACGGGTGACGGCTGCCATGGGAGTTCCGCCGCGCGGTGCCGCGCTGTTCACCGACCTGTACGAGGTCACGATGGCGCAGGCCTATCTGGCCCTGGGAATGTCGGACACGGCCGTGTTCGAGACGTTCTTCCGCAAGCTTCCGCCGGGCCGGTCCTATGTGCTGGCCGCCGGCCTGCCCGACGTGCTCGACTTCCTCGAGGCGTTCCGGTTCGAGGAGGACGACCTGCAGTACCTGCGCGGACTCGGCCTGTTCTCCGACGAGTTCCTCGAGCGGCTCGCCGGGGTGCGTTTCACCGGCGACGTGTGGGCCGTGCCGGAGGGCACCGTCGTCTTTCCGAACGAGCCGATCGTCCAGGTCGTCGCGCCGATCCTGGAGGCGCAGCTCGTCGAGACCTTCGTTCTGAACCGGATCCACCTGCAGTGTGTCCTCGCGAGCAAGGCCGCGCGGGTGGTCGAGGCCGCCCGCGGGCGGCTGGTGGTGGATTTCGGGGCGCGCCGGGCCCACGGCACCGACGCCGCCCTCGAGGTCGCCCGGACCAGCTACCTCGCGGGTGCCGCGGGAACCTCCAACCTGCGCGCGGCCAAGGAATACGGAATCCCCGCGTTCGGCACGATGGCCCACAGCTTCGTCCAGGCGTTCGACGACGAGTTCGACGCCTTCGAGGCGTTCGCGCGGCTCAATCCCGGCACGACGTTGCTCGTCGACACCTACGACACACTGCGCGGCGTCGACCTGGTCGTCGAACTGGCCGAGCGACTGGGCGACCGGTTCGACGTGCGCGCGGTCCGGCTGGATTCCGGGGACCTCGGCGCGCTGTCGAAGGCGACGCGTGCCCGGCTCGACGCGGCGGGTCTGCACGGCGTCCGGATCTTCGCCTCGTCGGGCCTCGACGAGTACAGCGTGGCGGCACTGCTGGACGACGGCTGTCCCATCGACGGCTTCGGGGTGGGCACCCAGCTCTCCGTCGCCCAGGACGCGCCCACGCTCGACATGGCATACAAGCTCGTCGAGTACGCCGGCGTCGGGCGGACGAAGCTGTCGAGCGGCAAGGTCCTCCCTCCCGGGCGCAAGCAGGTGTACCGCCGGGTCGACGACGGCGTCTTCGCAGGTGACATCATCGGCCGGCCCGACGAGAACCTCCCGGGTGAGCCGCTGCTGGTGCCCGTGATGCGTGGCGGCCGGCGGCTGTCGCAGTACGACGCCGGACTCGACGCGGCGCGACGGCGTGCACGGCAGCAGATCGACGCTCTTCCGCCGGCGCTTCGTTCCCTCGACGAGGCGGGGTCGCCGTATCCCGTGGCGGTGAGCGCACGGGTGCAGGACGATCTCGACCGGTTACGCCGGGCGCGGCAGACTCCCTGACCGGGGCCTGCCGCGTCGGGCGGGCGGAGGTCGCTTCGTGGCAACTCGCCGTGCCGACGGTGGCGTTCGCGCTCTTCGACCCAAGGGATTTCGTTCGGCGCCTTTCGGTGGGTAGCTGCGTTCATCCGTCTGCACCGGCGAAGGTTGCGCGTCGGGACCGTCCTTGCTACCTCTGAGTGGATGAGGGAAGAAGTCGCGGGAGGTACGGAGGCCGGCACGGATCCGGTCGAAGCCGCCCGGCGAGCACTCGCCTCCGTGGGCACGTTCTTGATGTCGGCGGCAGGCCTGTGGCGATCCATCGGTGCCGACGCCGATGCGTGGGTTCGGTTCTCCGCGCATTGGGAGGAGCTTGCGCCCGACCCGTACGCGGCAGAACAGGGCGTTCACCGGCTGCGGCGCTACGGCCAGTTCCGGTACCGGGTGGCCGACGGCGCGCTGGCGCCGACGGCGCACCGTGAATTCGTACAGCCTGACGACTCCAACGCCCTCTACCTCGCACGAGACCGCCATTTCGAACCGCTGACAGCCGCGTTCCTCGAAGATCCGCTGTTCGAGCGCACGGTGAAGCTGGTGGGCCGGATCGCGCCGGTCCTCGACGAAGCGCCCGAATGGACGGTCTGGGTGCATCCGTTCCGCGTGGTCGCAACGGCAGATGACGAGGGCCGGCCCACGCCCGAGGGCTTGCACCGCGACGGTGTCACGCTTGTCAGTTCGCTGTTGATCAGCGTCGACAATGCTGTCGGCGGCGAAAGTTCGGTGTTCGGCCCGGAGGGCGATCGACTTCTGACGACGACCCTGCGCGAACCCGGCACCTTCCTCCTGGGCGACGACCGTTGTACCTGGCACGGTGTTTCGCCGATCCGAGCGGTCGACCGCGGCAAGCCGGCACGGAGGGACGTGCTGGTAGTCACCTGCGGACCGTCCTGATCGGCCTCTTGCGGCGGGACATGAGCACAAAGGCCGCCACCGCCACAGCGATCGGCAGGGCGCTGACAGTGAGCATGGTGAGTCGCACCGCGTCGGCCAAGTCCGCTCCGAGATCGAGACCGCCCACCTGCCGAAGCAAGTTCGGGTCGTACCCGGCGCCCCCGGGGCTCTGCGCCACCGCGCTACGCGCGGCATCCACGGCCTGCTCGCCCTGGGTCGCCGTCAGCCCGCGTGCCTCGGTGTCGGCCAGCCATTCTCGCTGGAAGAATACGTTGAGAAGCAGCAGGTACACGGTGGGCCCGAACGCATAGCCGGTCATCCCGAAGGCCAACTGCACGGACGCCACCGTTCCGGACTGCCCGCTCGGCGCCTGGGAGAGCACCGTCTCGGACACCGATGTGGAGGTCACCATCGAGCCCAGGTTGTACAGCCATACGGCCGCCACGAGCAACCACAGCGCCATTGTCGGGTTGACCGTGCCCGCCATCAGCAGTCCGCCGGTTGCCATGAGCAGGAGGCCGACGACCATCACCGGTTTCGGCGAGAACTTCCCCACCAGGCTCCCGGACAAGACCACGAAACCGGCGATCAGCAGTGTGCCGGGGAGGAACAACAGGCCGATGGTCTCCGGTGACAGCGCGAGCACCACACTGCCGAACTGCCCCAGGACGATGCCGAGCCCGGCCATGAGAAAATTCAGCGTGAAGGCCGCCGCCAGAGCCACGCTGAAGGGCCGGCTTCCGAACAGAGCCAGGTCCAGTGCCGGTTCGGGGGTGCGGTGTTCGTGGCGAACGAAAAGCACGGCGGCGACCACGCTGACGGCCAGCGGCAGCCATGTCTCGGGCCGGAAGACGCCGTTCTGCGCGGCTGCCAGTCCGATGACGAGTGCCAGGAGGGCCATACCGACCAGGACGACGCCGGCCACGTCCAGCCGAGCGCGATGCTGAACGGGCGTCTCCGGGACGTACCTCGCCGTCAGCAGAAGCGAGATCATGGCAAGCAGCGGTGCGACCAGGAACACAACTCGCCAGCCGACGGCCGCCACCGCCCAGCCCGTCAACGCCGGGAGTACCCCACAGAGAACCATCTCGATGGCCACGAAAACGCCGATGGCCGTCGGCCGCTGCTTGTCCGTCACGGACGTCTTGAGCAGGGCCAGCGGCACTCCGAGCAGCGCCGTCATTCCCAGTCCGGCCAAGACCCGCATCGCAAGCAGAAAAGCGTAGTTGGGCGAGAGCATGGAGAGCAGATCGGCGACCGTGACGACGACCAGCCCCGACCTCAGCAAGCGTCGAAGCCCGAACGCGTCGCCAAGGTTGCCCGCGGCGAGGACGGCGGCGGCCATCACCAGCGTCGCCATACCGCCCAGCAATCCGACGACCTGCGGTGGCACGTCGAGGGCCCGGCTCACCTGCGGCAGATTCAGGCTCAGCACCAGCGGGTCGACGACCGTGATCGTGAAGGCGAGGGACAGGGCCAAGATGATCGGCAGGGTCCTCGCGTTGGTCCGCAACCGAGACGTAGGCACCGCCCACCTCCCCTGCTCCCACGTCCGACTTGATCGACTCTAGCCCCGGCTTCCGCGTCCCGTCGGAGGTTGGAGGGCCGAACCGACTGCCTGACACCGGCGGTTCGGCTCGTGGAGGATGCGACAGACCGCCCCGGCCGCCGTCGTCGAGGATCTACACGAGACCAGGCCCGGCTGGAGGCCAGCGGTCGCCGCCCTCCGGCCGGGCCCACGCCACCGACGCGTTACGCGCGCGGCCGTGGGTGCCACGGCCGGGACGCCGTGTCCGAGAGCAGTCCGGACACGGCGTGCACGATCGGCGGTGCCGGATCGGTCTTCGCCTTGCCGAGGTCGTGGGCCGCGCCGGTCACCGGGACCAGCACGGTGGGCGCCGGGATCGAGGTCAGCGCGGTGCGCAGTTCGTCCAGGGTGCCGAACGGATCCCGGTCGCCGTGCGCGAAGACCGTCGGCACCGTCAGGGACGGCAGGTGCTCGGTGCGCGCCTTCTCGGGCTTGCCCGGCGGATGCAGCGGATACGACAGCAGCACCAGCGCGTCCGCGACGTCGGGCTGCTCGGCGGCAAGTATCGACGTCTGCCGGCCGCCGTACGAGACGCCGCCGAGCACGAGTGGGCCGACTGTGCGGACCCGCATCGCCTCGGCCGCCGCCGCGATCCCGGCCCGGTCCTCCGCCGCCCGCGACGGCTGCGGCGGCCCCTTCGGCCGTCGGCGCCGGAACGGCAGGTCGAACCGCAACGCGAGGAACCCCGCGTCGGCGAACGCGCTGCACACCTGCCGCAGGATCGCCGCGTCGCAGTTGCCGCCGGCCCCGTGGGTCAGCGCCACCGCGCCGCGCGGGACGCCGGCCGGGTGGTGCAGCACACCGTGCACGGAATCGTCGTCGAGGTCCTCGGTCGTCACCGGCCCACGGTAGCCGGACGCGGACGCAGCACCGTGCGCCACAGGTGGACGAGCATCGCCGCGAACACCGCCGCCCACACCGTCACGGCCGCCCACAGTTCCGTCCTGCCGACCACCCCGACCCACGGCAACTCGTCGGCCTCGGCGAGGTAGACCCCGGCGACGCCGTACATCCCGAGCGGGAAGACCACCGACCACAGGCCCGGCTCGTAGCGCAGCCGGATGCGGTGGGTGCGGTGCCGCCACCACCCGGCGGCGACGAGGGCGGGCAGCAGCCACGTCGCGAACGCCCAGAACACCACCACCAGCCCGGCGACGAGTCCGCGGGTGGCGTCGACCATCGGGGCCGACTCCATCGCCACGATGCGTGAGCCGGCCACCACGGTGATCGCCGCGGCGCCCATCGACACCCAGTACGACGGCGTGAGGTCCACCGGCCGGAGCGGATACTGCATCATCCGGGCCGCGACGAACACGCCCGCCGCGGCGTAGAGGAACAGGCCGACCGACCACGCGAACACGGCCACCAGCGACAGCGGACGCCGCAGGTCGTCGTAGATCGGCTCGAGGGTGGCTGCGGCGAGCGCGACCGACTGGGCCGCGACCACCCACACGAACCAGCTGCCGTTGGCCTTGGCGATCACCGGGCGTCTGCGGGTGCCGAGCACCGCCGTCCAGGGAATCACGTAGCCGAGCACGAGCCACGTCGCGGCCGCGCCGACGAGCAGGACCGCCGCCGTCGAGTGCCACCCGTCCATGGTCAGTCGGATCCCCAGCACGTTGCTGCCCGCGACGAACGTGAAGAACCCGAACGCGCGGCTCGCGTCGGTGAGGTCGGCGCGGACCTCGTCGCGGAACCGCACGAGCCGCCACCCGGTCAGCACCAGCAGGACGGCGTAGGCGACGACGGACACCAGCAGTAACGCGGCCGACACCGTCACCAGACCCTGCAGGTGCATGCCGATCGACACGATGCCGGTCGCCATCACGAGCGCGAAGTAGCCGGGGTCGAGCGTGCGGGCACCTCCGCGGAGACCGTCGAGAACCGTCACAGCCGCACGCTACCGCCGTGGTGTCCTTCCGGATCTGCGCGGGTCCCGAACGACACCACTCACTTGACCAGCCGCGACAGCCGCCGGTCCGCGAGGATCTTCCCGCCGGTCTGGCACGTCGGGCAGTACTGGAAGGAACGCTCGGCGTAGGCGACCTCGCGGACGGTGTCGCCGCACTCCGGGCACGGCAGGCCCGTGCGGGCGTGTACCCGCATCCCCGACCGCTTCTCACCCTTGAGCCGCGCGGCATCCTGGCCCACGGAACGGCTCACGGCGTCGAGGAGCACCGTGCGCAGCGCGTCGTACAGCGCCTGCCGTTGCTCGTCGGTGAGCCGGCCCGCCGGCGCGAACGGCGACAACCGGGCGACGTGCAGGATCTCGTCGGAGTAGGCGTTGCCGATCCCGGCGAGCACCTGCTGGTCGGTGAGGGCGGTCTTCAGGCGTGCGGTGCTGCCCACCAGCCGCGCGGCCAGCTCGTCGGCGGTGACGGCCAGGGCGTCGGGACCGAGCCGGGCGATGCCGGGCACCTGCTGCGGACGGTCGGCGATCCACACGGCGAGGCGCTTGCGGGTGCCGGCCTCGGTGAGGTCGAAGGCGGGGGTGGCGGCGTCGGGGGTGAACAGGTGTACTCGCAGCGCGAGCGGACCCCGGCCCAGCTTCGGCGGTGCCGGCGACGGGTTGTCCTGCCAGCGCAGCCACCCCGCCCGCGACAGGTGCGTGACGAGCCACAGACCGGCGCAGTCGACGGCCAGGAACTTCCCGAAGCGGGACACGCCGGTGACGTCGCGGCCCTGCAGCACGGTGATCGGCGGGTCGGCGGTCTGCAGGACGCTGAGCGCCGCCACGTCGATCCGGCCGACGACGGCACCGACGGCGTGCTCGCGCAGGAACACCGCCAGGGCTTCCACCTCGGGCAGCTCGGGCATGGAGTCAGGCTATCGCCCGTGCGTGCTTCGGGCTGCCCCAACGACCACAACCACGCACGGGCGATAGCCTGTCGTGGTGACTGCCGTGCCGACCCCGTACGAAGACCTCCTCCGCCTGGTGCTCGAGACCGGCACGCCGAAGGCGGACCGCACGGGCACCGGGACGCGCAGCCTGTTCGGGCACCAGATGCGCTTCGACCTGTCGCAGGGCTTTCCGCTGATCACCACGAAGAAGGTGCACCTGAAGTCCATCGTGTACGAGCTGCTGTGGTTCCTGCGCGGCGACTCGAACGTCAAGTGGCTGCAGGAGCACGGCGTCACGATCTGGGACGAGTGGGCCGACGCCGACGGCGAGCTCGGTCCCGTCTACGGGGTGCAGTGGCGCTCCTGGCCGGCCCCCGACGGCGGGCACATCGATCAGATCACCAAGGCGATCGACACGATCCGCACCGACCCCGACTCGCGGCGCATCGTGGTCTCCGCGTGGAACGTCGGCGAGATCGACCGGATGGCGCTCGCGCCGTGCCACGCGTTCTTCCAGTTCCACGTCGCCGACGGCAAGCTCAGCTGCCAGCTGTACCAGCGCAGCGCCGACCTGTTCCTCGGCGTGCCGTTCAACATCGCCAGCTATGCGCTGCTGACCCACATGGTGGCCCAGCAGACCGACCTCGAGCCGGGCGAGTTCGTGTGGACGGGCGGGGACTGCCACATCTACGACAACCACGTCGAGCAGGTCACCGAGCAGCTCACCCGCGCGCCCTACCCGTACCCCACCCTGGAGCTGAACCGGCGCGGGTCGATCTTCGACTACGAGTACGAGGACGTGCAGATCACCGGGTACCGGCACCACCCGCCGATCAAGGCACCGGTCGCGGTATGACGGAGACGGGCGACATCGTCCTGATCTGGGCGCAGGACCGCGACGGCGGCATCGGCCGTGACGGCGCGATCCCGTGGCGCATCCCCGAGGACATGGCGCACTTCCGGGCCGCGACGACGGGTAGGCCGGTGATCATGGGCCGGCTGACGTGGGAGTCGCTTCCCCCGCGGTTCCGCCCGCTGCCCGGCCGGCGCAACATCGTCGTCACCCGCGACCCGGCCTGGTCGGACGCGGGCGCCGAGGTGGCCCACGGCGTGCCGGAGGCCCTGGCGCTCGCCGGCGGCGGTGACGTCTGCGTCATCGGCGGCGGCCAGATCTACGCGCAGGCCATGCCGCACGCGACGCGGCTGCTCGTCACGGAGGTGGACCTCGAGGTCGGCGCGGACGCCTTCGCCCCGCGGATCGGTCCCGGGTGGACGGCCGTGGACGTCGGCGCGCGGCAGGAATCCGGCGACGGAATCGGGTTCCGCTTCGTCCGGTACGCGCGAACCTGACCGGTGGCGCGCCCGGTGGGCCATACTGCGAGGGCGTACCCCGACCAGGAAGGGCTGCCATGGACAAGCTTTCCCTCACGGCTCTGGCGCGACAGCAACTGAAGCTGGCGGCGGCATCGAGCAGCGGCCGCAGCTCGCAGACGATCTTGGGCGGGCACGCCAAGCATCTGCGGCAGACGATGGTGGCACTGCTGGCCGGGCACGAGCTCGCCGAGCACGACGGCCCCGGCGAGGGGTCGCTGCAGGTGCTCGGCGGGCGGCTGTCCCTGATCGCCGGCGACGACTCCTGGAAGGGCTCGGCCGGCGACTACCTGGTGCTGCCCACCGTCCGGCACAGCGTCACCGCGCTCGAGGACGTCGTGTTCCTGCTGACCGTGGTCAAGTGACCGCTCCCGCCTGCGGCAGCGCGAGACCGCGGTAGCCGCGGTACCCGGCCCAGGCCAGCCGCCGCTCCCGCCACGGGTCGTACTCCACGCGCGTCGGGTCGTCGAAGATGACGGTGGCGCGGTCGCGCTCGTCGTAGCGCGGCCACGACGGCAGCGGCTCACCCTCCTGCGCGAAGTGCAGCCACTGACGCTGCACCGCGTCGCTCACCGTGCGCAGCGCGCGCCGGCCACCGGCGACCGTGACCACCCGGCCGAGCGCGGTGTCGGCCTGGCCGAACACGGCGAGCAGCTCGAACGCGTGGGTGGCGTGGAAGCCGGTCCAGCGCAGCAGCGGCGGCGCGTAGTCGAACCGATAGCTGTAGGTGGGGGCGTGGCGGGCGTGGGCCTGGGCGATCTCGATCGAGGGATGCCAGAACGTGAGGTCGCCGCCGAGATCGACGGCCGCGCGGGCCTCCGGGTAGCCGGGATAGGCCGCGACGACGCGTTTCTGGGCCGTGGGATCGGTGAGCCCGAACATCTGCTCGATGCGGAGCTGATTGGTGGGCAGCGCGTCGAGGACCCGCGGGAACAGCGTGCCCTCCCGGGCGTTGGTGCCGATGATCAGCGGAACCCGATGTGCGGCACCGGTTTCGTAGGCTTCGATCGGGGTGGTGGGAAGATAGTCGCCGTCGATGACGGGACCGAACGCGTGCAGGCCGGGAGTCTCGTGCAGGATGCGCCCGCTGAGCCGCTGGGCGGCGCGGCCGAGCTCCGCCGGGGTGGCGGACTCGAGCGCCCCGACCGCGGAATCCCGTTCTGCGCCGAGCAGTTCGACGAAACGTCGCGCCCACTCGGCCGCGTGGTCGGCGTCGACGACGAGGTTCGGTGCCGAGCTCTGGGCGACGGCGCGGGCGAACAGTCCCGCGGCGGCGGGTGTGGCGAGCAGGGTGGTGACGGCGTTGCCGCCGGCGGATTCGCCGAAGATCGTGATGTTGTCGGGGTCGCCGCCGAAGGCGGCGATGTTGCGGCGCACCCACGCCAGCGCGGCGACCTGGTCGCGCAGCCCGAGGTTCGAGTCGAAAGGCCTTTCCGCCGTGGAGAACTGGGTGAAGTCGAGATAGCCGAGGCTGCCGAGCCGGTAGTTGATCGACACGTAGAGCACGTCACCGCGGCGCACCAGCGATTCCCCGCCGTAGAGCGGCATCGCCGTGGTGCCCAGCGTGTAGGCGCCGCCGTGGATGAACACCAGCACCGGCCGCGGCGTCGCGGCGGGCGCCGCGGGCGCCAGCACGTTGAGCGTCAGGCAGTCCTCGCTCGCGGGCTGCTGCTTCCGGAAACCGATCGTCAGGCCGCGCGGGTGCTGGCTCGCCGCGGCGCCGAAACGGGTGGCATCGCGTTCGCCGGTCCACGGTTGCACCGGCTGCGGGGCGCGCAGCCGCAGCGGCCCCACCGGGGGTGCCGCGTAGGGGACGCCGCGCCAGGCGAGGAGGTCGCCGATGCGGGTGCCGCGCAGGGCGCCGTCGGGAACAGTGACAAGGGTCTCAGCCGCCATGCTCGAACTGTACGTGACGCCGAGTCATAGGTGCCGCGGTTACCAGTGCCGGCCGAGCAGCCCGTGGGCGGCGAGCTCGGCGTCGGTGTCCGCGCGCAGGGCGGCCCGGGTGGGGAAGTGCTCGTCGTCGAGCGCGACGAGGGCGAGGGTGTAGCGGTCGCCCTGCCGGCACAGGTACGCGGCGAGCCGGGTGGGCGTCGAGGCCCGGGCGGTCGCGAGGCCCGGATGGACGGCGCGGGTGGCGACGCCGGTGGTGCGGTGCGGGCCGAATCCGTCCAGCACCGGGGGCAGCGGCCCGATGTTGGAGCACAGCAGGTCCCGCTCGCCGGCGCCGGCGGCGAGGCGCGCGGCGAGCCGGTCGGGCAGCAGTTGCAGCACCTCGTCCGGCAGGCCGTGCGGCGCCCCCTCCCGGCGGCGGGTGTACGCCTCACGGGCGCGGTGGCGGATCGAGGCCGGGGTGTCGGACGCGTCGACCGCCACCTCGGTCATCGTCACTCCGTTGCCGGCGCCGTCGTCGGGGAGGCCGGGGGCGGCGGTGCGGCCGTCGACGGGTACCGCGATCCGCAGCGGCCAGTCGAGCCCGGCGCGGTGGGCGATGCCCGCGGCGAGCGCGAGGAAGAGGGAATTGGGGGTGCCGCCGGCCGCGTCCGCCGCGGTGTCCCACGCGGTCGCGTCGACGTCGAGCAGTGCCGTGCGCGCCGGGGAGCGGATCGGGCGGGGACGCGGGGGCTTCTCGGTGGCGGGGGACCAGCGGGCCCGGCGCATGCCCCGGGCGACGCGCCGGACCAGGCGCGCGGCGTCGCGCACGTCGGAGACGCGCGCGGGGTCGGACGGGCGGATCCGCTCGGCCAGCGCGTCGGCGACGGCGTCGATCAGGCCGCGCGCGTCGGCGAGCACGTGCGAGCACACCAGCGAGACGACGGTCCCGCCGCCCTCGACACGGGTGGCGGTCAGCGCCCATCCCGGTCCGAGTTCGGGGTTGACGTCCACCTCCGCCTGCTGGTCCGCCCAGGCGAGGACGTCGGCGGCGGGGATCGGCTCGGGCGGGTAGCGCAGCGGGTAGCTGTGGTGACCCGGTTCGAGCCGGGGGCGCGCGCCGGGGACGTGCGGGCGCACGACGCGCCGGCCGAGGGGGCTGCGGCCGAGCGCGTCGTGCAGCGAGATCAGCAGGGGGGCGCCGACGGTGTCGCCGGTGCGCCACAGTCCCTGCAGTGCGACGGGCATGCCGAGGCCACGGTGTCTGTGCAGGAAGATCTCGTCCACCACGCTGAGCCGGTTCACCTTCCCGACGGTAGCCGCCATCCTTGACCCAAGCTATGAATCGAGGTTCAATCCTTTCGTGGCCTACCGCCGGACCCCCGCCGTGCAGCAACGACTCGACGCTCAACGCGACGCGATCGCCGACGCCGCGGTGAGCCTGCTGTCCGAACGGGGCTACCAGGGCCTGTCCATCGCGGCCGTCGCCGAGCGGGCCGGCGTCGCCACCGGCAGCGTCTACCGGCACTACGTCGACAAGTCCGAACTGATGGTGCGCATCTTCCGCAGCCTGTGCGGGCGGGAGGTCGACGCCGTGGTCGCCGCCGCCGAGACGGCACGGCCGGACGGCGCCGCCGCGCAGGTCGCCGCCGTCGTCGAGACCTTCGCCCGTCGCGCCATGCGCAACCCCACCCTGGCCTACGCCCTGCTCGCCGAACCCGTCGACGCGGCCGTCGACGCCGAGCGCCTGGTGCTGCGCCGCGCCTTCGCGGCCGCGTTCGAAGGGGCCGTGCGCCGGGGCATCGACTCGGGCGATCTCGCCCCTCGGAACGCGGCCCTCGCCGCCGCCGCCCTCGTCGGCGCCGTCGGCGAGGTCCTCACCGGTCCGCTGCAGTCCGGTGTGGCCGCCGCCGACACCGTCCCCGAACTCGTCGCATTCGCCCTACGCGCAATAGGAGCCCGACAGTGAATTCGCCCGCCCCCCACC
>NZ_JBSNCE010000024.1:0-101951 GCF_053764755.1 Rhodococcus sp. 2H158
CGAGCGGGTCACGCACGCGCCGTCGAGGATCTCGTCCGAGAAGTCCGGGGCGAGCCCGCCGTCCTCGTCGAGCATCAGCTCGAGCAGGGCCACGACGTTCTTCGAATACAGCTGCGAGGCGTGCTCGGGCATGGTCGCGGGCAGGTTCAGCGGCGAGCAGATGGTCACGCCGTGCTTGACCACCGTGCGTCCGGGTTCGGTCAGCTCGCAGTTGCCGCCGGTCTCGCCGGCCAGATCCACCACCACCGAGCCGGGCTTCATGCCCTCCACGGCGGCAGCGGTGACCAGCCGCGGCGCGGGCCGGCCCGGCACCAGCGCGGTGGTGATCACCACGTCGAAGCCCTTGATGGCCTCCTCGAGCGCCGCCTGCTGCTGCGCGCGCTCGTCGGCGGTGAGTTCGCGGGCGTAGCCGCCCTCCCCGGCGGCGGCGATGCCGAGATCGAGCCACTGCGCACCGACCGAACGCACCTGGTCGGCGACCTCCGGCCGCACGTCGTAGCCGGTGGCGCGCCCGCCCAGGCGCTTGGCCGTGGCCAGCGCCTGCAGCCCGGCCACCCCCACGCCGAGCACCAGCACCGTCGCCGGCTTGACCGTGCCCGCGGCGGTGGTGAGCATCGGGAAGAACCGCGTGGACTCCGTCGCGGCGACCAGCACCGACTTGTACCCGGCGACGTTCGCCTGCGACGACAGCGCGTCCATCACCTGCGCGCGGGAGATCCGCGGGATCGACTCGACGGCGAACGCCTGCACCCCGGCGGCGGCCAGCGCCGGGATCTGGTTCTCGGCGTTGCGCGGCGCGAGGAACCCGATCAGCGCCTGCCCCGACCGCATCCGGGCGACCTCGGCATCCGACGGCGGCGCCACCTTGAGCACCACGTCCGCCGACCACGCATCCCCGATCCGCGCACCGGCCTCGACGTAGGCCTCGTCCGGGATCAGCGCACCGAGCCCGGCCCCGGACTCGACGACCACGTCGAGCCCCTTCTTGATCAACGACGGGACGATCATCGGCACCAGCGCGACCCGCCGCTCGCCGTCGTTGGTTTCCCGAACGACGCCGACGGTGGGTCGCGCTGTCACCGCACGTCCCCTACCCATATCCTCGGTTTCCAAAGTTTTCGACTCCTGCGTTGAATCGGCACCTCACCGCGATGAGCGGCGGGTCATGTGCGACGAGCGGCCGACTCGGGCCGTGCACGATGGGCGATGAGCCTAGTCAGACGTACCCCGCCCCCGACAGCGGCGCAACCGCTGGGTTTCGTCTGAATCGAGTCCGAACAGTCGAACGATGCCAGAATGTGAGGTAGTTCACTTCACAATTCTGCCGTATCCGCGGTGAGGGAGGAGGGGCGAGTCCATGGCACGTCGCAGTGTTGTGGTCGAGCGCGTGTACGACCATCCGGGAGACGAGGAGGCGTTCCGGGTGTTCGTCGACCGGCTGTGGCCGCGGGGGCTGCGCAAGGACGCGTTCCATCACGACGACTGGGCCAAGGACCTGGCGCCGTCGACCGGGCTGCGCAAGTGGTACTCGCACGACGCATCGCAGTTCGCCGAGTTCCGCGACCGGTATCTCGCCGAACTGGACGGCCCGGACGCGCGTGCAGCCCTGGCGCGCCTCGACGACTTGGCCGACGGCCGGTCCGTCGTCCTGCTCACCGCCACCCGGGACGTCGAGCACAGCGGCGCCGCCGTCCTCGCGGAGCGGATGCGGGGTGCGCGGTGAACGACGTGCCCGACGCCGGCGGCGACCCCGTGTGCTGGATGCACCGGGTCTGCCCCGACTGCGGCTTCTTCCTCGAGGAACCGGAGGCCCCGTGCCCACGGTGCGGCGCCGTCCTCCGGCACGACGAGGAGAGTACGGACGAGTCCGGCCCCGGCCCCCTACCCTGACCCGATGACCACTGTCCCCGCGCGGATCCTCGATCTGGCCCGGCCCGCACGACGGGTCGTCGTGCTCACGGGCGCCGGAATGTCCGCCGAAAGCGGCGTGCCGACGTTCCGCGACGCGCAGACCGGCCTGTGGGAGCACTTCGACCCGGCCGACCTGGCGACACCGGAGGCGTGGGACCGCGACCGCGCGTCGGTGTGGGCCTGGTACCAGTGGCGCGTGGCCCTGGTCCGGCGGGTGCAGCCGAACGCCGGGCATCGGGCGCTGGCCCGCTGGGGGCGCACCGTGGACCTGTCGATCGTCACGCAGAACGTCGACGACCTGCACGAGCGGGCCGGCAGCGCCGTGCTCTCGCATCTGCACGGCAGCTTGTTCTCGCCGCGGTGCGCCGAGTGCGGCACCCCCGCCGACCTGCCCGAGGCCCCCACCGAGCCGGTCGCCCGCCTCGCTCCACCGGACTGCGGTGCGTGCGGCGGCGACGTGCGGCCCGGGGTGGTGTGGTTCGGCGAGCCGCTGCCGGCCGGACCGTGGGAGGCGGCCACCGCCTCCGTGCTGACCGCCGACGTGGTGTTCGTGATCGGCACATCGGGGATCGTGTATCCGGCCGCCGGCCTGCCCTCGCTGGCCCGCCGGCACGGCATCCCCGTCGTCGAGGTCAACCCCGAGCAGACCGACCTGTCCGACCGGGTGGGCGAGGTGTGGCGCACCACCGCAGCGGTTGGCCTGCCGCAACTCGTCGCAGCAGTCGCCGCGGAGCAGACGCCCCGCCTACAGTGAGCGGGTGAGCTCCTGTGTGTTCTGCGCCATAATCCGCGGCGACGCTCCCGCCGTGCGGGTGTACGAGGACGACGACGTGGTGGCCTTCCTCGACATCCGGCCGATCGCCCGCGGGCACACGCTGGTGGTGCCGCGGGTCCACGCGCCCCGGCTCGACGACCTCGATCCCGAGCACGGCGCCGCGCTGTTCCGGGCCGGGCAGCGCCTCGCCCGGGGCGTGCAACGCTCGGATTTCGCCGCGGACGGCGCCAACCTGGTGTTCAACGACGGCCGGTCCGCCTTCCAGACCGTCTTCCACGCGCATCTGCACGTGCTGCCGCGGTGGCGCGGCGACAAGCTGCGCCTCGCGGCGGGACTGCTGCGGCGCCGGCCCCACGACCCGGAGGCCACCGGTGCGGCGATCCGCGCCGGCCTGGCCCGTCTCGAAGCGGAGGACGCACTGTGACACACGGAAACACCACGACCGGCGGCACCACCGGGCCGGACACGAACGCCGCGCCGGAGTTCCCGGTCGAGCCGATCCGCGCGCTGCTCCTCGAGCAGTTCGGGGTCATCGACGAGCTGCTCGCCGAGGTACACGGGGACACCTGGTACACGCCCACCTCGCTGCCCGGGTGGACGGTCAAGGACGTCACGGCCCACCTGATCGGGACCGAGTCGATGCTCGCCGGCATCGAGGCGCCGCACGTCGAGATCGACGTGCACGCCCTCGGGCACGTCCGCAACGAGATCGGCGCCTTCAACGAACGGTGGATCGAGTCCCTCCGCGGCACGCCCGGCGACGAGGTGCTCGCGCGGTACCGGGAGATCGTCGCGCGCCGGCGGGAGCAACTCGGGGCCATGACCCAGAAGGACTTCGACGAACCGGCGCTGACCCCGGTGGGGCAGGCCACCTACGGCCGTTTCATGCGCATCCGCGTCTTCGACTGCTGGATGCACGAACTCGACCTCCGCGACGCGCTCGGCGTGCCCGGCGGCGAGGGTGGCGCCCGGGCCGAGCTTGCGGCCGCGGAGATCGTCGGGGCGCTCGCGTTCGTCGTCGGCAAACGCGGCAAGGCTCCCGACGGGGCGCGGATCACGTTCGAGCTGAGCGGCCCGCTGGCCCGCACCCTCCACGTCGAGGTGGACGGCCGGGCCACGGTCGTGCCGGCCCTGTCCGGTCCGGCGACGAGCACCGTGGCGATGGATTCGCGGCTGTTCGTGCGGCTCGCCGGCGGCCGCACGCACGCGTTCGACCGTCTCGACGAGATCACCCTCGGCGGTGACACGACGGTGGGCCGGCGGATCGTCGACCACCTCGCCTTCACCATCTGATCGGCGGCTTCGTGCGGCTGTTCCTGTCGTCGTACCGGTTCGGCACGGACCCCGGCTTGCTCCTCGGAGTCACGCGGGGGCCGTGCCCGATCGGGGTGATCGCGAACGCGGCCGACGCATGGCCGCCCCGGGCCCGGGACTCGGCGGTGGCGAGCGAGCTGGCGCCGCTGCGTGCGCTCGGATACGAACCCACCGAGGTGGATCTGCGGGACCATGCCGGGGCACCCGACGGCCTGCGGGCGGTGCTGTCCCGGTGCGGAGCGTTGTGGGTGCGCGGCGGCAACACGTTCGTGCTGCGCGCGCGGCTCGCCCTGTGCGGGGGCGACGAGATCCTCACGGACCTGGTCCGTTCCGGTGCGCTGGCCTACGCTGGATACAGCGCAGGGGCGTGCCTTGTGACGCCGTCCCTGCGCGGTCTCGAATTCTCCGACGATCCCGGCGAGGTCGACGCGGTCTGCGGGGTCCCGGCCCGCTGGGACGGTCTCGGGTGGGTGGACTACGCGATCGTCCCGCACGCCGGGGACTCGCCCCTGGCCGACGCGGGCGTCGCGCGGACGCTGGACTTCCTCACTCGCGAGCGGCTGCCGTTCCGGGCGCTCGGCGACGACGAGGTGATCGTCGTGGACGAGTCCTGAGGCCCCGTGCCGGTGCCGTGGCTCACGGCCCGTTGCTCGCGCGGACGAACGGCGCGAACCGGTCGAGGGAGACCCAGGCCGTGCGGCACCGGCGGGCGGTGACCTCGTCGGCGCGCGCGAGCAGGATGTCGAGGAGTTCCCGGGGATTGTCCCGCCAGCGCAGGGCGAGTTGCCGTTCCTCCTCGTCCGACAGCGCCGCGAACCTGCTCGCCGCGGCGGCCCAGTCCGCCACGTTCCCGTGGTGAAGGCTCTCCAGCGCGTTGTAATCAACTCGCCGCGAAAGGAATTCGTCGGACAACGCGCGGACGAGTTTCGCGTCCGGCAGCGCGGATGCGGTCATACGGCACCTCCTTCGAACGACCGTTGACGTTAGTGACCTGCGACAACCACCCGATCGCGCAGCCGGAACGATTCGATAACAGAGTGACTGGTGAGACTGATGTGACTTCCGCTGTTAGGATCCGTACGGTGGAGACACTGACCGACCTGCTCTCGAGCGGTGCGGCACCCTGGTGGGCCGTACCGGTGGGTCTCGCGGCCGGCGTGCTCCTCGGCGTCCTCGCCACCCGGATCGGCGCGCGACCCCCGCGACGGAATGCCGCCGTGGCCGCTCCCCTGCGGGCGGCCGATCGCGCGCTGCAGGTCCGCTTCCTGCACGCCGCCGACAGCGTCTACAACCACCTGTTCGAGGCGGATCACTCCGCCCTCGCCGAGGCCGACCTCGCCGAGGCCCTGCAATCCGACGACCTGCACCTGCGCTCGGTCGCCCGCGGCATCGTCGACCTCGACGCGATCGTCAACGAGATGCGGCTGTCCGCCCCCGATCCGGTGCTCGCCGCCGCCGTCGCCCTCTTCGGGTACCTCACCGCCGTCTCGAGCGACGGGACCGACGACCTCGACGAGTTCCGGGACCGCTACCTGACCCGCAAGTCCGCATTCGTCGACGCCGTCCGCGCCGCCCACCCGCCGGCCGGCCCGGTCCCCGCCTGAGCCCGTCGCCACTGTCGACTGCATCGCGTCACCACCACCACGTCACCGCTCACGTCACGCGGGGCCCGCCCTCGACACAGGTCCACACCCGGAACATCGCAGCCCGCGCCGCGCGCATTACCGCCGCCGCGGGCGGATCCCCCCGCCGGCGCGACGGCCGGTAGGGTCGTTGGCGTGACCAACGACGAGCACCGCATCGAACATCACGCCGAGCAGTCCCGGTTCGCGTTGTACACCGGCGACACCCTCGCCGCGTTCGCCGACTACACCGACTCGGACGGTGTGCGCGACTTCGACCACACCGTCACCCAGCCCCGGTTCCGCGGTCACGGGCTCGCCGCCGAGGTGGTCCGCCACGCCCTCGACGCCACCCGTTCCGAGGGCCTGAAGATCGCGGCCTCGTGCTGGTACGTCGCGCAGTTCCTCGACGCGAACCCCGAATACCGGAACTGACTCGCCGAGGCGCCGCCTCGATCAGCACCGGGGCGCCCGCCCGCCTCGATCAGCACGGAGGCGCCCGCCTCGATCAGCGGGCGCCGGCCTGCCCGGCGGGGGCGCTCCCGGCGCGCAGGCGAAAGCCCAGCGCGACGAGCGCGGGGAAGACGACCAACCAGAGAATGCCCCGCTGCACGAGACCCGCGACGTCGTGCAGGGGCGCGTCATCGGGCAGCACGAGCACGACCATGAGCGGGACGCCGGCCGCGGCGACGAGTCCCGCACCGAGCACGTAGCGCGACAGCGCCGGGAACCGCCCGTCGTGCGCGAGACGGCGCGACGTCACGACCAGGCCGAGCGCGATGCACGAGAAGAACGTGAAGCCCGAGACGAAGTGGTAGCCCGGGTCGTAGGTGACCCCCGCTGCGTCCTCCCGCAGCGGGAACACCGCCGCGAGCAGTGCGCCGACGCCGGCGAGACCGATCAGCACCGGGCCGAGGACGCCCGTCCGATCGGCCGCCGGTCCCCGGTGCACGGCGACGGCGAGGATCAGCAGCAGGATTCCGAACACGACGAAGTTGATCTGCTGGATCCAGCCGTTCGGGCCGGCTTCGAGCGCACTGATCGTTTCCGCGGTCGGGCTGTACTCGCCCCGCCGGGCCGCCTGCTGCGCCAGCACCACCACGGTGAAGAGGAGGGGCGCGACGATCCCGGCGAGTGCGGCGGCACGTCCCGGGACCAGCCGCGTTCCGGGTCCGACGCCGACGTGTGTGCTCATGACCGCTCCTGACCGAGTCCGAATCTGCCGTCGCAGAGGACGTTAGGAGCACCGACGGTGACCGGCATCGGAAGGATTGCCCATTCGGCCCGCCTCGGGATGGGAACTTCGACCCATCGCCCGGCGGGCGCCACCGGTGCTGACGGTGCCTACCGCAACCGGCGGACGTGGCCCGTGGGCCTGCGCCGAGGCGCAGGCCCACGTCGTTCACAGTTCCCGTGGCGCGTCGCCGGCCGCTGGGCCGGTGTCCGTATGCAGCTCACCCACTTCCGTCTTCAGGATTCGCATCGACCGTCCGAGGCCCCGTGCGGCCTCGGGCAGCCGCTTGGATCCGAACAACACCAGCACCACGAGGGCAATGATCGCCCAGTGGGCGGGGCTGAGTGCTCCCATCAGCGGGGTCCCTTTCCCTCGGGGTAGACGGCGTCGACCTCCACTTCGACGAGCCAACCGGCCACCGGCAGACTCGCCACCTCCAGCGCGAATCGGCTCGGCCGAGCCGGGTTGCGTTCGAGCGGCGCGGCGGGCTCGGCGGTCCCCATCGGCACCAGCTCGGTGTCGCCGGTCTCGAGGTTGGTGTTCGCGAAGAACTGGCGGTACGCCCGGTTCCATCCGGCGTAGTCGGCGCGCTCCGTCCCCGGGGCGTTGTCGAGGAACACCCGCATCGTGGTCACGTCGGCCAGACCGAGCCCCTGAGCCTCGAGATTGTCGCGGATCTTGCGGAGCACATTGATGCCCTGCGCCTCGGTGACCGTCACCCCGGCCGGGAGGACACCGCCCGCGAAGGTCGCGGTGTCGATGTAGGACTCCGGGGACCCCTGTGGCGCGGCGGTGTTCGCGGCCGACGGCCCGATGCCGCTGGTCTTGTACACGGCGGCGTCGGCGCCGAGGCCCACGCCCTCGGCGATCATCGGGTTGGCCTCCCCGACCGGCAGCACCGACTGCACGAGCACGGGCGGCGCCGAGCCGGCCTCCGCGTCCGTGGACGAGCACGCCACGGTCGAGGCGCCGACGACGGGCAGGACCAGGGCCGCGAGAACGGTTCGGGCGGCACGCTTGTTCATGGATCTCTCCTTGTCCGGGATGGGGATGTCAGGATGCGGCGACACGCTCGTGCAGCGACGTGACCACGGCGCGTGCGGAGGTGAACGCGCCGTGTTGCCAGGCGATCGCGTTGGACAGGTGGTCGCCGGCGAAGTAGACGTTCTGCACCGGGTCGAGCAGCAGGGTGTATTCGGGGGTTGCCTCTCCCCCGTGCGAACCCCCGGCGCCCTGCCACGACGCCCAGGCCGACTCCGAGTACCGGGTGCGGCGCCAGCTGCCCGAGAACGACGAGGCGATGTCGCGGGTGTACTTGTCCCCGTGGATCTCTGCCCCTTCCGCGATCGCCTTGGCCAATCTCTGCTTGTGCGTGAGCGATTCGAAACCGAGGTGCCTCTTGCCCGAGGAGTAGTAGCCGACGACCACGCCGCGGTCCGAGTTGTAGTGGTCGTAGGGGAACATGATCTGCGAGATGTCCTTGTCGGTGTTGCTGGCACCGCCGTAGATCCGGTCCTCGAGTTCCCACCAGCGGCGCGTGTACTCGATGCCGAGCTTGCCCGACGAGCTGGGCTCGGCCGCGCCGAGAGCGTGCACGACGTCCGCGGGCAGGTTGTGGTTCAGCCGCGTCACCAGGTGCGGCGGGATGGTGCAGATCGCGAAGTCGGCGTCCACCACCCGCGGCGCACCGTCGCGGGTGTACTCCACCCGCACCCCCTCGGTCGTGTTCTGCAGGGCCGTCACCTCCGACCCGTATTCGATCCTGTCGGTACCGATGCGGTCCTCGAACGCGTAGTAGATGCGGTCCATGCCCCCGACCGGGGTGAACATCATCATCGCCTGGTCGTAGCCGAAGTCGAAGCTGAAGTTGCGGCCGATGCCGCCGCGGATCACGTCCGTCATCGCGAAGGGCGGCTCGTACGCGCCGAAGTCCAGACCGGCGCCGGGCTCGGAGGTGTACCCGCGGCGGGTCGACCCGACGTATCGTCCGTCGCCGGACAGGTCACCGAAGTCGCTGAGGAACTCGGACAGCGCGTCCTTGTCGGCCTGGGTGAGCACGTCGTCGAGTGCGCCGCGGGAGGCCGCCTTCTGCAACAGCTCCGACATGTACCCGTACGTGTCGGCCTTCGCTGCCCGATACGTGATGGACCGGTCGGACAACGCCGTGTCGCTCGAGTAGTGCACGAAGGTGTTGGCGTTCTGGTTGCCGAACGCCTGCAGTTCCACCCCCAGTTCGCGGCAGTAGTCCATCGTCACGTGGCTCTGCGGGATGCGGGTGGCACCGAGGTTGAAGTAGTGCCCGTCGGCGAAGGTGCAGACCTGCTTCTCGCCGTTCAGGTCCGTCTCCTCCGTTCCGGCGCGCACGGACCAGACCCGGCCACCGGGCCGACGCCGAGCCTCCAGCACCGTGACGTCGTACCCGGCCTTCCCCAATTCGTAGGCGGCGCACAATCCGGCCGGGCCGCCGCCGAGGACGACGACCGAATGATGGCCGTCCACCCGGCCGATCAGGTCGCTGCGCGCCGGCGCCCGGAAAGCCGGCGTCGACGCCGTTGCGGGCGCGAGGCCGATCGTGGACATCGCGCCGTACATCAGGCCGGCGCCGCCCGTGACGCCGAGTCCCTTCATGAAAGACCTACGTGTAACTGCCACAGTGACTGCTCCCATCGTGCAACACCGACCGTCTCGATCGGCTCGGCACCTATGGTGGGAAGAGCGGGATGCGGGGATGTCTCGCACGCGCAACGTCTTGCGAACCGGCGCTCGAGAACGGCGGTCCGCCGCGGACCCGAATTCTCGATCCCGGTGCGCCCGTTCGACTTCCCCCGGAAACAGACCGGAAACACCGGGCCGATAGCTTCGCGTGCCATGTCCGCACTCTCCGACGCGATCACGCAGTCCTTCACGGCGCGTGAGCCGGAACGCCCGGCCTTGTCGCCGCTACGAGCCCTCGGCCGGCGCCGGCTGTCCGGCATCGAGGTGCTCGCGCAGTCGGTCGCCACCACGGCGCCCGCCGCGTCGATGGTCGTCCTGACGACCGCGATCGTGGCCGGGCAGTCGATGCTCGCAGGCCTGCTCACCGTGGCGGCGACGACGGTCCTGCTGGGCGCGGTGGCCGCATGCTTCGCGGCCTTCACCCGCCGCCTCGCCGCCGCCGGTGGCCCGTACACGTTCGTCGCGCAGGGACTCGGCCCCCGCGCCGCGCTCGGCGGTGGTGCCGCGCTGGCGGTGAAGTACCTCGGCAGTGCCGGGCTCACCCTCTACCACGGGGGGCAGTCGATCCTGGCGGTTGCCCACGGGGCCGGCGTCTCCGTTCCCGCACTGCCGTTGTATCTCGTGCTGGCCTGCGTGATCGGCGCGTGCCTGGTCCGCGGGATCAGATTCGCGGTCCACGCGATCCTGCTGGTGGAGGCGTGCTCGCTCGCGTTCATCCTCACGCTGTTCCTCGTACCGGCCGTCCCCACACCGGTCGCGGAACCCAGCGGCGGTGGTGCCGGGGAGCTCGTGGTCCTGGCGCTCACCGCCGTGTTCGCGCTCGCCGGATTCGAGAGCGCCACCTTCCTGGCACCCGAGGCGCGCCGACCGTTGGTGACGGTCACCCGCACCGTGCTCTGGACACCGCTGATCTGCGGGGCGCTCTGCGTCCTCGCGGCCCTGGCGGTCTGGGGTGGCCGGGGCGGGACGGTGATCGACGCGTATCGCCACGGCACGGACTCCGGCGTGCCGACCGCCGTCGTCGTAGCGCTGCATCTCGGATTGACCTGCTCGTGGCTGGCGTCCTCGATGGCATCGGTCAACGCGGTTTCGCGACTGGGATACACGATGGGGATCGAGCGGGTGCTCCCCCGGCCCCTGGCCGCGGTGCACCGGGTGTACCGCACGCCGTACCGCGCCGTCGCCGCGGCCGGGCTGGTGGCGCTCACGATCGCCGTCACCAAGACCGGGGCCCCGCATCTCGTCGCAGGGCTTCAGCACGCGGTACGCGTCGCGGTGCTCGTCGCGTACGTCCTGGTGGCCGTCGCCTCGCTGCGCTTCCTGACCAGAATCGGCGAGCACACCCGCGGCTCGACACTCGTCGGTGGTGCTGCGGCCGCGGGCGGCACGCTGCTGCTCGGCTGCGTCGTCGGCTCCGGCATCGTCGCGGTCGATCCCGCCGTGGTGGCCGTCCCCCTGCTGCTGCTCGTCGCGGGACCCCTGTGGTACCTCCTGCTCCGGCGGCGGACGCCGCGCGCTGCGACGGCGATCGGGGTGTTCGACAGCGCGGAATCCGCGGACGTGCTGCCGGGCGCCGGGGTCTTCGCACCCGACCGGCTCGGCGCGATGACCCTGGTGCGTGCCGACCACGGCCCGCATCGGGACCTCTGACGGTGGCGCGCGAGGTCACCGGCCGGGAGCCGACGGCCGTGCAGCGTGCGCTGGCCCTGCTCGAGGCGGTAGCTCAGCTGGGTTCGGGCGCGACCGCCAAGGATCTGGCCCGGCTCACCCGCATCCCGCCGGCGACCGCGTACCGGCTGCTCAATCTCCTCGTCGCCGACGGCTATCTGGTGCGGGTGCACGACCTGTCGGGTTTCGCGCTCGGCCGACGGACACAGGAACTGGCGGCAGCACCGCACGTGGAGACGTGGCCGGTGGCCGAGGCGCTCGAGGATCTGCGCGCCCAGGTGCGGCACGGGGTGTATCTGGCCTCCTACGAACGGGACCGGATCCGACTGGTGGATCGCGACCCTGACCACGAGCTGCTGGGCGAGTCGTCGTTGACCCGGCACCTGCACGCGTCCGCGATCGGGAAGCTGCTTCTGGCCGACCGCCCCCATCTCGTCCCCGGCACTGCCCTGCCGAAAGTGGGGCCGCGCACGATCGTCGAGCTCGACCGGCTCGCGATCGAGCTGAGTCGCATCCGGAGCCTCGATGTGTCCGTCGAGCAGGACGAATTGCGTCAGGGACGCACCGCGGTCGCCGTCCCGGTGCGCGACGACGGCGCCGCGATCGTGGGATGCCTCGCGGCGATCGGCGGTACCGGGCGCATCCGCACCGACGATCGGGATCTGATCGATCTGCTCCACGAGTACGCCGGGCGCCTGCGGCTGCCCGGCGCAGCGCGACGCACATGAGCGGGGTCCACGCGCCGGGTCAGCGGGACGCGTGCAGATTCCGGGCGGTCGGCGACGTCTCGACCGAGGCCGGGTCCGGTTCGGTGCCGAGAATCCGGTCGGCGGTGCCCGCGGTGGTGACGGTGAACCAGTAGTGCTCGTTCTTGAAATGGTGGTGCCGATGGTGGCGCCACACCGCGCGGTAGGGCCGCGAGTTCGGGCGGTAGTCCGTGTGGATGAGGTAGTGCGTCCATTCGTAGATCAGGCCCAGGACGCCGACGGTCACCAGGAACGTCAGTGCCAGGCCGGCCCTGGGGAAGACCAGCCAGGCGCCGGCGACGAGGACCGGCAGCAGCCACACCAGGGTCTGCCAGGGAATGAAGATCAGCGGCACGTCGCGCGGGTCGCAGTGGTGCTCGCGGTGCTTGCGGGCCAGCAGCGAATCCAGCGTCATCCCGGCGACCCGGCGCGGCCGCCAATGCAGGATGCCGACGTGGATCACCCATTCCACCACCGGGAACACCAGCAGTGCGACCAGTGGGACCAGGGCGTCGGAGACCTGCCAGTCGCCGAGGAGTACCCGCGCGACGATCGCAGCGGCGAGCACCGCGCCGATCATCCACGGCGACGGGTGCCGCGCGAACTCGGCGGCGGCGTCCCGCAGGCCGATCGAGGTGCGACGGCGTTCGGTCCGATTCGTACTCATGCCCGGTTCCTCGCATCTGCGTGTTCCGCATGGTCGATGGCGGTCGTCAGGGCCGACGTGCCCAGGTCGAGCAGTTCTCCGGCGGCGCGTTCGGCGCCGTCCTCGTCGTGGGCGACGATCGCGCCGGCGAGCCGTTCGTAGAGGTCGGTGCGGCCGACTTCGGCGATCAGGACGCCGGCCATCGCGGTCATGGCCGGTTCGTAGGCGTTGCGCAGGCTGTTGAAGATCAACCGGAACGCGAGGGAGTCGGCCGCGTCGACGACGCGTTCCCAGAATTCGAGGGCGGCGACCTGCAGCGCGACGGGGTCCTCCCCCGTCGCGAGCCGCGCCACGGCATCGCGCAACCGGTGTTCCGTCTCGTCCGTCGCGCGGGCGGCGGCGAGCCGGGCAACCTGACGGCCGATGAGTCGTCGGGCCTCGAGGACGCTGCGGACGACGTCCCAGTCGGGCCGGCCGTCGCGCACGAGCAGCCGCGGGAGCAGCTCCGGACCGGCCTGGGTGCGGAAGTCGCGGACCGACGTCGCCTCCCCCTGGCGCACCTCCACCAGACCCGCGTGGGACAGACGGGAAATCGCCTCGCGGACAGCGGGTCTCGATACACCGAACGCTTCGGCCAGGTTGCGCTCGCTCGGCAGCGCCGCCCCGGCGGCGAGGTCGCCCCCGAGCACCCGGGCGGCGATCTGGTCGTACACCTCGCCGGAGGCGGACCTGCGGGCGATCGGCTCGAACATCACGGACCGACCGTAGGCCGTAGTACGGCCAGAGGTCAAGTGGTCATACCAGTTTGCTGTCGACCGAATGTCACAGCGGGTCGATCAGAGCGAAGCGATGTGAAATTCGGCCCGCACGGAGCCGCCCGATCAGCTGAAGCCCATCACCTGGTCGCCCCAGGCCTCACGCAGCAGCCTGTCGGGGTCCGGGACAAGGGTGTCGGTGCTGTCGATCAGCAGGGTCATCCGCTTTCCGGTGTCGTACGGCGCCCAGTGCCGGGACCCGTCCAGGGCGGCGGGCACACCGTGATGCGCGAAGGCCAGCCAGCGGCGCTGGATCCGGCCCGAGACCACCGTCGCGGCCTTGCGGCCGCCGAGCCAGAACGTGGGGTCGCGATCGAGCGTCCCGAAGTTGCCGAAGACGTAGGGCAGTTCGGTGGCGTGGCCGGCGCCGATCCGCGCCGCCTTGAGCATCGGGGTGGCGTGGTCGAAGCGGTACACCCACGTCGGCGAGTGGGCGCTGTGCGCGTCGGCGATCCACACCACCGGCATCCGGAACCCGGCGTCCCGCGAAAGCGCCATCGCCCCCGACGTTTTCGAGACGTCCGGATACGCGGAGATGATCTCCGCGATGCGGTCGGGCGGCAGCTCCGGATGATCCGCGGCGAGCGCGTCGAGCATCGCCTGCACGGAGGCGTCGCTCACCGGCATCAGTGGCGACTTCATGAAGCGGAAAATCGACGGCTCGTCCTTGTTGGACCCGATGATCAGGGGAATCCGGTGCGCGAGCCCCTTCTGGAACGCCGCCACCGGATACTTCGGCACCAGGTCGCGATCGACCACCGGCGCCATCGCGAGCGTGCCGGGGAACTTCGTGGGGATCTCCCCGACGAGCACGTCGCCCGCATCGGTCAGCGTCTCGTGCGGCATGTCCCGCAGCGCCCACACCCGGGCCGGCGTGAGGTCGAGGATCTCGAGGAACCGCTCGGCGACCCGGGCCGCCCGCTCGGACCCGTATGCCGACGTCGCCGGCGGGCTCTGCGCGATGGCCCGGTGGAACAGGCCCTCGGCGCGGGGCACGGTCATCAGGGTGGTCAGCGACCCACCGCCCGACGACTCGCCGAACACGGTGACCCGGTCGGGGTCGCCCCCGAACGCGGAGATGCAGTCGCGCACCCACTCGAGCGCGGCGATCTGGTCCCGCAACCCGACGTTGGATTCGAAGGTGGTCCCGGCTGTCGAGAACGACGAGAAGTCGAGGAAGCCGAGGGCGCCGAGCCGGTAGTTGACCGTCACCACGACGACGTCCCCGCGCTCGGCGAGCAACCGTCCGTCGTAGATCCGCTGCCCCGAGTACCCGAGGACGTAGGCGCCGCCGTGGATCCAGACCATCACCGGCCGCGGCTCCCCGTCCGGCTCCGGTGCCCAGATGTTCAGCGAGAGGCAGTCCTCGCCGATCGACAGGCCCGGGTCGATGGGGATCGGATTGTTGCGGCCCTGCGGCGCGATGGGCCCGAACCGGCGGGCGTCGAGCACGTCGGTCCACGGCTCCGGCGGTTCGGGGGCGCGGAACCGAAGGTCGCCGGACGCCGGCGCGGCGTACGGGACGCCCTTCCACGCGTAGACGGAACCGTCGCGGTAGCCGCGTACGTCGCCGTACTTGCACCCGACGATGAGAGTCTCGGCGTCCACGGTCCCTCCCGAACGAACGGTCTGGGGCCAAGGTACCAACAACAGACAGGCTGCACGTGGAGCCCCGTCGGACCGGGCGCCCCGGGCCCGCGTGGGGCGAGCCACACCCGGTGCTATCGTCGCCTCCGTAGACACGGGGTGCTCCGCACACGAGCGGGAGCTGAGATCACACCCGTCGAACCTGATCAGGTAATGCTGACGAAGGGATGTCACGGCATGACCATGCCTGCCCATGCGTCGGTCCCGGAGGGGACCGACCGCTTCACCGATCTGCTGTGGGGCCGTACGAAGGTCCTGCGCGAGGCCATCGACGACCTCGAGTTCCTGCGCCGGCTCGGCGACGGGACCCTGCCGCTCGACGCGTTCCGCTTCTACATCGAGCAGGACGCTCTCTACCTCGCCGGCTACGCGAAGGCGCTCGCCCTCCTCGCGGCGAAGGCCCCGGACCCGGGCACCGCCGCGTTCTGGGCCAACAGCGCGGCGACGGCCGCCACCGAGGAATCGGCCCTGCACCGGGGTCTGCTCACCGGTGGTGTCCTGCCGCCCGCCGAGGACACCCCCGCGCACTCCCCTGCCTGCCTCGGCTACGTCTCCTACCTGACCGCCACGGTCGCCACCGATCCGTATCCGGTCGGCGCCGCCGCGGTGCTTCCGTGCTTCTGGATCTACGCCGAGGTCGGCCGCGATCTGGCCGTCCGCGCCGCCGACGTGCTCACCGCGGACCCCACCCACCCCTACGCCCAGTGGGTCACCACCTACGACGCGCCCGAGTTCCACGCCGCGGTCGCCACCGCGCGCGAGCTCGTCGACGTCGCGGCGGCGGCCGCCACCGACACCGAACGCGACGCCATGGCCGATGCGTTCACGATCGCCACCCGCTACGAGCTGCTGTTCTGGGACACCGCGCTGAACACGCAGGACTGGCCGGCGTCATGACGACCACCTCCCGGCTGCGTCGCCGGCTCTCCGTCCTGGCCGCCCTCACCGCGGCGCTGCTGCTCACCGCGTCCTGCGCCGGCGGCACCGGCGACGACGACTCCGGCGACACGATCCGGTTCGCCCTGGACTGGACGCCGAACACCAACCACACCGGCCTGTACGTGGCCCAGCAGGAGGGCCTGTTCGCCGACGCCGGTCTCGACGTCGAGTTCCTGCCCTACAACAACACCACCCCGGACACCCTCGTCGACGCCGGCAACGCCGAGTTCGGCATCTCCACGCAGGCGCAGGCGACGTTCTCCCGGGCGGCCGGCTCGCGCACCGTCTCGGTGCTCGCGCCGCTGCAGCACTGGGCGACCGGCATCGCCGTCAAGGCCGACCGCGCCGACCTCACCCGGCCCCGGGACCTCGACGGCCGCACCTACGCGGGCTTCGGCGACCCGGGCGACGAGGAGACGCTCGCCCAGGTGATCCGGAACGACGGCGGGCGTGGCGACTTCACCTCCGTCACCCTGGGCACCTCCGCGTACGAGGCCGTGTACTCCGGCACCGCCGACTTCACCGTCTCGTACCTGGCGTGGGAAGGCATCGAGGCCGAGCACCGCGGGCTGCCGATGCGCTACTTCCGCTACACCGACTACGGGTTCCCCGACGCCTACGCGATCGTGATCGACGGCAACGAGGACTGGCTGGCCGAACATCCGGACCAGGCCCGGGCGTTCGTGCAGGCCGTCCAGCGCGGCTACGAGATCGCCGCGCAGGACCCGGACCGCGGAGCCCGCGCGCTGATCGAGGCCGAGCCCGGCGCCTTCCCCGACGAGGATCTCGTCTACGAGAGCCAGCGGATGCTGTCGGCCGGCTACCTGCGCGACGAGAACGGCCGCGTCGGCACCCTCACCCTCGAACGGTGGACCGGGTACTCCCGGTTCCTGTTCGAGAAGGGACTGCTCTCCGGCCCCGACGGCAAGCCGTTGACCACCGAGCCGGACTGGTCGACGTACTTCACCGATGACTACCTCACGCCCTGACCCGACCCGGAATCCCTGGGTGCGGCGCGCCGCCCCGGCCGTGCTGGTCGTCGCCGCGCTGACCGTCGGCTGGCAGCTGTACGTGACGCTCAGCGGCATCCGCCCGCAGGTGCTGCCCTCCCCCGCCCGGGTTCTCGGGCAGGGCTGGGCGCACCGCGACGACATCGCGGGCCATGCCTGGTCGACGCTGCAGGTCACGCTCGTCGGGTTCGCGGTGTCCCTCGTCGTGGCGTGGCTCCTCGCGATCGTCGTGGACTTCTCGCCGTGGCTGCGCCGCGCCCTGGTGCCGCTGTTCGTGGTGTCGCAGACCCTGCCGATCATCGCGATCGCGCCGCTGATGATCATCTGGTTCGGATTCGGGCTGCTGCCGAAGATCCTGGTGATCGCGCTCGCCACGTTCTTCCCCATGGCGATCGGCCTGATCGAGGGTTTCGCGGCCGCGGACCGGGAGGCGGGAGCGCTGCTGCGCAGCATGGGTGCCTCCCGATGGCAGGAGTTCCTGTACGTGCGGCTGCCGTCGGCGCTGCCCCGGTTCTTCACGGCGCTGCGCATCGGGGTCACCTACGCCGTCGTCGGGGCGGTCTTCGCCGAATACGTCGGCGCCACGTCGGGGCTCGGGATCTACATGAGCACCCAGAAGAACTCGTTCCGGACCGATCTGGTGCTCGCGGCGGTGCTGGTCACCGCGGTGGTCTCGCTGGCGCTGTACCTGCTCACCTACGCCGTGGAACGGGTGGTGGCGCCGTGGGCGCAGACGACGAGGAGCCCGCGATGAACGCCGTCACGGTCACCGGCGTGCACAAGGCGTTCGGTGCGCGCACCGTCCTCGACGGCGCCGAGTTCGCGGTGGCCGAGGGCGAGTTCGTCTCGCTCATCGGCCCGAGCGGGTGCGGCAAGTCCACCCTGTTCGGGTTGATCGCCGGTCTCGACTCTCCCGACACCGGCGCCGTCACGGTGGGCGACCGGCCGGCCGCACCGGGACGGGCCGCCCTGATGCCGCAGAAGGATCTGCTGTTCCCGTGGCGCACCGTGCTCGACAACTGCGCACTCGGCCTCGAGGTGCAGGGCGTGCCGCGCGGCGAGGCGCGTGCCCGGGCCCGGGAGCTGTTCCCCGCCTTCGGCCTCACCGGGTTCGAGGATGCCGCCCCCCGGCAGCTCTCGGGCGGGATGCGCCAGCGCGCGGCCCTGGCACGGACGGTGCTGCAGGGCCGCAACGTGCTGCTGCTGGACGAACCGTTCGGCGCCCTGGATTCGCTGACGCGCACCGAGATGCAGCTGTGGCTGCAGCAGGTGTGGCAGCGGGACCGGTGGACGGTGCTGATGATCACCCACGACGTGCGCGAGGCGCTGCTGCTGTCGGATCGGGTGCTGGTGCTCACGCGGCGCCCGGCCCGGATCTGTCACGAGGTGGCGGTGCCGCTGCCCCGCCCCCGGGGGCTGGACACGCTGACGTCGCCGGAGTTCGTGACCCTCGAGAAGGAACTCGTCGACGTCCTGCACGCCACCGGACCACGCAGTTCCGCACTGCCGGACTGACGACGATCACGAAATATCAAGTGCTACCTCGAGTTCCGCAAGGGCGTCCTCGAGGTGGCCGAGCAGCCGCTGCAGGCCGGGGACGGTGCGGCGGCATCCGACGACGCCGAAGTCGACGGTATCGGCGGTGGTGGTCAGCGTGATGTTGAGTGCCTGGCCGTTGAGCACCACCGACACCGGGTAGATCCCGTCGAGCCGGGACCCGCCGCGGTACACCCGCTCCCGCGGTCCCGGCACGTTGGAGATGATGAGGTTGAACGGCGGCGGGGCCAGGGAGACGGCGCCCGAGATCGGTGCCAGCGCGAGCCCGGCGACGTTCAGCGCCGACCACACCGTCGCCTGCAGCGGCGTCATCCCGGCGAACAGGGTCTTGCCCTCCGCCATCGAATCGCTGACCGTCGAGAGCCGGGTGAGCGGATCCCCGAGATGGGTGCCGAGGTTGCACAGCGTGACCCCTACGCTGTTGCCGCCCGCGGCCGAATCGGGAGCGTCCTTGGCTCGCAGCGACACCGGGACCATCGCGATCAACGGGAGGTCGGGCAGGTCCTGCTGTTCGAGGAGGTAGGCACGGAGGGCACCTGCGCACATGGCGACGAGGACGTCGTTGCTCGACACCCCGGCCGCCTGCCGTACCCGCGTGATGCGTTCGCGGCTCCAGGACTGCGCCGCGAAGCGCCGCGTCCCGTCGATCGGAACGTTGAACATCGACCGCGGTGCCTCGTACGGCAACGCGACGCGACGCCCACCGAGGACGGTCCGGGCGATCCGCAGCGCGACGGGCACCGCGCCGATCACATCGCCGGCCAGTGAGCGCGCCGCACCGAACAGCGAGTCCTGTTCCCGGGTGCCGGAGCCGGGGCGGGCCGGCAGGTGCCAGGGCGCTGGGAAGTCGCGCACGTTCGGATCGGGGGTGTAGGTCCGCTGCAGCAGCCGCAGCCCCGAGACCCCGTCGAGCAGGGCGTGATGCATCTTGGTGTAGACGGCGAACCGGCCGTCGGCGAGCCCTTCGATCAGATAGGCCTCCCACAGGGGCCGGTGCCGGTCGAGCAGGCCGCTGTGCAGGCGCGAGACGAGGGTGAACAACTCACGGATCCGGCCCGGTGCCGGCAGGGCCGAGTGCCGGACGTGGTACTCGAGGTCGATCTCGTCGTCCACGGCCCACCAGGTGTAGCCGAGGCTCGACACCGGGTCGGCCGGGCGCTTGCGGAACAGCTCGTCGACCTGCGCGTCGGCGACCAGCCGGTTGTAGAGGTCGGTGACGTACCCCGGACCGGCGTCGGGCGGTGGCGTGAACAGCTCGAGCGAGCCGAAGTGCATCGGGCGCTCCCGGGACTCGGCGATCAGGAACATCGAGTCGGTCACAGGCATGTATCCCACCGGGACAGCCCCCTTTCGTCCGCCGTCGCACGCTGGGATGGATGGTACGTCCGCGGCCGGACGGCCGTACCGGATCGATAACGGGCACGCCGACGACCTGCGGAGTTCCCTTTGTCCGGTCTCCATCGCGTCACGATGCTTCGCCTCGGCGATTCCTCGTCGTACTGTCGGGCAACCGACCCGGACGAACGTCGCGAACGCCTCGGAGAAGGGGCCGAGTGAGAAGACGGGAGCCGTCGACGAGAAGGCTCCGTCCGAGCAGGTGAGGACGAGGAGGTCCCGGTGACGAGTACCGCGTCGAACCATCCGTCGTTGTCGTATCCGCCCGCGCCGCGGCCGGTGCTCCGCCGCGAGGTCGCCGGCGTGAGTCTTCCGTCGCAGGCGCTGACCTTCTCGGTGCGCAGCACCGTCAAGCCGGTCATCGACGCGTGGGCGCGCGCCCCGCACCTGCCCTGGCCGACGGGCGTGGTGGACCGGCTGGCGTTCCCCCTCAAGCCGGTCCCCGGCACGCACCGGCACCCGGTCCGGCTGCCGTCCTGCCACGCCGAGTTCCTCGCCGCCCCCGGAGGCGACGGCGCCACGGCGATCCTCTACCTGCACGGCGGCGCGTTCCTGGTGTGCGGCCTGACCACCCACCGGCAGATGGTCTCCCGCATCTCGTCGGCGGCCGGGGCACCCGTGCTCAGCGTCGCCTACCGCATGCTGCCGGGACACCCGATCGAGAGCGCGGTCGAGGACGGCATCGAGGGGCTGCGGTGGCTGATCGCGCACGGCTACCCGACGGAACGAATCGTGGTGGCCGGCGACTCCGCCGGCGGATTCCTCACCTTCCAGGTGACGCTCGAGGCACTGCGGCTCGGTCTCGGCCGGCCGGCCGGCAACGTGGCGCTGTCGCCACTGACCGACCTCGACACCCGCGGCAAGCTCGAACATCCCAATTCGTACCGGTGTGCCCTGTTCCCGCGCCGCGCCGTTCCGGCCCTCGCCGCTGTGATCGCCCGCATCGACGCCGCCTCCGGCCGGCCGGGCCCGCGCGCGGTGTCACCGGTCGACGCCGACCTGACCGCCATGCCGCCCACCCTCATCCAGACCGGCTCGGAGGAGATGACGTACGTGGACGCCGAGCTGATGGCCGAGCGTCTCGCCCGCGCCGGCGTGCCCTGCGAGCTGCAGGTGTGGGAACGGCAGGTACACGTCTTCCAGGCCGCGGCGGGCCTCGTGCCCGAGGCGGGGCGTGCCGTCGATTCGATCGGAGCGTTCGTCCGCAGCGTCGGCTGAGATTCCCCCACCGGACCACCCCGCCGCTGCCACGTGGCGACCACCACCCGCGCCGAGCCCGGCACCTGTCGGACGGCGCGACTAGTGTCTCCGGCACAGATTGGTCCGGCAGCAATGGGAAAGGGGGGCGGATCGTGACCGACACCGAGAGCCGATTCGACCGCGACGTCGACCGGTCCTGGAGCGAGTTCCGGGCACGGCTCGCCGATCACGTGGCGTCGATGCGCGACGGCGACGGACTGGTCCTCGAGCCGCTCGTCGAGGAGGAGACCGGACCCGCCGGACCGTGCGTGCAGTTCTACGCGTGGGGTGCGGGCCAGGTGCGGTGCGAGGTGCCGTCCAACGCCCACCTCGGCGGCGACCGTCGCCTCCGCCCGGCCGACGAGGCGCTGCTCGCCGAGCTCGGCTGGCGCGAACCGTCCCGGGGACCGGAGGACCCGGAGGACGGCGGGTCCCCCGCCTACTGGATGGACCGGCCCGCGGCGTGGGCGGACCAGCTCGCGGCCGTCGCGGTGACGGCGCTGCGCCGGGTGTGGGGGGTGCCGCATCCGCTGTTCCTGCGCACCGAGACGTTCGGCGCCGGCCGGGCGGCAGCCTTCGACCTGCCCGCGCCCGCCGAGGAGACGCCGCCGCCGGCCGCGCTTCCGCTCGCCGTCGAGACCGCGGGCGAGGAGCACGTGCGCGAGCTGATCGAGTCGACGCTGCGCGAGCGGATCGGCGACGTCCCGCTGTGGGACGAGGACGGCGACCTGGCGTTGCGGGTCGCGGGGTTGCTCGTGTTCGTCGGCGTCGGGCCGCACGAGCGCACCGTCGACGTGTTCGCCCCGATCGTCCACAACATCACCGGCCGCACCCGCGCCGCCGAGGTCGTCGCCGACCTCAACCGCCGGTGGCCGCACCTGAAGTTCGTGCTGGTCGAGGACCGGGTCGCGGTGGCGGCGCACCTGCCCGCGTCACCGTTCGTCCCGGCCCACCTGCTGACCACGCTCGACCACGTCGCGCAGTTCCTCGAGGGGCTGGACGAGGCGTTCGGCACCCGTCTCGGCGGCGAGCTGCTGCACGAGACCGACCACGACGGTGTGCCGCCACCCCCGGACGAGCTGCCGCCGAGGACGACGGACTCCGAGGAGGACCTGCCGCCGACGCTGCTGGCGCTGCGCGATCTCCATCTCGACGGCCGGGCGGAGGTCGAGACCCGGACGGTGGCCCGCATGGCCGGCGACGAACCGGACCAGCTGTTGCGTTTCCTGCGGATGAGCGTGGACGCGCAGGTCTGCTGGCAGGCCGAGGCGATGGGACGCGCCGCGGCCGGAGACGGCGCCGGCACCGCCCACGCCGAGGCGAAGGCGCAGGAGTGGGAGCTGACCTGCCGCTCGCTCACCGCAGCGATGCGGCTGCTCGTGCCCCCGGCGGGCACCGCCATGAAGCGCGGGCGGCGGCCGCGTCCGTCCCCACCCGAGCAGATCGAGCTGTTCGAAAACCCGGACGAGCCGACGTTGTTCGACGAACTCTCCGACTGAACACCTCGTGCGGGCGAGCCGTTTCCCCGGGACGGCGCGGCCGCAACGCGGGCACCCGGCGTGGCACTCGGCGGCCGGGGTGGTTCACGGGGTGGTCGCCTCGAGATGCTTGAGCACGGCCAGGACGCGTCGATGGTCCTCGGGTTCGGGGTGCAGGCCGAGCTTGAGGAAGATCGCCCGGACGTGCGCCTCGACGGTGCGTTCTCCGAGGAACAGGGCCGCCCCGATCGCCCGGTTCGAGCGGCCCTCGGCCATGAGGCTGAGGACCTCGCGTTCGCGGGTGGACAGCGTGTCGATGGGACGGCTGTCGCGGTGGGGCCGGGCCACCATCCGGCTCACCACGCTGGGGTCGATGGCCGAGCCGCCCTCGGCGACCCGGTGCAGGGTGTCGACGAACTCGTCGATGTCGGCGACCCGATCCTTGAGCAGGTAGCCCAGGCCGGCGGCCCCGTCGGCGAGCAGATTCATGACGTGGTCGGTTTCCACGTACTGCGACAGCAGTACCACCGCGGTGTCCGGGTGGTCGGCACGGATGGCCGCCGCGGCGACGATTCCCTCGGTGGTGTGGGTCGGCGGCATCCGGATGTCGACGACGGCGACGTCGGGCCGCTCGTCGGCGACGAGACCGAGCAGGGTGGCGGCGTCGCCGGCCTCGCCGACGACGTCGATCCCCTCGTCGCACAGCAGCCGGGCGATACCCTCGCGCAGCAGCACGGAGTCGTCGGCGAGCACCACCCGCAGGGGTGCCGCGCGGTCGCCGCGCCGCGTCGCGCGCCGCGTCGCGTCGACCCTGCTCGGTGACGCGGCGTCCACCGCCACCGTCCGGGCCAGGGTGTCGTCGGCTGCCGGCGCGGGGACGGTGGTCGTGGTCTCGGACGTGAGGGCGTTCCGGGCGGCGGTGGTGAGTTCCCTGCAGGTGTCGTAGCGGTCGTTGCGGTCTTTCGCGAGGGCACACGCGACGACGGCGTCGAACGCCCTCGGCAGGTCGGGCCGGGCCTCGCTCGGCCGGGGTATCGGGCTGCGGACATGCCCGTGCCACAGCTTCGCCAGGGTGTCGCCGGAATACGGCGGCCGGCCGGTGAGCAGGTGGTAGAGGGTGCAGCCGAGCGAGTAGATGTCGGTGCGGTGGTCGAGCGCGACGGTGGTGTCGAACTGCTCGGGTGCGGCATTCTGCAGGCTGCCGACGAACATCCCGGTGCGGGTGAGCCCGCCCGCCTCGTCGAGGGCCTTGGCGATGCCGAAATCGGTGAGCAGGACCCGTTCGGGTTCGCCCGGGCCGGCGGGCTCGGCGAGCAGGATGTTCGTCGGCTTCACATCCCGGTGCAGCACCCCGGCCTGGTGGGCGTAGTCGAGCGCCTTGCCGATCTCGGAGACGATGTGGACTGCCCGCTCGGGTGGGACGGGCCCGTGGCCGAGCAGCGCGGCGGCGTTGGTGCCGGGGACGTACTGCATGGCGATCCAGAGCCGGCCGTCCTCGCAGCCGCGGTCGTAGACCTGGACGATGTTGGCGTGCTCGAGGCGAGCGGCGTGGTCGGCCTCGAGTTCGAAGCGGGCCTTGACGCTGTCGTCGGCGGTCAAGGCGGGGTGGAGGAGTTTGAGGGCCACCTTGCGTGGCAGGTGCGGGTGCTGCGCCAGGTAGATCGAACCCATGCCGCCCGCGCCGAGCAGCCGCTCGATGCTGTACCCGGCAAATACCGAACCCGGCCCGGGAGCCCCGTTCCCCTTCACCGCCACCACCTCCCGAAGCGGCCCACCTCCTCTATTCAACCCCTCGGGGATCGTCGGCGGAACCGCTGCGGCGCGGTTGTCCGCCGACCTGGCGCCGGTCCGGCGCGGAGCGCACCGTGCAGACACCGGCTGAGGCTCCGTGCAGGCACGGTACGGATCTCCGGGCAGGCGCTGCCGCCGAATCACGTGACGGCCGAGATGGTCGAACAGTGCCAGCACGGTGGTCCGGCGGGGCCGGGAGCGGGATGCTGGGAGCGAGGATCGGAGGCCTCGTCGTGAGTCGTCGAACAGTGCCGGCCATCGTCGCCGTGACCACCCTGCTGGTGGTCGCGGTGGTGGTGGTGTCGCTCGATTGGCCCGGCGGTCCGCCCGTCGGCCCGGCGGAACTGGTCGCATTCCCCGCGGTCGGCGTCGCCTTCGTCGCGGCGGGCATCATCGCGTGGCGGAGCCGCCCGGACGACAACACGGGACGGCTGATGGTGCTGGCCGGGGTGCTGTGGCTGGTGAAGGGGGGCGGTGCGTCACGCAATCCGGTCGTCTTCACCGTGGGCGCGGCGCTGACGGTGATGTATCTCCCGGTGTTGATCCATATCCTGCTCGGTTTTCCGACGGGGCGATTGAACCGGCGGTGGGAACAGTGGTTCGTCGGGGGCTGCTATGTGTACTTCCTGGTCTCGGTCCTGCTCGATCTGATGTTCTACAACCCCTCCGTGATGGTCGGCACAGAACGCTTCACCGCGCCCAACCTGCTGCTGGTCCGGGACGACCCGGCGATCTTCAGGGGGCTGCAGCTCGTCTTCGGCGCAATTGCCATCGGCATCAGTGTGGTCGTGATCGGCGTGCTGCTGGCCCGCTGGCGGTCGGGGTCCCCGGCCTACCGGGCCGCGTTCGCGCCCCTGTGGATCGCCGGCATTCTCGGATTCGCCACGGTGATCGGAACGGGGCTGGTCACGGCGCGGTCTTCCGGCGTGGGGAACGTGTGGACGGCCTACCTGAGCTACCTGGCGACCGCGCTGTTTCCGTTGGCGGTGCTGATCGGGTTGTGGCGCTACCGGGTCGCGCGCAGCGCGGTCAGCGACGTGATGATCGAGGTCGGCGCGGCCCCGCTCGGGGACGAGTTCGTCCACGCGCTGCGCAAGGCACTGCGCGACCCCGGTTTGATCCTGTGGTCGTGGTCACCACAGTGGAACAGCTACCTCGACGCGAACGGGGAGCCGCAGAGCCTGCCGGACGACGACGGCCCCCGCGCGGCGACCGTCCTCGAACGCGACGGCGTCCCGGTCGGAGCGCTGGTGTACGACCGGTCGCTGCGACATCAGCCGCAACTGCTCGCGGCGGTGCGCAGCGCCGCGACCCTCGCGCTGGACAACCAGCGCCTCCAGTCCGAGTTGCAGGCTCAGCTCGCCGAGGTCCGCCGGTCCCGGGAGCGGATCGTCGCCGCCGGGGACGCCCAACGGCGGCGGCTCGAACGAAACCTGCACGACGGCGCGCAGCAACGCCTGGTTGCCGCGACGATCCTGTTGCGGCGTGCGCAGCGGGCATCCCAGCCGGAGCGCAAGCAGGAGCTGCTCGACGAGGGCACGGCCGAACTGGACTCGGCGCTGGTGGAGCTGCGGGAACTGGCCCGGGGTGTCTATCCCCCGGTGCTGCAGGAACACGGGCTCGCCGCCGCGCTGACCGCCCTGGCCGAGCGCGCGCCGCTGCCGGTGGAGATCGTCGACACCCTCACCGTGCGGGCTCCCGCCTCTGTCGAACTCGCCGCCTACTTCATCGCCGCCGAGGCGGTGGCCAACGCCACCAAGCACTCCGGCGCCACCCACATCGAGATCGACCTTCGCCGGGACGGTGGGATGCTGCGGATGGTCGTCACCGACGACGGGTGCGGCGGTGCGACGCTGACCGCCGGCGGTGGGTTGAGCGGACTGGCGGACCGGGCCACGGCCCTCGGTGGGGTGCTCACCGTGCACAGTCCCGTGGGGGGCGGAACGACGCTGACGCTGTCCCTTCCCCTCACCACCGGGACATCCGGGGAGCCGTCGTGAACCTCCGGGTGGTGCTCGCCGACGACTCCGCGGTGCTCCGCGAGGGCATCGCCGGCCTGCTGCACGACGAAGGAATCGAGGTGGTCGGCCAGGCCGCGGACGCGCAGGCCCTGCTGCAGCTGGTCGGCGAGCAGCGCCCGGACCTCGCCGTCGTCGACATCCGGATGCCTCCCACCCACACCACCGAGGGCATCGAGGCCGCCCTCACCATTCGCCGGTGCTTCCCGGGCACCGCCGTGCTGCTGCTGTCCCAGTACGTGGAAACCGAGAACGTCATGAACGTCTTCGCCGGCGGGACCGCCGGTCTGGGGTACCTGCTCAAGGACCGCCTCTCCGACATCGACGGGTTCCTCGGCTCGCTGCACCGCGTCGCGGCGGGCGGAACGGCGATCGATCCCGACGTGGTCGGCCGGTTGGTCTCGCGGCCGCACCGCGACCGGGTGGCCCTCGACGAACTGTCCCCCCGGGAACGGGAGGTCCTCACCCTCCTGGTCGAAGGCCGTTCGAACCGGGCGATCGGAGCCGCCCTGTCCCTCGGGAAACGCACCGTCGGCGCGCACGTGCGCGCCGTCTTCGACAAGCTCGGTCTGCCCCCCGAACCCGACGAGCACCACCGCGTCCTGGCCGTGCTCGCCTACCTCGGCCCCGCAGTCCGCAACTGACATCGCCAGGTCTGCCGAGTGGTCCGCGACCTGGCATGATCGGGTGTCGTGACATCGACGGTGAAGCTGCGTGAACTGGCCGAGCGATTCGGGATCGCCACCTCGTATGTGGGGTGGGACAAGCAGGACCACTACGCGAGCGACGACACGTTGCGCCGGGTCCTGGCCTCCCTGGGCGTGTCCGCGGGCACCGAGGCGGAGATCGACGCCGTCCTCGCGGATCTGCCGAACGAGCCGTGGCGGCGCATGCTGCCACCCGTCCTGGTGGTCGTGCAGGGCGAGGAGCGCACCTTCCCCGTGCACGTGCCTCACGGCACTCCGGTGCAGGTGCAGGTGCGCACCGAGGACGGCGACGTCGTCGACGTCGCGCAGCGCGACGTGTGGGTCGATCCGCGGGAGGTCGACGGCCGGCTCGTCGGCCGCGCGACGTTCGCCGTCCCGGACCTGCCGCTCGGGTGGCACACCCTGCACGCCCGCAGCGACGACACCGAGGCCGAGACCACCCTGGTGGTGACACCCGCGCGTCTCGGCACCGCCGACCGGCTCCTCGAGCGACGTCGCCGGGGCCTGGCCGCGCAGTTGTACTCGGTGCGCTCGAAGCGGTCGTGGGGCGTCGGCGACTTCGCGGACCTGGCGGACCTCGCCGCGATCACCGCCTCGGTGGACGGCGGTGACTTCGTGCTCGTCAACCCCGTCCACGCGGGCGAGCCGCAGCCGCCGCTCGAGCCGTCGCCGTACCTGCCGAGCTCGCGGCGGTTCGTCCACCCGATCTATCTGCGGGTGGAGAACATCCGCGAGGCGGCGTTCCTGCCGCGCAAGCACCGCAAGACGCTCGAGGCGTACGCCGGGAAGTTCGCCAAGTCGAACCGCAAGGACAAGCGCATCGACCGCGACGCCGCGTTCCGGGCCAAGCTGGACGTGCTCGGGCACGTGTTCCGGGTGCCGCGCAGCCCGGCGCGGCAGGCGGAGTTCGACGCGTTCCGCGCCGCGGGCGGGGACGCGCTGACCGACTTCGCGTTGTGGGGCGCGCTCACCGAGAAGTTCGGCGACCGCAGCGCCCGCTGGGAGACCCTGGCGGCGACTCCCGACGAGCCGTACGTCGCGCGGCAGCGCACCAAGCTGGCCGAGCGCATCGAGTTCCACTGCTGGTTGCAGTGGCTGTGCGACGAGCAGCTCGCCGAGGCGCAGTCCGCGGCGCGCGCCGCCGGCATGGACGTCGGCATCGTGCACGACCTCGCGGTGGGTGTCCGTCCCGACGGCGCCGACGCCTGGACGCTCGGCGACGCCCTGATCCGCGACATGACGGTCGGTGCGCCGCCGGACGACTTCAACCGGCAGGGTCAGGACTGGACCCAGCCGCCCTGGCATCCGGTCCGGCTCGCGGAGCTCGGCTACCGGCCCTACCGCGACGTGGTGCGCACCGCGCTGCGCCACGCCGGCGGCCTGCGGGTGGACCACATCCTGGGCCTGTTCCGCACCTGGTGGATCCCGGAGGGCTGCACGCCGGATCAGGGCACGTACGTCACGTACGACCACGAGGCCCTCATCGGGATCCTGGCGCTCGAGGCGCACCGGGCCGACGCCGTGCTGATCGGCGAGGACCTCGGCGTGTTCGAGAGCTGGGTACAGGAGTACCTGGCCCGCCGCGGTATCGCCGGGACGTCGATCCTGTGGTTCGAGCGCGACGGCGACGACCCTCGGCCCCCGGAGAGCTACCGGGAGCTGTGCCTGACGTCGGTCACCACGCACGACCTGCCACCGACGTCGGGTTTCCTTGCCGGAGAACACATCACGCTGCGATCCGAGCTGGGTCTGCTCGAACGGGACCTGGAGACCGAGGCCGCCGACGCGGCCGCCGAACGCGACGCCGTGCTGGCGGTGCTGCGGGAGCGCGAACTGCTCGACGAGGACGCCGACGAGCAGCGGACCGTCGAGGCACTGCACCGGTTCGTCGCGGCGAGTCCGTCGGCGCTGATCGGGGTGTCGCTGGCCGACGCGGTCGGTGAGCGGCGCAGCCAGAATCAGCCGGGCACCACCGACGAGTACCCCAACTGGCGGATCCCGCTGGCCGACGAGAAGGGCAGGACCGTGCTGCTCGACGATCTGCCCGGCAACGAGCGGTTCGCGGCCCTGCTCGCCGCTGTGGCGCCGGCCCCGGATCCCTCCGCAGCCGACGAGGCCTGAGCGTCTCGGCCGGCCGCGCGTCACTTCGCGTACATGCTCTCGATGTCGGCGGCGAAGCGCTCGGTCACGACGTTGCGCTTGATCTTCAGTGTCGGCGTCAGCTCACCGGTCTCCTCGGTGAGGTCCCGGTCGAGGATGACGAACTTCTTGATGGCCTCGGCGTGGGAGACCATCGAGTTGGCATCGTCCACGATGGACTGCAGCGCGTCGTGCAGCGCCGGGTCGTGCCGCAGGTCGGCGATGGTGGCCGTCGGCGCCTTCCCGTTCTCGGCCTTCCAGTTGTCGAGCACCTCGGGGTCGACGGTGAGCAGCGCGGTGATGAAGGTGCGCCCGTCGCCGACGACCACGGCCTGCGAGACGAGCGTGTGCGAGCGCATCCGGTCCTCGAGCGGCCCGGGCGAGACGTTCTTGCCGCCGGCGGTGATGATGAGGTCCTTCTTGCGGCCGGTGATGCTCACGTAGCCGTCCTCGTCGATCTCGCCGAGATCGCCGGTGCGGAACCAGCCGTCGTGGAAGGCCTCGGCGGTGGCCTTCTCGTTGCGCCAGTAGCCCTGGAACACGACCCCGCCGCGGAGCTCGATCTCGCCGTCCTCGGCGATGCGGGTGCTGTTGCCGCCCATGGGCTGGCCGACGGTGCCGATCTTCTGGGCGCCGGGCACGTTCACGCTGTGCGCGGCGGTGCTCTCGGTCAGGCCGTAGCCCTCGTAGATCGGGACGCCGACGCCGCGGAAGAAGTGGCCGAGACGGGGACTCAGGGCGCCGCCACCGGAGATCGCGAACCAGCACTCACCGCCCATCGCCTGCCGCAGCTTGGCGTAGACGAGCTTGTCGGCCATGTTGCGCTTGGCCTTGAGCACGAACGACGGACCGCCGTGGTCGAGCGACTCGCTGTAGGCGACGGCGGTCTCCTCGGCGAACGCGAAGATCGCCGCGTTGAACCTGCCGCCGGCCGCCGCCTTGCGTGCGGCGGCGTCGCGCACCTTCTCGAAGACGCGCGGCACGCCGAGGATGGTGTTCGGGGCGTAGCGCTCGAACTGGGCGGAGATGGTGCCGAAGTCCGACCAGTGCGCCTGCGCCGCACCGCCTTCGAAGACGGCCAGCGAGACGGCACGGGCCAGCACGTGCGCGAGCGGCAGGAAGGTCAGTACCCGGCTGCCCGGCTTGGCCACCTCACCGATCGAGGCGGTCAGGATGCCGCGGACCTCGCTGTAGAAGTTGCGGTGGGTCAGCATGCAGCCCTTGGGCCGGCCGGTGGTGCCCGAGGTGTACACCAGCGAGGCGAGGTCGTCGGCGCGGATGCCGTCGAGGCGGGCCTGCAGCTGGGCGTCGTCGACGCCGGCACCCTCGGCGATCAGCGTCTCCACGGCGCCGCCCTCGATCCGCAGCGTGCGGCGCAGGGTGTCCGGCATGTCGACCAACAGCGATTCGTGGCGCGCGGTCTCGACGACGGCGACGACCGCCTCGGAGTCCTGCAGGATCCAGCGGATCTGCTCGGTGGACGAGGAGTCGTAGATCGGCACCGTGGCGGCGCCGGCGGCCCAGATGGCGTAGTCGAACAGCGCCCACTCGTAGCGGGTGGCCGACAGCAGGGCCACCCGGTCGCCGGGCTGCACGCCCGCCGCGACGAGGCCCTTGGCGACCCCCGAGACCTGCTCGGCGAATTGCCGTGCGGTGACGGCGACCCAGTCCTCTCCCTCCGGGCGGGAGTACATCACGCGGTGCGGAGTCTTCTCCGCGTGCGTGAAGACCGTGCGGACGACCGATTCGTCGTCGCCGACGGTGAACTGAGCGGGGGTGGTGTACTCACGCACGAGCGTCTCCCTCGTTGTGGTCGGGGCGGGCAGTGGACCGGTGTTCCACTCCCTGGCGGAAGCGGCGCAGCATGTCGACGAACCGATCGATGTCGTCCTGGCCCCAGCCGGTCAGCGCCGCGCGGATCTCGTCGTGACGTCCGGCGACGGTGCGGGCGAGGGTCTCGCGGCCCCGGTCGGTGAGCCGGAGCGGGTGGCCGAGCCGGGTGGGTCCGGCCTGCGCCTGGACCAACCCGGCGTCGATGCAGCTGCGCAGCTGACGGGAGACGGTCGACCGATTCACGCTGAACGCATCCGAGATGTCGGTGGCTCGGCAGCCCGGGTTGCGGTCGATGAAGCCGAGCATCGAATGCTGCGCCAGCGAGAGCACGTCGTCGTGGGCGCGCTCCCCCGCCGTGAGATGGCGAATCAGGTACACGAACTCGTCGTATACCTCGGATACACCGGCCGCTGCGGACTGCGCCGCAACCTCCCGCTTGTGTTGCACGACGCAACTGTAAGCCCTGTGCCGCTCGACACCCCAATCGCCTCTCCCCGCGGCACCGCACAGACGCGTCGACGGCCGGGTCCAGCACCTCGTCGCGGCCCCCGTCGACGAGGGCACCGTCGCCGGCACCGGGCCCCGACCGCGGCCGTCGAGACGCACGGCGTCGATCGCGAATTTCCCCGAACCGCAGTCCCGGCCTGCCCGTTTCCGGTACAGATGATGCGACAGGACCAGGCCCCCGGCGAAGGAGTTCCTGTGGCCGCACCCGATCGTTCGACGGCCGAACCCGATCCTGCGACGGCCGTGCGCGGCCGGCGACGGACCGCCGTGCTCGTCGGCCTGCTCGCGGCGGCGCACGCACTGCTGACGCCCGCGACCTCCGCGGCCCAGGAACCCGTCGGGTCGTGCGCGTGGCAGTTCCGGTCCGACTCGACCGTGCTGGACATCGCGTTCCCCGACGTCGATGCCACCTACTGGGTGCTGCCGTACGCGCTGGCCCCGGGCGACAGCATCGAACTGCACGGCACCTATCCGGCGGCCCGGTACTTCTCGCTCAACACCTACGGAACGAACTTCGACACGGTCGACACCCTGCGCGACGCGCAGATCGCGCCCGATCCGGGCAGCGGGAACCCGTTCGCGGACGCGGCCGCCGAGGGGCTGCCCGCGTCGGCCCGGCGCTGGAGCGCCACCGTCGTCACCGGTCCGGCCGACCACGCCCGCAACGAGATCGGCGCGCTGCCCACCGGCGGGTCGCCCACCGCACCGGCCGGATTCCTCATCGTCCGGGTCTATGTGCCCGACGACCCGGCCTCCCCGACCGGCGGGGTCCCGCTACCGGACGTGACGCTGCACCAGGGTGGGCGCGCCGTGCCGGTGCCCACGTGCAGCTCCGACTTCGACCCCGCCGACTACGGCAGCGGACCGGTCGAGCGCGCCGCCGAGGCGGCCGTCGACCGCATCGTCGAGGGCGCGGCGTCCGGCGCCTTCCCCGGCAACAACCCCGAGGCGACCTTCGTCAGCCCGGCCACCACGTCCGGGCTGTTCCCGAACGGCGACAACAAGTACATCGGCTCCGTGCTGACGTACCAGCCGGGCCGGATCCTCGTCGTGCGCGGCAAGGCCCCCACGTTCCCCGACACCCGCGCCGGCGAGCCCGTCACCACGCCCGGCCGCCAGGTGCGGTACTGGTCGATGTGCCAGAACGACCAGGTCACCCCGTACCCGGTCGTCGCGTGCGCGGCCGACTTCGAGACGGCGACCGACGCGGAGGGCTGGTTCACCTACGTCGTCGCGGCACCCCAGGACGTTCCCGCCCGCGCCACGGCCGATCCGACGGTGACGGTGCTGCCGTGGGGCTCGACCGAGCTCCCCAAGAAGACTCTGCTCTACCGGAACATGCTGCCGGCCGACGCGTTCTACCCGCAGTCCGTGCAGGCCGCACAGGGCGGCGATCCGGCCGCGACGATGGGTCCCTACTACCCGCGGGCCGCGTACTGCGACACCGCCGCCTTCGAGGCCGGCGGCTACGCCGCCTGCCTGCCCTGACCTCGCGGAGCCGGACCACGGGACCCGCCCGGCGGCGATACGTCCGATTCCGAGACGCCACGCCCCGCCGGCAATAACCTGTGTGACACCCGCCACACGGCGGCACCTGTTCCCCCAGGAGGCTCACGCATGTCCGTCCCCGCCCCGTCCGTCATCCTCGACCGCGTCGCGCACTGGGCGCAGACCAAGCCGGACGAGGTCGCGGTGCAGTACCTCGACCGCACCCACACGTGGGCGCAGTGGCACGAGCGACTGCTCCACCTCGCCGGCGCCCTCGCCGCCGACGGCGTCGGACCCGGCGACACCGTCGCATTCGTCGACAAGAACAACCTCGCGTGCCTCGAGGTCACCTTCGCCGCCTCCGCGCTCGGCGCGGCGAACGCCATCCCGAACTTCCGGCTCGCCGGCGACGAACTCGACTACGTGATCAACGACTCGCGCGCCCGGATCCTGTTCGTGGGAGCGGAATTCGCGCAGGAGATCGAGTCGCTGCGACCCCGGCTGTCCACGGTGCAGAAGATCGTCGTCGTGGGCGGGGAGAACGACGAGTTCGAGCCGTGGCTCGCGGCGGCCGCGCCGGCGACCCTGCCCGACGTCGCGCCCGAGACCACCGCGCTGCTGCTCTACAGTTCCGGCACCACCGGCCGGCCCAAGGGTGTGCAGCTGACGCACCGCAACCTGTTCGCGCACTCCGAGGACGTCCTCGCGGTGCTTCCGTTCACGGAGGGCGACTGCCTGCTCGTGGCGATGCCGCTGTTCCATGTGGGCGGCACCTGCTACGCGATCATGGGCATCCACGACGGCCGCCGGTGCGTGTTCACCCGGGAAGCCGACGCGCCGTCGCTGTTCACGGGTCTCGCGGCCGGCGCGAACATCGCCTTCCTGGTGCCGCCCGTGATCGCGGCCGTCCTCGGCGCGGGCGCACACGCGATCGGGGCGTTCTCCCGCCTCAAGCGCATCACCTACGGCGCCGCGCCGATGCCGCTGCCGCTGCTGCGCGGCGCGCTCGCCGCGTGGCCGGACACCGAATTCGTCCAGGTGTACGGCATGACCGAGCTCGCCGGGGTGATCACGGCGCTGCTGCCGGAGGTGCACCGCGATCCGGCGCAGGAGGCGCGGATGGCGTCGGCCGGTACCCCCATTCCCGGCGTGGAGATGCGCATCGTCGATCCGGCCACGCTCGAGGACGCGGCCCCGGGCGCGATCGGCGAACTGTGGTGGCGCTCGGCGCAGACCACCCCCGGGTACTGGAACCGGCCCGACGCCACGGCCGAGACGATCACGACCGACGGCTGGCTGCGCAGCGGCGACATGGGCCGGGTCGACGACGGCGGCTTCGTGTTCATCGAGGACCGGCTCAAGGACATGATCATCACCGGCGGCGAGAACGTGTACTGCCCGGAGGTCGAGCGGGTCCTCGTCGAACATCCGGCCGTCGCCGAGGTCGCGGTCATCGGCGTCCCGGACGAGAAGTGGGGCGAGACGGTCAAGGCGGTGGTGGTGCTCGCCCCGGACCAGAAGGCCGACGAGCAGGAACTCATCGACTACACCCGCCGGCACCTGGCGAAGTTCAAGTGCCCCGCAACCATCGACATCGTCGACATGCTGCCGCGCAACCCCACCGGGAAGATCCTCAAGCGCTCCCTGCGGGCCCCCTACTGGGCCGGTCACGAACGGACCATCTGAGCGGTGCGTCCTTTGGGCTGCTGCAGCAGCCCAAAGGAAGCACCGGCCGCGGAGCGGCCCGACTCAGCGCACGCGGCGCAGCAGGGCGGCCGGGGCCTGGCCGCCGCCGATGCACATGGTGACGATGCCGAGTTCGAGGTCGCGGCACACCAGGTCCTTGGCCACCCGCAGGGTCAGGATGCCGCCGGTCGCGCCGACCGCGTGACCGAGGGCGATCGCCCCGCCGTACGGGTTGGTGCGGGCCGGGTCGAGCTTGGCGTCGCGGATCACGGCGACGGCCTGCGAGGCGAACGCCTCGTTCAGCTCGATGGTGTCGATGTCGGCCGGGGTGGTGCCGGTCTGCTCGAACAGCTTCTGCAGGGCGAGGACCGGCGCGTAGCCCATCAACTCCGGCTCGAGCGCGGCGGTGGCGACGGACTCGATCACCGCGAGCCCACCCAGGCCCCGTTCCTGCGCGACGGACTCGCGGGCGAGGACGACGACGCCGGCGCCGTCGTTGATACCCGAGGCGTTGCCGGCGGTGACCGTGCCGCCGGCGGCGAACGCCGGGCGCAGCTTCGCGAGGGTCTCGACGGTGGTGTCGGGCTTGGGGTGCTCGTCGGTGGTGACGGTGACGGGCTTGCGGCCGCCGATCTCGACGGGGGTGATCTCCTCGGCGAACGCGGCGCGGGCAGCGGCGGTGGCCGCGCGGCGCTGCGATTCGACGGCGAACTCGTCCTGCGCCTCGCGGCTGATGCCGTACTCGCGGGCGACGTTCTCGGCCGTGACACCCATGTGGATGCCGTGGAACGGGTCGGTGAGCATGCCGACGGTGCCGTCGACGAGGGTGCGGTCGCCCAGCTTGTAGCCGGAGCGGGCGCCGAAGTCGTAGAACGGCATGCGGGACATGTTCTCGTCGCCGCCGGCCAGGGCCAGATCCACCCCGCCCCAGCGCATCTGCATCGCCGCCGACCAGATCGCCTGCAGGCCCGAGCCGCACAGCCGGTTGACGGTGTAGGCCGGCACCGAGACCGGCAGCCCGGCCGCCAGCGCGACGCGACGCGCGTTGTAGGCATCCGGGCCGACCTGCCCGATGCAGCCCATGACGACCTCGTCGATGTCCTCCGCCGCCACGCCGGCGCGCTGCAGGGCCGCCTTCGCGGCGGTCGCGCCGAGTTCGTGGGCCGGCACGTCCTTGAACGCGCCGCCGAAGCTGCCGACCGGGGTACGCGCACCGTCGACGACGACGATCCGTTCCGGAGTGCTCATCTCACGTCCCATCTCTCGCAGGAACGGCACCGAGTGCCATTTATTGCCCTCGATGCTACCGGAGCAGTGAGCCGCAACACAGTCGGGTGGCACTGCGGCGCAAGACGGGCAGCCGTCAGGCCGGGTCGCTCAGGTCGCCCCGGTGCACGCGGTCGGCCGCCGCGGCCGACCCGAGCTCCGCCCGGGCCTGCGGATTTCTCGCGTAGAAGTCGAGCATCCGATACAGCAGCACCGGGTCGCCGTCGAACTTGCGGGAGTCGACCTCGATCACCGGTTCGCGGGGCAACCGGTCCAGGCGGAACAGCCGGCTGGTCCGTCGTCGCGCCCAGGCGGCGGCCGGCGTGCCCAGCACCCAGATCTCGGGGAATCCGTGATGGACGGCGTGCACCCCGGCCACCGAGACCCACGGCAGATACGACTCGATGGTCCAGCCGCGTTGCCGGATCCCGTCCGCGGTCAGCAGCAGCGCCCCTCGGCGGATCCCCCCGCGCAGCACCTCCACGACGAACGCCGCGCAGGGCAGCCCGAAGGCGGCGAGCAGCACACTCACCCACGGGACGCCGTCGTCGAACAGGACTATCTCGACGGCCGCGCCGAGCGAGAGCAACGCCGCGCTCGTCGTCATCGCCCCCATCAGGTGGAAGACGGCGCCGGAAGCGCGGATCTCGGTGGCCCCGCGGCCCCGGGACTCCACGAACCGGATCTCGGGGTCGCCGCGGCGCGGACGCCAGTACACGTATCCGAAGAGCGCCGTGAGGGCCATCAGGCCGGACAGGATGAGGAAGAACCGGGTCACCGCCCAGGCTCCCGCCTGCCCGGCATCCCAGGCCCGCCAGAGCGAGACGAGGATCACGACACCGGCGAGGGCGATCGCGGCGGCGACCCGGGCGCTGAACTTCGGGGGCGGCCATTCCTCCGGGCGGATCAGCGGCACGGCGTCGGACTCGTCTTCATCGGTGCCGTGCACAAAACACCCGTCCCACTGAGTTCCCCTTCCGGAAGCGCCGGGGATCCCACCGCCCCGACCGGTTGCCGGTAGGTGGGGAACGCTACCGCAGGGCCTGCGGATTGTGGTTCACGACACGCGCCGGGGCGGGCGTCCACGGTGGAGAAGGGACCTTCGACCCTACGTCCGAGGGCCGGACGAGGCGGAAACCCGATGGTGTGACCATTGCCACAAATGCCACGGGGCGGACATAAAGCCCAGTTCAAAAGGTGTTCAACTCACGTTGGCCGGCCGCCGGACGCGGGACACGAAAATCTTGTCTACGGATGAGTAACACTGGCGCCGACGGGAACGACACAATCATCGACGATCCAGACGAGACCGGAGGAATCTGCATGACTGTCCAGCTTGATTCGCCTGGCTTCGAGTCCGCCCGCGAGGTGGTTTCGGCCCAGGAAGACCTCGGTCGACTGTTCGACGAGATCGGGACGCTCGATGCGCAGATCCTCGAGGCGATCGAGCGCCGCAGCGAGCTGTCGCGCCGGGCGGGCATCGCTGCGAAGGAGTCCGGGACCGCTCGGCAGGCCCAGAACCACGAGATGCGGGTCCTCGACCGTTTCGCCGAGCTCGGCGCCGACGGCAAGACCCTGGCGATGACGCTGCTCCGCCTCGGACGCACCCGCCTGTCCTCCTAGACCCGACGACTTCGCGCGGCCCCCGCACCGGATCGGTGCGGGGGCCGCGTCGTCGTCGCCGCCCGAAGAGCCGTGGCCGCCCGAACGCAGGTACGGCGGTCAGCGCCTCGCATGCAGGAGGCCGTCCCGCACCGAGGCCGGCTGCGGCGTCTCCAGCTCGAACTCGGCGAACGCGCGGCCGGCGACGGCGGCGATGCCCGCCGGCGGCAGCTCCTCGAACTCACCGAGCACGAGGGCGATCTGCTCGACCGGCGGCAACGTCGAGAACAGGACGGCGTCGTCGCCGCAGCCTTCCGCGCGCCGATGCGCGGGCGTCTCGGCGTGCAACAGGTACACGAACCACGACACGGCGTACGCGCACAGTTCGGGACCGATCGGGCCCCGCCACGTCGCGACCGCACGCGCCAGCGCCCGATCGAAGACCGGGGCCGCGTGCTCGGAACCGACGGACAGCAGCCGCGCGCAGGCCGCGAGGTCCGGGAGCTGGCCTTCCATGACCTCACGCAGGCCACGCGGGGGAACGTCCAGGTTGCCCGCGGACCCGCCACTCGGGTCCGGCGGCATGATGTACATCGTCCGCTCCCTCCGCGCTTTCCCTGTCGGGGAAACCGATCCTGTCTTCCCGTCTATCGTTCTGCGGTACCCGAACGTGACGTACCCCATACGTTCACCGCAGGAGTGCCTTGACCTCCAGGAACTCTTCGAGACCGAAGACGCCGGCTTCGCGCCCGACGCCGGAGTGCTTGTAGCCGCCGAACGGTGCGTCGGTGTTGAAGGCGCCCCCGTTGATGTAGACCTGCCCGGTGCGCAGCTGTCGTGCGACCCGCTCGGCCCGGGCGCGGTCGGCAGACCAGACCCCGCCGGAGAGCCCGTAGTCGCTGTCGTTGGCGATGCGCACGGCGTCGTCCTCGTCGCGGTATCCGATGATCGACAGCACCGGACCGAAGATCTCCTCGCGCGCGATCGTCATGTCCTCGGTCACGTTCGCGAACACGGTCGGCCCGACGAAATAGCCGGTGCCGAGGCCGGTTTCGCGGCCGTCGAGGACCAGTTCGGCGCCCTCCTCGATGCCCTGGTCGATGTAGGACCGCACGCGCTTGAACTGGTTGGCGTTGACCAGCGGGCCGAGCCGGGTGGTGGCCGAGGCGGGATCGCCGACGGTGTAGGCCCGCGCGACCTGTTCGGCGAGGGCGGCCACCTCGTTCATGCGCTCGGCGGGGACGAGCATGCGGGTCAGCGCCGAACAGGTCTGCCCGGAGTTCAGGAAGCACTGGGCCACGCCGTCGGTGACGGCCCGGGTCAGGTCGGCGTCGTCGAGGATGACGTTGGCGGACTTGCCGCCGAGTTCGAGGGCCACCTTCTTCACCGTCTCCGCGGCGACGACGGCGACGCGCTTGCCGGCGCGGGTGGAGCCGGTGAACGAGACCATGTCCACGCCGGGATGCGCGGCGATGGCCTCCCCCACGACCGGCCCGTACCCGCTGACGAGGTTGAACACGCCGGGCGGCAGGCCCGCCTCGTCGCAGATCTCGACGAGCGCGTAGGTGATCAGGGGCGCCACCTCGGTCGGCTTGAGCACGACGGTGCAGCCACCCGCGAGGGCGGCGAACACCTTCAGGACCACCTGGTGCAGCGGGTAGTTCCACGGCGTGATGGCGCCGACGACACCGATCGGCTCGCGCACGATGAGGGCGTTGCCCACCTCGCCGGCGTCGAAGTCGTAGGTCGCGGCGAGTTCGGCGTAGCGGGTGATGTTCTTCAGCGGCATGCCGATCTGGACCGGCTTGGCCAGCGTCACCGGCATGCCCATGTCGCGGGAGACCAGCGCGGCGAGATCGTCGATGCGCTCGGCCATGAGGGCCGCGACCTTGCCGAGGTGGGCACCGCGTTCGGCGCCGGTGAGCGCCGACCACGCCGGGAACGCCGCCCGTGCCGCGCGTACGGCCCGGTCCACGTCCTGTGCCGTGCCCTCGGCGACGACGGCGATGACGTCCTCGGTGGCCGGGGCGATCACGTCGATCCGGCCGGTGCCGTCGGAGTCCACCCATTCGCCGCCGATGTAGATCTTCGTGCGGTCGAGCACGTTGTTCATGTCGTTCCTTCTCCGCCGAGTGATGTGCTTCACACGCAGCGTACGACGCGTCCCCGTCGGGCCGTGGGAAGCGGGACCGGCCCCGTCGCGGCGCGTCAGGGCCGGGTGTCGAGGGCGCGCTGGAGCGTCGGCCACGCCTTGGGCAGCTGGTCGCGCCAGTAGTCCCAGGCGTGCACGCCGACGGGTTCGTAGGTGACGGTGACGGGGATCTTCAGGGCACCGAGGCGTTCCTCGAGCCGCTGGGTGCACATCCGCGAGCCGGCCTCGAGGATGCCGCCGGCGACGACGGTGCGCGCCAGGTCCGGGGTCTCGGGCGTCTCGTGAGGGCCGGGCACGCCCGTCGCGGCGGACAGGTAGAGCTCTTTGCCGGCGAGGTTCTCGGCATGCGCGACGGTGTCGTGCTCGGCCCACTCCCGGCTGCCGGGCGGACCCCACATGTTCACGACGTCGCCGCCCTGCGACGAGGTGCTGGTCTGCACGACGGCGCTGCCGAGCAGGTCGCCCGTCGAGTAGCAGCCGCTGAAGGCGGCGACGCCCCGGTAGAGCTCGGGGTGCCGGTGGGCGAGCATCATGGCCGCCTGCCCACCCATCGAGTTCCCGGCGATCGCGTTGACCCCGTTGCTGTTCAGCCGCGCGGCGAGCAGCGGCGGAAGCTCCTCGGTAAGGAAGGTTTCCCACTTGTTCAGGCCGAGCTTGGGGTCGGACTGCAGCCAGTCGCTGTAGAGGCTGCCGCGGCCGCCGTTGGGCATGACGACGTTGACGTTCTTGTCGGCGAAGAAGGCGGGCGCGCCGCCGATGTTCATCCAGCCGCTGGTGTGGTTGCGGGCGCTGACCCCGTCGAGCAGGTACAGGGTGGGGCGCGGGGCCGAGTTGTCGGCGGGCAGCAGGACCTCGACGCCCACGTCGCGGCGCAGGGCGGGGCTCGCGACGGTCAGCCGCACGGCGCGTTCGGAGATCGGGGTCTCCCCCACGATGGCCGGTGTCGCGATGTCCCGCAGCTCCGGCAGGGGGCCGGGGTCCTCCTGGAAGGCCGCCGGCACCGACGAGCCGGAATTCGACCCGGTGCCGGGTGCCGCGACGGCGACCCCCGCCCCCAGCACGGAGACGGCGGCGAGCGCCGTCCCGGCCGTGAACAGGCGGACGAGTGCCGGGCGCTGAACATCAACCACGAGGGCCTCCCTAAACCTCAAGTTCAGGTTGAGAGTAGCTCGAGCGTCGCCCCCGTGGCGTCTTTTCGGACCGCCGCCGATCCCGAAAGACGCCACGGCGGCGGAACCGCCTCCTACACTTGGCACAGGCCACGGGAGGAGTCGCCGATGCCCGACCGCTCTGCCGCACGCACCGAACGGGCGCCCGCCGTCGAGCGCCCCGCACAGATCCGCAACGTCGTCCTCGTCGGTTGCAGCGGGGTCGGCAAGACCACCCTCGCCGAATCCCTGGCCCTGGCCGCCGGCGCCGTGGGCCGCGCCGGGCGCACCGCCGACGGCACCACCGTCTCCGACTACGAGGCGATCGAGCAGCAGCACCGCCGCTCGGTGCAACTGGCCGTGCTGCCGCTCGAGTGGAACGGCGTGAAGATCAACATCATCGACACCCCCGGGCATCCGGACTTCGACGCCGAGGTCCGCGCGGGACTGCACGCCGCCGACGCGGCCGTATTCGTCGTCTCCGCAACAGATCCCATCTCTGCCGCCACGCGCACCCTGTGGCGCGAGTGCGCCGAGACCGCGATCCCGCGCGCCATCGTCGTCTCCAAGCTCGACGTCGCCCGCACAGACTTCGACGAGATGCTCACCGCCTGTCACGACGCCTTCGACCTCGGTCCGGACACCCTGCGCCCCGTGTACGTGCCGGTCTTCGACGGCGGCCGCCCGTGCGGCTCGATCGATCTGCTCACCGGCCGCGGCTACGGCCATCCCGCCGCCGTGCCGGACACAGGCGCCGCGCGCGAGAGCCTCGTCGAGGCGATCTCCGGCCAGGACGACACCCTCATGGAGCGCTACCTCGCCGGCGAGGCCCTCGACACCGAATCCCTCGACGAGGGGCTGCGGCACGAGATCGTCGACTGTGCACTGCATCCCGCGCTCGCCACCACCGACTACGGGGTCGGCGCCGCCGAACTGCTCGATCTCGTCGCGATGGCCTTCCCCGACCCCACCCACCGTCGCCCGCCCGCCCCCGCCGCCGATCCCGCGGCGCCCTTGACGGCGCAGGTGATCCGTGTCGCCGGCGACGCCTACGTCGGGCGCATCAGCCTGGTGCGGGTGTTCTCCGGAACGCTGCGCCCCGACACGACGATCCGGCTGGCCGGGTCCGCCGGCGACGACGACACCACCGAACGCGTCGCGACCCTCACCAGCCCGTTCGGCCGGCAACAGCGACCGGTGCCCGAGGCCGTCGCCGGCGATCTGGTGTGCATCGCCAAGCTCGTCACCGCCCAGCCCGGCGACACCCTCTCCGAATCGGGGGCGTCGACCCTGCTGGACCATTGGCCGCTGCCCGAGCCGCTGCTGCCCGTGGCCGTCGAGGCCCACAGCCGCAGCGACGACGACAAGCTCTCGCAGGCCCTCTCCCGGCTGACCGCCGAGGACCCGGCGCTGCGTCTCGAGCAGAACCCCGACACCCACCAGCTGGTGCTGTGGTGCACGGGCGAGGCCCACGCCGAGGTCGTCCTCGACCGGCTGCGCACCCGCCACGGCGTGAACGTCGACGCCGTCCCGTACCGGGTGGCGCTGCGCGAGACGTTCGCGACCCCGGCCAAGGGCCACGGCCGGCTCGTCAAACAGTCCGGCGGCCACGGCCAGTACGCGGTGTGCGACGTCGAGGTCGAACCGCTGCCCATCGGCGGCGGCATCGAATTCGCCGACCGCGTCGTCGGCGGCGCCGTGCCCAGGCAGTTCTTCCCGTCCGTCGAGAAGGGCGTGCGTGCGCAGGCCGCCAAGGGTGTGGCCACCGGAAACCCGCTCATCGACGTCCGCGTCACCCTCGTCGACGGCAAGGCGCACTCGGTGGACTCCTCCGACGCCGCGTTCCAGACCGCGGCCGGGCTGGCGCTGCGCGACGCCGCCACGCACACCGAGGTCAAGCTGCTCGAACCCGTCGCCGCGGTGCGGGTGATCCTGCCCGAGGAGTACCTCGGCGCCGTCCTCGGCGACCTGTCCGCCCGGCGCGGCCGGGTCCTCGGCACCGAGAGCGCCGAGCCGGGCAGGACGCTGCTGCGCGCGGAGGTCCCCGAGCTCGAACTCGCCCGCTACCCGGTCGATCTGCGGTCGCTCACCCAGGGCACCGCCGAGTTCGCCCGGATGCACCTGCGCTACGAGGCGATGCCCGCCGCGGTGGCGGCGCAGTTCACCGGCGTCCAGGAGACGACCGCGTCGAACGGCAAGTCCCGCAGCGGAAGCCGGTAACGCGTCCGGCGGCGGATCCTCATTCCCGCAGCAGCAGCGACGCCAGTTCTGCCGGGCGGCCGAGGGCGGGCAGGTGCCCGCTGTCGATCACCTCGGGCTCCACGCCCAGCCGCTCGCGAGCGAGGCGCTGGATCAGCGGCAACGGGAACAGCCGATCGTGGCGGCCCGCGATCACCCGCACCGGCACGTCCGGCCACCGCTGCGCCCGCCACGCCGGCTCGAACGCCGTCTCCGACATGTCCGGCTGCTCGTGCGCGAACGCCTCGTCGACCACGTCGGCCGGCACGTCGTGGAAGAACAACTCGCGCGGATCCAGCGGCGCGTCCGGATCGCGCCCCTCGGCGACGTCCTGCGCGCGCTTCGCCTCGGCCTGCCCCACCGCCGACCACCACTGCCCCGGCGACTCACCCGGCGCCGGAATCATCGGGGCCACCAGGATCAGTCCGTCGACGGACATCCGCTCGGCGGCGATCACCGCGGTGAACGCGGACATCGACTGCGCCACCAGGGTCGGCGGCCGCGCGACGTCCCGGCCGGCCGCCACCACGACGTCCGCGTAGGTGTACTGGTCGGCGCCGGGATCGGTGTACGGCAGGTCGACCGGGACGACCTCGTGCCCACACTCGCGCAGCAGCGGCACCACCCGGTGCCAGTACCACGAGTCCGAGCCGGCCCCCGGCAGCAGGACGAAGGCACGGGTCATGGCGTCGGGCATCGGCGGCTCCCGGTCGGTGACGACACGGCCCGGTCAGTCCGGCGCCTCGTCGCCCGTCACGATCGGCTTCTGCTCCTCGCGGTCCGAGACGCTGCCCTCGACCCCCTCCTCCTCGCGCTCGGTCTCGACCCGCTTCTCCATGTCGTCCACCAGGTTCTCCAGGTCTTCCCGGGTGACCGGGGCGGGGCGGTCGGTGGCCTCCACGGGCTCTTCGCGGTCATCGCGCTTTTCCGGACTTCCCACGGTGTGACGTCCTTTCGATGTCGGCCGGCCTCGGCCGGTGCGGCCCTCTCGCATTACCCGGTCTCCCGCACCCCGAAACGGCGCGGCGGCCGCCGGGCGCAGATCACATCGTCGGAAAGGACTCCGAGGGGCGCTCCCCCTCGTCGTACACCGTCTCGGGCGAGCCGATGATCAACGGATCCGGGGTGCGAACCACGCGCGGATCCTTGCCGGTGTAGTCGAAGCGGTGCAGCACCCACTTCATGGCCTCGATCCGCGAGCGCTTCTTGTCGTTCGCCTTGACGATGGTCCACGGCGCGTGCGGGGTGTCGGTGTAGAACAGCATCGCCTCCTTCGCCTCGGTGTACGCGTCCCACTTGTCGAGGCTCGCGAGGTCCGTCGGCGAGAGCTTCCACTGCTTGACCGGATCGGTGCTGCGCGCGACGAACCGCGCGTGCTGCTCCTCGCGGCCCACCGAGAACCAGAACTTGACCAGATGGATCCCCGACTGCACCAGCATCCGCTCGAATTCCGGTGCGGAGCGGGTGAATTCGCGATACTCGTTCGGGGTGCAGTACCCCATCACCCGTTCGACGCCGGCCCGGTTGTACCAGGACCGGTCCATCAGCACGATCTCCCCACCCGCCGGCAGGTGCTCGACGTAGCGCTGGAAATACCACTGCGTGCGTTCGCGCTCGGTGGGCTTCTCGAGCGCCATCACCCGCGCGCCGCGGGGATTGAGGTGCTCGGTGAACCGCTTGATCGCCCCACCCTTGCCGGCCGCGTCGCGGCCCTCGAAGATGATGACGATCTTCTCGTCGTACTCCTTGACCCAGGCCTGCAGCTTGAGCAGTTCGATCTGCAGCCTGCGTTTGCGGGCCTCGTACTGCCGTCGCGTCATCTTCGTGTCGTATGGATACCCGTGCCGCCACGGTTCGTCGACGTCGGCGACCAGGTTCTTGCGGCCCGACTTGCGCAGCAGCTCGCCGATTTCGTCGATCTCCGGGGTGACGTCGACCTGGCCGTCCGACGCGAGTTCGAACGGCTCACCGTTCTCGTTCAACTCGTCCACCCAGCGAGATTACCGCCGCCCGCGTGCACGTGCCGCGGTTCCACGGCCGGCCGGGCCGACAGCGCGGCCGCCCGGTTTCACCCCTTCGTGTACGCTTCGGGTATCGATGGGCAATTCGCGTCGGGCTTCCGCCCGATGGGCCCCGATCGGAAAACCTCCGGCCGATTCGCGGCCGACCAAGGAGCGTCCCATGACGCGCAGGCCCGTACCTGCACACCCGGACATGAGCCGTGGTTCGTCGGTGCCCGAACGAACGCAACCGTTCCCCGAGCCCACGCGCACCCCGCGGCTGCTGCTGCGCCCTGCCGGGGCGCCCACATCGTCCGTCGACGGCGCATGGTTCCCCTGGACCTCGAACATCACCTCGGAGCTGCACGACCTGATCTCGGCGCTCGCCCCGAGGCTCGGGTCCGTCGCACGGATCGCGTTCGAATGGAACGCGGTCAGCTCCGCCCAGCGCCGCATCGACGACGTCGACGGCATCGAGATCACCGGTCCGATTCCCGGACAGCCGTCGAACCTGATGTATCTGTTCGGCGAACACGACGCGCGGATCGCGCTGACGATCGTCGATCCCCACACCGATCCGGACCGCGCCTACGAAATCATGCGGACCGTCGCCGAGGCGCCCGGCGACCACTGACCCTTCCCTCCCCCATCACTCCACAGAACAGGACATCATGCAGCCCCACGAGTACCCGATCTTCCTTCAGCCCGGCAAGCCCGCCGAGCCGGACACCACCGCCGACCTCGAGGCGGACACCCGGCGTCACGGACCGTACGACTACTCCGGCCTCTTCTCCGCACCGAACTGAGCGCCCGCCGCCGCTTTCATGATCGAACTGCACGCGCTGCGCCGGTGCAGGGTTCACACTGAGGTCCGATGATGTTGTCATCCTGCCGACTCTGGGAGCTGCGATGCGCCGTCTTTCGATCCTCGCCATGAGTGCCTTCGTGATGGTGGCCGCGGCCTGCGGCTCCGACACCGGCACCGAGGACTCCGCGACGACGACCACACGCGCGCCCGACTCGGCCCAGGCCGAGAAGTTCCAGGCCGCGCTCGACGACGTGCGCGACGACTTCAAATTCCCAGGCGTCGTCGCGCGGGTGATCACCGCCGACTACGAGTGGACCGGCAGTTCCGGTACGGCAGGCCAGGACTCCACCGAGCCCCCGACCGCCTCCGACCACACGCGCATCGGCAGCATCACCAAGACGTTCACCGTCACCGCGGTGCTCCAGCTGATGCAGGACGGCAAGCTGTCGCTCGACGACCCCATCGGCAAGTACGTGCCGGGCCTGCCCAACGGCGACACCGCGACCCTGCGCCAGCTCGCCGACATGACCAGCGGCATCCCCAGCTACACCTTCGACGAGAACTTCCAGAACCAGCTCTTCGGCGATCCGACCAAGCCCTGGACTCCCGAGCAGCTGCTCGACATCGTGCGCGGCGCGCCGCCGAACTTCCCGCCCGGGGAGAAGTGGGAGTACTCGAACTCGAACCTCATCGCCCTCGGCCTGGTCGTCGAGCAGGTCAGCGGGCAGAGCCTGGGCGACTACATCACCGAGAAGATCATCGAGCCGCTCGGGATGCGCGAGACCTCCTTCCCCGACACCGACGAGATCCCCTCCCCCCACCTGGAAGGCATTACCGAACAGGGACAGCCGGAGGGACAGACCACCGACCCCACCAACTGGGATCCCTCGTGGGCATGGGCCGCCGGGGCGATGATCTCCACCCTGGACGACCTGCAGATCTGGGCGAAGGCCATCGGCACCGGCGAGGGGCTCTACGACCAGCAGACCCAGGACGTGCGCATGTCGTCGTTCCTGTACGGCCTGCCGCCGAACACCGCGACCGCGGCGTACGGGCTCGGTCTCGGCGACGCCGACGGCTGGCTCAGCCACACCGGCGAGCTGCCCGGTTTCAACACCTACTTCGGCTACAACCAGGACACGCGCGACATCGTCCTCGTCGCGGTCAACAGCGACATCCCGAACGCCCAGAATCAGAACCCGGCGCCCGCCGTGGTGCAGAAGCTGCAGGCCGCGCTCGCCGGCTCCTGAGGCCGTGGCGGCCCTCACGTCGCCCGGATCCGGTGTGATCGGTCGTTATGGTGGATCAGGTGACTGCCCCACTCCTCGCCGCCATCCCCGCCGACGCCGCCGTCCCCACCGAGGGCCTCGCTGGCTGGGCGCTGTCCCTCATGGACCGGCTCGGCGGCGTCGGAGCGGGCATCGCGATCGCGCTGGAGAACTTCTTCCCGCCGCTGCCCAGCGAGGTCATCCTGCCGCTGGCCGGGTTCGCCGCGAGCCTGGGCAGCTTCACCCTCTTCGGGGCGCTGTTCTGGACCACCCTCGGCTCGCTCGCCGGCGCCCTCGGCCTCTACGCGGCCGGGCGCGGCGTCGGACCCGACCGCATCCGCCGGATCGTCGACCGGCTCCCCCTCGTCGACGTCGCGGACCTCGACCGCACCACCGCATGGTTCGAGCGGCACGGCAGCAAGGCCGTGTTCTTCGGCCGCATGGTCCCGCTCTTCCGCAGCCTCATCTCCATCCCCGCCGGCGTCACCCGCATGCCCGCGTGGCGGTTCGTGCTGTTCACCACTGCCGGCAGCCTCGTCTGGAACACGATCTTCGTCCTCGCCGGCTACGGGCTGGGCGCGAACTGGGCGCGCGTCGAGCCGTACGCGGCGGTGTTCCAGAACATCGTGATCGCCGCCGTCGTCCTGTTCCTCGGCTACGCCATCGTCAAGCGCGTCCGGAAACGTCGCGCGCAAAGCGACGCGAACTGACCCACGACACTGCACCCGGGCGGCGCGGTCAGAACATGACGCCGGCGAACGGCGCCGATGCCGTCGCGAACAGCTGCTCGACCACCGGCAGCGCCTCCGCGTCGTGCACCCGCACCAAGCCGGCGACCTCCAGCTGATGCCACCGCGTGCCGCCGAGCAGCGTCGCGGCAAGAGCGGACACCTCCACCTCGAGCTGCGCCGGCTCGTCCACCCGCTCGGCCCCCGCCGCCGAGATCCGATAGGTCCCGGTGTTCTCCGGGAGACGCTCGTCGAGGACGGCCAGCCGCGCCTCTCCGGCACCGGCGAAGGTCCGCGCACGCAGCGCGGCCGGCACGTCGACGATGCGCAGCCACGTCTCGTCGCCGGCACTGCGCAAGCGCACCGCGCGCGAGTCCGTCAGCAGCCACGGCAGCGGATCGTCCTGCGGGAGCGCGGCGAAGACGAACGTGTCGACGAGATCGAGGTTCAGCAGGAACCGGAGCAGGCCCAGGTAGGCGGTGCGAGTCGGGGCGAAGAAGTCGTCGACGACGACCGTCCGATCCCGGCTGCCGAACCACATGTCGGTGCCGACGGGGTGATACCGGGCGAAGCCCGTCTCCGCCCCCGGCTCGCCGTGCACCGCGACGTACCGGGGCTCACGGTCCCCGACGATCCGGTGCTCCTGCGACCGCCACCACGGCGGGATGCGATCGATGCTTCCGGGACGCGACGACGGATTGTCGTCGGCAATGCGCGACAGCAGGTCCCACGCGCGGTGCGGATCGACGAGCCGCACCGGCCCGCCCTCACCCACCGACGGGCGCAGCACCGCCCGCCGCACGTCGAGCTCGACGGTGTGCGTCGTGGTCGCGACGCCGTACCCGAAGCGGCCGTAGATCGTCGCCTCGGAGGCCCGCAGCGACGTCACCACCTCACCCCGGTCCTGAGCATCGCTCAGCTGACGACGCATCAGCGCCGAGAGCACACCCCGCCGCGTGTGCGTGGGCAGCACGCCGACGTGCGTCACGGCGGCGTGCGGAACCCTGTGGCCGCCCGGCAGCACCATGCCGCTCGACGCCGACTCCACCGTGCCGACCATCTGCCCGTCGACGAACGCCCCGAGGGTGCGGCCCTGCTCGCGCTGCGTGAGGATCTGCCCCGGCTCGAGCGGATTCGGCGCCGGCATCCCGATCATCGCGGTACGGAACAGCTTCGCCGCCGTCAGCAGCTCGGCCTCGGTGTCCAGGACTCGAATCTCCGGCATTACCGCAGCATACGGGCCGCCGGTCCGGGACGGGTCCCGACGCGGACCGCTGACGGTGCCCGCCCTGCGGTCACGCCGACGCCGCGAGCAGGTCGTCGACCGACCGATGGATGTCCGGGCGGCGACCGTCGCCGACGTCGGGGTCCGGCAGGTGCTCGTCCGGGTCGACCAGCGTGACGTCGTGCCCGTCGAGCAACAGCCGCCGCAGCACTTCCAGGATCATCCGCCGGCCCACCGGCAGCACCGAGTGCACGAACGTCAGGTCGAGCGCCACCCGCCGCGTGGTCACCCGCTCGTCGACCACGGCCCGCACCACGGTCTCGGCGTTGGTGAACTGGATGTCGCCCTGCAGTTCCAGCACGGTGACCGCCTCCGGCTCCTCGCCGACGATCTCGCGCCGGCGCAGCACCGAATGCGCGACCATCGGGGCGTCCATCAGATGCAGATTCATGTCGTGGGACAGACGTTCGAAGGCGACGACACCCCGCGCGCTGTTGCCGTGCCGATCCAGCCGCGGCGAGAACACGGCGATACCAAGCTGACCGGGCAGGATCCCGATGATGCCGCCGGACACCCCGCTCTTCGCGGGAATGCCGACGGTGGTCAGCCAGTCGCCGGCCGCGTCGTACATCCCGCACGTGGCCATCACCGACAGCACCTGACGCACCGTGGGCCGGGAGAAGACCCGGGACCCCGTGCGCGGCTGGATCCCACCGTTAGCGAGCGTGCCCGCCATCATCGCGAGATCGGTCACCGTCACCGACACCGAACACTGACGCACATACCCGGCGACCACGTCTTCCGGGTCGTCGAAGAACACCTCGTAGCTGCGCAGCAGATTCGCGATCGCGATGTTGCGGTACGTGGTGGTCAGCTCGGAGGCGGCGACACGCTCATCAATGGCGAGGTCGCGGCCGGCCAACTCAGAGAACAACGACCGCACCTGTTCGCCCCGCGCGTGCGGCGACGCATCGTCGGACAGCAGGGCGTGGGCGGTGAGCGCCCCTGCGTTGATCATCGGATTCAGCGGGCGCCCGGAGTCGTGTTCGAGGGAGATCTCGTTGAACGCCTCCCCCGACGGTTCCACATCGATCTTGTCGAGGACCGCATCGAAGCCCAGCCGGTCGAGCGCCATGCCGTACACGAACGGCTTCGAGATCGACTGGATCGTGAAGGCGTGCTCGGCGTCGCCGGCCGAATACACCGTCCCGTCCGCCGTCACCAGAGCAACCGCGAAACGATCCGGGTCAGCGGCGGCCAGTTCCGGGATGTAGTCGGCGACGGTCCCGCTCACATCGGCGGTGCACGTGTCGAGCACCTCGGTCAGGTAGTCCGGTATCGGAGAGCGCATGCCCCCATCCTTCCCGAACGTCGGGGTATCGGCGGCGCGCACCGTACCCGCTCGCCCGTCAGTCATCCACCCCAACGATTGTCACCGCGGACGACTGACGGCAGCGCGGATCCCGCATGCGCCGATATCGCTGTGCGGCGTACCTTTCCGCCGCGGGCAGCAGGTGCCCCATCCGCCGTCTCTTCGTCTCCAGGTACCGCGCGTTGGCCGGGACGCTGCCCACGTGCAGCGGCACCCGTCCCGACACGACGATGCCGTTGGCCTCGAGGCCGGCGATCCACTGAAGCAGATTTACTGGCATCACTCATCTCCGCCGAAACAGAAAGGCCGCACGACGACGGATTCTTCGAAGTGATGCTCACTGTGGAGCACCTCGACTGGGCGGCACGGAACGCACAGACGGTCCTTCGGCCACGACGGGTTCTCGCCGCAATGCCGTTGATGAATCAGAACGCGATCCTCTAGTACCTGCCTCTCGTTGTCATCGGAGTCATCGGTCCGTGGAACATCCCTGCCTTCACGCCGATGAGTTCGATCTCGTACGCCCTCGCTGCAGGCAACGCGGTGATGTTCAAGCCGTCCGAATTGACACCGGGTGTCGGCATGTGGCTCGAGAACACATGGAACTCCATCCCTCCCGACCAGCCGATTCTTCTCTGCAAGCCGCCCGTCGGATTCGTAGCAGCAGAGTCGCCGTGAACCGTGTCTTCACCTTCGGTGCCGTCCCCGCTCTCCCCTTCGGCGGTATCGGCGAGTCGGGGTTCGGGGTTCGGGGTTCGGGACGATCCACGGCGCGGACGGCTTACGCGAATTCAGCCGGCCGCATGCGGTGCCGGTGGAAACGGTTCCGCCCGCCCCTGACCCCGTGCACGGTCGACGCCCCTGAGCGTGACGTGAGAATGCGAAGCGGATGTTCAGGATGCGGCACGCGCGGTGATTGCCGAATTTGGTGGTCGGCCGCACTCAGCGCTCGCGTTGTTCCTGGGACGATCAATTCCACTCACAAGCTACGCCGTCGTCGTCCCGATCGAGTTCGGATCTATAGCCCGCCTGACCGCGCAAGAGCGGTGCAACGCCGGCATTGCGGGCAGCGTCGCAATTCTCGTAATAGACAAACGATTCGGCCGAGGGGGATGGTGGGGTGTACTCGGGCGTGTTCACCCGCGGTGCGGGCACGTACGTCGTAGTCTCCGACGGCATGTACAGGGGAGGCGGCGGGCTGAACACGGTGGTCGTCGGTACAGCGCCCGATGACTCGATCTCCGACGGTGTGCGAGTCACCTCTGGTGCGGTCTGCTGTGTCGTGGCTGCCGAGGAGAGTTCACGAGTGGTCGTCGAGGATGACACTTGCGCCGGTTCTACGGAGCGGTCGGGGTTCGAGCTGTTCACGGCGGCCAACACGCTTCCCCCGACAACGATGAACATCACGACACCGACCGCCACGAGCCCCCTGTTTGCACGTTGATTCGCTGAAGTCTTCCCCGCCCTCCGCTCAGGCACCGTCTCGGCCAACTTCGACAAACGGGCAAAGATCGCGGCACCGACAGACTTGGCGGCCGCAAGTAGCAGTCTCCTGACTTGCTCCGCTTCAGGACTCTTCCACGCCTTTATCGCCTGGTCTCGGGGGTCGGACGGCCGCTCACGACGAGACTCGGCCTTCTTCTGCGAAGGCGACGACGGAGGCGCCACCCTATCGGGCGCGCGGAGTCCTACCTTGTTGCGCTCGGTGGCTCGACCGGCATGATCGATGTCGAACAGTTGGATCCGATGCGCCGTTGCGTAGTCGACAGCCGTTGGTCCGTAGCCGTTGAGCGCAAAGTACGCTCGCGCCTCGGCCGTACCCATATCGCGATCCATGTAAAAGCTCGTCAGTTCGGATCGGCTGACGGGGGCGGCACGAACAGTTACCTTCGCAACCAACCCCGGCGCCCGAATATTCATGCGGCTCGATCCACCGCCGGCAGTGGGGACGAACCCGAGAGACCTCAGGTGGCGCTCAGCGATGGTTTTCGCCTCTGATGGAGTCATGCTCTCGGCCATAATGCCCTCGCCGGTCCCATTTCAAGATCATTAATGCGAAAGCGCATGCACGCTGATTCACTCACTGAAGTAATCGTTCGGCACGAATAGACCGTTACGCACCGAAGACGTACAGCAGACGGAGGTAGACCGTCTCCACTGGACCGCTTCGCTAATGGTCACCGCGCCCAGCAACTGCGCTTACATTCGGCGGTAGTGAAACGAATCGCGGCGTGCCGACGATCTAGTTTCTCGAACAAAGCACTACAACTGGTCTGGTTGCTATGGGGGATGCATCCGGCGGAGGGAACTGCGAGGACGCGTGTACAGCGACACAGGGAAGCACAGGTGGAGTCTCCCCACCCTCCACAACGAGGGCCGACGACTGTCGTGACGCTTCTCGACCAGCTCCCCCACTTTTCCCAATACGACCCCGGCGCCGAAGGCGAGGGCAGTCTCGATCCGCTCGGGCTGGGCTCCGTCGCCGAGCGAATCGCGCACCACCTCGTTCCGGCCTTACGAGCGCGTATGGCCCAACCGCGATTCGTGACTCTTGCAGGGGTAGGCGCGTTTGCTTGTCAGCAGCTTGTGGACGTGGTCTCGTCGGACGGCAAGACCAGGCCGGACATTTCCTTCGAGTGGATCCTCGTCGAAGCTCTGGTACGCCACGCAGACCCAGACGCTATCCGCGGACTTCCCGGCATCCAGAAAGCACGGCGAGCACAAAGAGCCAAGGAAAGACTGGGCCCTTCGACATACCTGTCCGGACCTCGGGTATTCGGATTCACGGGCGTGTACAGGCCTTTTTCTGTCGCGTCGGAAGTTCTCACCAAGGAAGGGCTTCCGAGCGAGGCTGCCTATCGCCTCGTCCGCGAATGGGAGATCGACTACGACGTACCGGGGTTCACCGACGGTGCTTATCGGTCGGATGGCGACAAGCTTCGTCGCGAGATCGAGCGTGAGGTACAGCGCGCGCTCGCCGCGAACCACAGCGTGGCACCCCCGACCGGATGGTTGATGCGACGCCTCGCGGGGATTCTCGCGCCTGGAGGAGTTCGCGCACGGGAACGTGCCGAACTGAGAAACTTGGTAACCGCCACTGGGCACCCGATTCACGACGAGCTCGCCGCGCTACTGCGTACCGACATGCCAGCGTCGGACGCACCCCAGCAGGTAGTTGCCGAGAATCTGCTGCCGCGCGCATCAGCACCTACACGAGTCGCCTTGGACGCTGCAATCAAGTTCGAACGGTGCGCTACTGCAATTGAATATGCGTATCGACGATTGCTCGCCTACGCCGCAAGCCTCGGCGGGGCTTTTTCCGTGGAGCAAGGCTGCGAAACCCCGCTCATCGCAGACACGGCTGCGCAGCTCGAGGACCTTACCGCTCGGTCCGTCGAAGCGGTAGCTGCGCTCGATGAGCAGTTGGCGAGCGATGTCTCCCAGGTTCTGTCCCGCTTCGACCGCAAGCTCACCCCTTCGGAGTTCGTCACTTCATTGATCCTTCGACATCAAGAGGTGCAGGACGCGAAGCACAAGCGGATGTGGCTCGATCACCTCAACAACCGATGGGTTGTCCGACCACCCTACCGAAACCAGAGTCTGGAGCTCGACAACGCGTACTGGACCCACCCGATGCGGGTCAACACGCTCGCCACATTCGTTCGGGAGACCATGTGAAAGAGCAGACGAAGACCTCACCGTTACTCGACCATTGGCAGGCACCCACCGGTGCCGGTGAACCCGTCGCCGTGATTGCCACGACGTTCACCCTCGAACCCGAGTTCTTCGAACGAAACTGCCTCGCTAGGTTTCTCGCGGTGGAGAGTGTCGACGAGGACACCGGCTCGGTCGACGATCTTGTTGCACGGCTCGAGCTCGAAGAGGGTTTGCGGTCGACGACCGTAACCGTGCTCGCCGATCGGCACACTCAGTCGGAACGATCGAGTCTTCGGTGGGATGTCCTCCACTGTCATGTCGACGGCGGACTTCTCCATTCCAAAGTGGTCGTACTCCTGTGGGAGCACGCAACCCGGGTCGTGATCGGTTCGGCGAATCTCACTGATGCCGGGTACCGCCGGAACATCGAAATGGCGCTGGCAGCAGATCTCGGACCTCGCTGTCTGTTTCCCGCGAACGTACTGCAGTCCATCGCAGATGAGCTGCAGTCCTATCTCGAGCTCGTTCCCGGCCTCACCGATGACGTCCCAGCGCGACAACGTGCCGTCGCGCTGATCGATGAATTCCGAGGTCGTATCGCCGCTCAATCAAGTACGTCGTCTTCCGTAGCGGTGGCGATCGCTCCCACCAATACGGCAGTTCACCCTTTGGACGCCTTCGAGTCGGTGTGGAAAGGCAGCCGGCCACTGGGGGCCACGCATGTCTCTGCGTACTGGGATTCGACCTCGCCCACTGTTCTGACCACGGTCCGTGAGCTACTGACCGGACGTCCGCCATCGGCACGGCATCACGATGTTGCTGTCGTACTCGGCCCGACCGGTGAGACAACGTTCCCGCCACAGTTCCTTGCCGAGAAGTACGTGGACTCCGTTGTGCAGCTCGGACCCTTGGACGAGGAGATCAGGCGACTCCACGCCAAATGCCTCGTTTTGTACAGCAAGGCGTGGATCGCCCTGATGGTCGGCAGTTCCAATCACACCGAAGCAGGCCTGGGCCTCAAAGGGCCTCGCCGTCACCGCGAACTCAATGTCTGGCTTGGCGCATCTCTGGACAGCAAAGAAGGTAGGGCTCTGTCAGGGTTGATCCCTCGCGGCAAGGAGCTCGCGTCGGATATCCCGTTCGAAGCTCCTGACGACGAAGATGAGGACGTCGGCGAGATCGTCGCACTGCCCGCATTTTTCGGGACCTGCCGCCTGAGCACTGATCATCAAGGCTGGAAGCTGACGATCTCGCTCACTTCGGAACCCGGTCCGGACAACTGGGAAATCCGAATTCCCTCGGGAACAACACTTCTCGATTCCGAGAAATGGAATGTCGAGGGACGACCGGGTCGGTTCTCCTTCGCTGTGGGAGAGGATCAAATTCCGTTGTTTGTCGACGTTCAGTGGACAGGCAACACCTCGACATGGGCGGTACTCGTCGATGATCGTCATGCATTGCCCCCCGGATTCGGCCTTAAGGATCTGCTGTCCTCCCACCTGTTTGCTGCCCTCTCGTCGGGTCGCTCGGTCACTCAGATCGTGCGAGAGCTGCAAGAACAGGGCATTGCGAAGGCTGGCGCCCCCGTCGCGGTCATCGATCCGCTGAAGCGCTTCGATTCGCTCAGTACCCTGATGCGACGCGGGCGGGCGCTCGGCGCGGCACTGACCGCTTTCGAGCGACGGCTCTCCCGCCCGGTGGTCACCACAGAGATGCTCGCAGCACGGTTGTCAGGACCACTGGGCCCGCGTTTTTTGGCGACGAAGGTCGTCAAGGATGCGGCAGCCGGTCACCTGAGCAGTGCGGAGGCGCTGTTCACCCTTGCAGAGGTTGCCCTGTCCGTCTCGCGAGTTCCGTGGTCGGCTGTATGTGCCCGTATCGACCTTACCGATGGTCGTCGTCTCGTCCGCCAGGTACTCGACGATCTCGACCAGCTCCGCGCCGACATACTCGTTCACGGAGGGGAAATAGCGGAGTACAGCGACAGCGCATCGAAGGAAGCACGGGCATGTCTGAACTTCTGAGCAAGCACCTCCGCCGCTCACTCGACAACCACTTCGCAGACGACTGGGAGAGGCAGCGACGGACCGCCGAGGACATCCTGAGACGACTCCAGACGCAAGAGGGCGTAATCCTCGCGGATCAGGTCGGAATGGGGAAAACCTATGTCGCACTCGCCGTCGCGGTCACCGAGATCTTGAGAAAGAACACGTCGCAGCAGGTCGTTGCGTTCGTCCCCGCACGCGTTGCTCAGAAATGGGTGGACGAATGGAACAAGTTCCGTGAGGCATTACTCGAACCATCCGCTCGGAGAATCCGGTGTGTCGATGCCCCGATCCGAAGTGGAGAGGATTTCCTCAGGCTGCTCGACGACCCCGCGGATCGCCGCAAACATCTTGTAGTCGTTACTCACGGAGCCTTGACAACTTCGTTGAAGGATCGCTTCATCCAGCTCGCCTTGCTCTCCTATGCCGTCCGTAACCGACGCGGGGCGAGCGACGTACGCGCGCGTATTGCCAGGTGGTCGGAACAGTCCCATGGACTGATCCCGGACACTCGGTTCACTCCCGAGCGCGTCGCGCGGCTTCTGTCGACCCCGACGTCGACGTGGCAGAAGGAGTGGCTCGCCCTCACCGGCGAGGACCTCGGAGACGACCCCGTTCCACGTGCACTCGACGATGTCTCGAGCGAGCTCGATCTGGACGCTGTGTGGGAGGTAGTGCGAGAACTTCCTGCGCGGCGATCACTCGGATTGAAGAAGCGGTTGAAGGCGGCACGAACCGCACTGAACGATGCCACGCAACTCGTGTGGAAACAGGCTCTTACGCAGGCGAACATCCGTCTTCCGCTGCTCATCGTCGACGAGGCCCATGCGCTGAAGAACGACCACACGCGCATCGGTCGACTGTTCTCGCCACTTCCCGATCATCCGACCGACGGGGCCCTCTACGGGATCTTCGACCGAATTCTGCTCCTCACAGCGACGCCCTTCGAGCTGGGCCACAACGAGCTGGTCAACGTCCTGCGCCGACTCGAAGCGGTTCGCCCGGTCTCGCCGCGGCCTGCCAAGGCACTGGACCAACGGCTCGCAGACTTGGGGAATGCACTGTACGACGCACAAGTGTCAGCGATTCGCTTCGACGAGTCGTGGTCGAAGATCACCGAGGAAGACTTGCCGGCATTCGATTCCTGGTCCCCGGACTCGACACCGGACACGTCGCTCGACGCCCATGTGGTGCGCGCTTGGAAGGATGCTCAGCTCACCGTTCGCGCACGACAGCACATGCACGACCACCTCCAGCCATGGCTGATCCGGCATCAACGGCCACACCGGCGCGACTATCTGTGCGGAGCTGCCATTCTTCCCGACGCCACGGACATCACCGGCGGACTTCCCATCCGTGACGAGGATGCGATGCCGTTTCTCCTCGCGGCACGCGCCCAGGCAATCGCGTCCGAAGAGGGCGCCCCTCGTCCGTTGTTCGCCTACGGCATCGCATCGTCGTACGAGGCGTACCTTCGGCTGGAAACGGGCAGCAGTCCCCTCGACTCGGACACGGAAGAATCAGCAGACGAGACACCCACTCATTCGCCCTCAGATGCAGCCGATTGGTACCACCGGTACATCACCGATGTCCTTGCGTCAGAGGATCGGCGGCGGCGACATCCCAAGGTGAAAGCGACGGTCGAACGAGCATCCGCACTGTGGATGGCCGGCGAGAAGTGCCTGATCTTCTGCTGGTACATCCGGACTACAGAGGCACTCCGCGATGCCCTGCGTCGACGAGTGGACGATCTGGTCGAGACTCGCGCAGCGGACCTGCTCGGTGTCCCACGCACGCAAGCTTTGACCGAGCTCAGCCGGACTTCCCGACGCCTGTTCGAATCCACCGGCACCTCGCACCGGACCATCCACGATCATCTGGTCAAGTTGTTCGACGCCGCGACGAATGACACCGACCTTGCAGAACAATTGGCAGCCATCGCGATCCGCAACCTGCGGACTCCGGCCAATCTCGTCCGGTACACCCACATCGCCCGTGAGATGGACAGCACGACGGTCCTCGATGGTCTCGCCGGCGCGAATCCGGCCGGGGTCGCTCTGCTCGATCGATGGACGGCCTTCACGGCTCGTCTTGCGTCTACGACAGACATCGAACGCCAGAAGACATTATTGAATCTCGTTGGCGAGCACGATCGCTCGACAACGCAAGAGGGGCGCGGCGCGAGCCTCGCCCAGGTGCGCCGCGCGTACGGAGGTACGCGACGCGAAGATCGTGAACGACTGATCGCCGTCTTCAACACCCCGTTCGCACCGGACATCCTCGTAGCGAGCTCGGTGATGGGAGAAGGTATCGACCTGCACCACGAGTGCCGACACGTGATTCACCACGACCTGGACTGGAACCCCAGCAAGCTCGAACAACGTACCGGGCGCCTGGATCGGATCGGTTCGTATGCCGAGAGCGTGGGCGAGAAGATTCAGGTCTACGAGCCATATCTCGCTGGCACGCATGACGAGAAGATGTTCCGCGTCGTGAAGGACCGAGCAGCGTGGTTCGATGTCGTTATGGGTCGAGCCTCGAGTGCCGACGAAGGCGAAACGGATGCCGAGGAATCTCGTACGCCTCTTCACGACCGTATTCGGCGTGAACTCGTCATGGATCTGCGGAGTCCTACAATTTCCTGAACGAGATCCGACCGGTTCGTCTGAGTTGCAGTCTATTGCAGACGAACGAACTGAAGGTTTCACTTGCGCCTAGGCAGGCGCGAGTCATCCCTCCGCCGCGGGCAGCAGGTGCCCCATCCGCCGCCGCTTCGTCTCCAGATACCGCACGTTCGCCGGGGCACTGCCCACGTGCAGCGGCACTCGCCCCGACACGACGATGCCGTTGGCCTCGAGCCCGGAGATCTTGGCGGGGTTGTTGGTGAGCAGCCACACCGACCGCACACCGAGGTCGTGCAGGATCGCGGCGGCGCCGCCGTATTCGCGGCCGTCGGCGGGTTCGTCGAGTTCGAGGTTGGCCTGCACGGTGTCCAGGCCGCCGTCCTGCAGCCGGTAGGCGGCCAGCTTCTTCAGCAGGCCGATGCCGCGGCCCTCGTGCCCACGCAGATACACCAGCACCCCGCCCTCGTGGGCGAGACGCTCGAGGGCGGCGTCGAGCTGCGGGCCGCACTCGCAGCGCTGGGAGGCGAACGACTCGCCGGTCAGGCACTCCGAATGCACCCGCACCAGCGCGCCGTCGACCGGGTCGCCGGCGAGCAGCGCCAGATGCTCGGCGCCGGTGTGCCGGTCCAGGTAGCCGACGGCACGGAAGGTGCCGAACCGGGTCGGCATCACGGTCTCGTCGGCGCGGCTCACCCGCCCGGCCGGCACCGCGGCTGCGGGCAGCGGGTGCGCGGCGCGGTAGTTGATCAGCTCCGCGACGGTGAGGACGGGCAGGTCGTGCCGGGCACCGAGGTCCTCGATGCCGGGCATACGCATCATGGACCCGTCGTCGGCGACGAGCTCGGCGATCACCCCGACCTGCGGCAGGCCGGCGAGCGCGCACAGGTCGACGGCGGCCTCGGTGTGGCCGGGACGTTCGAGCACCCCGCCGGGCCGGGCGCGCAGCGGCAGGATGTGCCCGGGCCGGATCAGGTCCCGGGCGGTGGCGGTGGGGTCGGCGAGCACCCGCAGCGTGGTGGCGCGGTCGGCGGCGCTGATGCCGGTGCTCACCCCGCGCGCGGCGTCGACGGTCACCGTATAGGCGGTCTGCTTGGGGTCCTGGTTGTCGGTCACCATCGCCGGCAGGTCCAGGGCGTCGGCGCGGGCACCGGTCATCGGCGCGCACAGCAGGCCCGAGGTGTGCCGCACGGTCCACGCGATCCACTCCGGGGTCGCGTGGTGCGCGGCGAGGATCACGTCGCCCTCGTTCTCGCGGTCGGCGTCGTCGGCGACGAGGACGGGCCGCCCTGCGCGCAGTGCGGCCAGCGCCGCTGCCATCCGGCTCACGACGCCACCAGCCTGCGGAAGGCGCTGCGGTGGAACACGATCGGCTCGGTGCCGGAGTCGTCGCAGTGCAGTTCGTGGACCCGCAGCACGACGATGGCGTGGTCGCCCGCGGGAATCTGCTGCTCGATCGACACGTCCAGCCGGACGCTACAGCCGGCGACGAACAGCGCTCCCCCGTCCCGGGTTTCGGTGTCGAGGCCGGCGAACCGGTCGCCGTCCTTGGCCGCGAGCACCCGGGCGGCGCCGTCGGAGTTCAGGACGCTGATGCCCAGTCGCGGCCGTGCCGCGAGCTTCGGCCACGTACTGGAGGTGTTCTGCACGCAGAACGCCACCAGCGGCGGATCCAACGACACCGGCACGAACGTGCTGGCGGCCATCCCGAGGCGTTCGGTGCCGGTGTCGGCGCAGATCGCGACGACCCCGGACGGGACGTGGGCGAAGGCACGGCGCAGCGTGGCGCCGTCGAGGGTCAGGGTGGTCATCGGGCCTCCGTCCGGAGAGTGGAGCGCAGGACCGGAGCCCAGCGCTGGGCGTAGTCCGCGATCCGCGTGTCGGTGGTGTAGGTGGAGTCGAGCAGGTACAGGCCCGGCGCCGGGGTGGTGGCGCCGAGTTCGACGAGCACCGGCTTGAGCAGCAGGTCCGGGGCCATGGCGTGGGCCGGGCCGGCGCCGAGCATGAGCGGCACGGCGGTGACGTCGCGCAGGCCGTCGCCGGTGGCGAACTGGTCGAGGAACAGCTTGAGGATCCCGGTGTAGGTGGCCTTGAACGTGGGGCTGGCGACGACCACGAGGTCCGAGGCGGCGACGGTGTCCACCGCCGCCTTGACGGCGTCGTCGCCCCAGCCGAGCAGGCCTGATCCGAGGGTGACCACATCGACGACGTGGTCCGGTGCCGAGCCGGTGAGTTCGGTGGCGAGGAGGGTGGCGGCGTCGAGGGTGCGGGAGCCGGGCTTGGGGTTGCCGGCGACGACGGTGGTCTTCATGGCGGGTGTCCTTCGGTCGGGCGCTCAGCGCGCGGATCGGGAGGCGGTGCGGCGACGGACCGCACCGGAGAGGGCGACGGCGACGACGAGGGCGCCGCCGTAGAACAGTTGCTGGACGAAGCTGGCGACGCCGAGCATCTGCAGCCCGACGACCCCGGCGACGAGGAAGTACACCGCGACGAGGGTGCCGAAGGCGTTGAAGCGGCCGGGCACGATCGCGGTGGCGCCCAGGAACGCGGCGGCGAACGCCGGCAGCATGAACGACTGCCCGGACGACGGGTCGGCGCCGCCGAGCATGCCGGCGTAGACGATGCCGGCCAGGGCCGCGACGAGCGCGGAGGTGACGAGCGCGCCGCCGCGGATGCGGTCGACGTGCAGGCCGCTGAGCCGCGCGACCTGCGGTCCGCGCCCGACGAACAGCAGCCGCCGCCCGATCGGCGTGTACTGGAAGATCACCGCGGTGAGCAGGACGAGGGCGAGGGCGTAGTAGAACTGCAGCGACACCCCGAACAGGCGGGTGCCGATGGTCGCGTCGACGAGCGCGGCGTCGATGCCGGTGACGGAGGTGGAGTCGGAGATCCACTGCACCACGCCGAGGACGACGGTGCCGCTGCCGAGCGTCGCGATGAACGAGTCGATGTGCAGCCGGACGACGAGCACGGCGTTCACGACGCCGACGAACAGCGCGACGAGCACGGCGACGGCGATGGCCGGCAGCAGCGACCAGCCCTGCTGGACGTTGAGCACCGCGATCGTCATCGCCGCGAGCGACATGGTCGACACGGCCGAGAGGTCGAACTCGCCGGCGGTGAGCGGCACGATCAGCCCCAGAGCGAGGATGAGCAGCACGGCCTGGGAGCCGAGGATGTTCTGCAGGTTGTTCGCGGTCGGGTAGATCTCGGGGCGCAGCGCGCTGAACACCAGCACGACGGCGACGAGGGCCAGCACGAGCGCGTACTTCTCGACCAGCGGGCCGAGCGCGACGCGCGGCCGGGCCGAGTCCGCAACAGGTGCAGGGGTTTTCGTGGTGGTGGTTTTGTCGAGGGTGACGGACATCAGGCTTTCACTTCCTGTCGGGTCAGGCCGAGGACGCTGTCCGAGATGTGGTGCTTGGAAAGGTGGTCGCCGGTGAGTTCGGCGACGATGTGGCCGCGGGAGAAGACGAGGACGCGGTCGCACAGCACCGACAGCTGCTCGTAGTCGGAGCTGGCGACGACGATGCCCGCTCCCCCGCGCGCCGTCTCGCGGAGCATCTCGAAGATGCGGGCGCGGGCACCGATGTCCACGCCCTGGGTGGGTTCGGCGAGCAGCACCAGCGCCGGGTGGGTCTGGAGCCACTTGCCGAGCAGCGCCTTCTGCTGGTTACCGCCGGAGAGGGAACCGTAGACGGCCTGCGGGTCGCGGGGCCGCACGTCGCAGCGCTCGGCGAGGGACGCGGCGACGGCCCTGAGCGCGCCCGGTTTCACCCAGCCCGCGCCAAGGATCGGCAGGGTGACGTTCTCGGCGACGGTCAGCTCCGGCGCGCTGCCCTCCACCTTGCGGTCCGGCGGCACGTACACGACCTTGCGGCCGAGCGCGTCGATCGGGGTGATCGTCTGCAGCGCAACGGTGTCGGGGCTGATCGTCAACCGTCCCCCGCGGGCCGGGCGGGCTCCGTACAGGGCGGGCAGCACGTCGTCGTAGCCGGAGCCGGCGATGCCGGTGAGCCCGACGATCTCGCCGGGCCGCACGTCGAAGCCGATCCCGTCGACGGTCGCGGTCTCGAGTTCCTCGACCCGGGCGAGCGGCGACGCGTCGTCGAAGTCGCGGACGGGACCGGCGACGCGGGGGTCGGCGGAGTCGAGGCTGCGGCCGACGATGAGGTCGATGAGCGAGGCGGCGGTGAGGTCGCGGGTGCGGTGGGTGCCCTGGGAGACGCCGTCGCGCAGGACGGTGACGCGGTCGGTGTGGTCGAGCACCTCGTCGAGGTCGTGCGAGACGAACAGGACCGCGGCCTTCTTGTCGGCGACGATCTCGCGGACGACGGAGAACAGCAGGTCGGTGCCCTCGCGGGGCAGGAACACGGTCGGCTCGTCGAGGACGAGGAGGGTGCGGCGGTCGCCGAGTTCCTCCACGGCCCGCAGGATCGCGACGAGCGCCCGGTCGGTCTCGCCGAGGCTCGACACCGGCGCGTCGGGGTCGACGTCGAGGCCGAATCGGTCGAACAGGGCTCGGGCGGTGGACTTCTCGCGCCGCCAGGAGATCCACGGCCTCGAGCCGGCGACGACGGGCCCGACGCGCAGGTTCTCCACCACCGACAGGTCGGGTACGAGGGCGAGGTCCTGGTGGACGAAGCTGATGCCGAGTTCGCGGAATCCGCCGGCGGGGACGGGCAGGGGCACGTCGCGGCCGCGGACCTGGAGGGCGGCGCCGGGGTCGGGGGCGTGGAACCCGGCGAGGACCTTGATGAGGGTGGACTTGCCGGACCCGTTCTCGCCGAGCAGGCCGTGCACCTCGCCGGCGTGGATCGTCAGGCCGACGTCCTTCAGGACGGTGTGGATGCCGAAGGTCTTGGACAGGCCGACGATGTTGACGATGGGATCAGGGCTGCTCACTGGACCCCCACAGGGCCTCGTAGCCGGTGACGTAGGCGGTGCCGTAGCCCTTGTCGGGCTGGGGCGGGGTGCCGGTCTCGTCGATGTTGTCGGCGGTGATGAGCTTGAGCGGGGTCTGCTGGGCGCCGTTCGGGACGGGGTCGTAGCCCAGGAGCAGGCGGCCGGCCTGGTCCATGGTGGCCCATGCGAGCCACGGGATGGATTCGCCGACGTTCATGGTGACGATGCCGTCGTCCTGCTGGATCTTCAGCACGGCGGGGGTGCCGTTGACGGAGGAGATCTCGACCTGGCCGGTCTTGCCGGCGGCCTTGATGCCGGACTGGGCGTAGAGCGACATCGAATCGTAGATGGGCAGGACGAAGTTGATGGTGGGGTCGGCGGAGAGGGCGGACTGCACCTCGGACTGGATCTTGGTGGCCCACTCGGCGACGGGCACGTTGACGATCTTGTATTCGCACCGGGGGCAGTACTGCGCGATCTCGTCCTCCATCGCCGCGACCTCGGCCTTGGCGGGCGGGACCTCGTTGGAGGTGATGATCAGGGCGTTGCCCTCGCCGTCGGTCTGATCGATCATCCAGTCGACGGTGAGGCGGTTGGCCTCGGCGAGCGGGGCGTCGGTGGTGGCGTCGACGAGGCCCTCGAGGCCGGCGGGCAGCGACTCCCCGCGCAGGATGGTGTGGGTGAGCAGGACGGGAATGTTTGCCGCCTCGGCCTTTTCGAGGGCCGGTTTGATGAGGGAGGCGTCGATGCCCTGGGAGAGGATGATCAGGTCGACCCGCTGGTTGACGGCCTGTTCGACGCCGGTGGCCCACTGGGCGGGCTGGCCCTGGTTGGTGTATTCGATCCAGGTGGCGCCGTAGCGCTCGGCGACCTTCTTCGATTCCTCGTCGACGGCGACGTTGTAGGGGTTCTCGCTGTTGGTAGGGATCGCGAAGATCGTCTTGCCGGCGATGTTCCGCATCGGGAAGGGCTCGGCCTCGAGGGTGAACTCCGGGTCGGCCGCGTACTTCGCGAGCTGGGCGCGGGCGTACTCGATGCCGGCGGCGACGTCGGCGTCGGAGACGTCGCCGCCGCCGGAGCCGGAACTGCTGCATGCGGCGAGACCGAGGGCGGCCGTGAGGGTGAGCGCGGCGATCGCGGCGCGGCCGGGAAGGGTGGGGCGCATGAATTCTCCTGGAGGGGGAAGAGGAGGTTCGACGAGAGGCGGGATTCGACGAGAGGCGGGGGCGCGTCGTTGCGGGGCCGGCCGATGCGGTCGATGACTTCGAATGTATCGGGTGCCGTGTTGCGACCGGCAACACCGTTGGTTCGTTCGTGTTAACTGCAGGCGGCTCCGCCGCCGGTGTGCCCTTTGGGCTGCTCAGGCAGCCCAAAGGACGCACCGTTCAAGTACCGTCGAGCGCGGGTCAGCGGCCAGACCTCGGCCATCTTCTGCTGCATGTCGAACAGGTTCGAGTGGTGGATGGCCGGATCCCGGTCGCCCACGGCGTCTTCCACGACGATGGGAATGTAGCCGTGCTGCATCGCGTCGAGGGTCGTCGCGCGCACGCAGCCGCTCGTGGACAGGCCCGCGATGAGGACGGTGTCCACCCCGAGCGACGTCAGGTACGAGTTCAGCGAGGTGCCGAAGAACGCGCTCGCGTACTTCTTCGTCACGAGCAGCTCGGCGCACGTCGGCTCGAGGCCGTCGATGAGCTCCCCGTACGGGCTGCCCTCGCAGAACGCGACGAGCGTGCCCGACTTCTTGAAGAACACCCCGGCATCGGCACCGTCGGCGCGCAGCCGCACCTCGGTGATCACGACCGGGATGCCGGCGGCGCGGGCGTCGGCGAGCAGCGTGCGCATCGCCGCGACGTTCTCCTCCACCCCGGCGTAGAGCGGGCAGTCCGGATCGATGTAGGCGCGGGCCGGGTCGACGACGATCAGGGCCGGGCGGGTGCCGGGCTGAAGTTCCTGCCCGAAGCCGGCGCGGGCGTAGTCGGCCGCCTGGGCGGTGCGGTCGGCGAGGGTCATGCGATGTCCTTCAGGGTGGTGACGGGTTCGAGGGGACGCACGGCAGCAGGGGCGGCGACGTCCCGTCGGGGAAACGCCAGGCACACCGCGACACCCGCGGCGGCGACGACGGTGAGCGCGAGTCCCACCGCGCGGACGTTGTCGACGAACCGCGCGAGTTCGGCGCTGCCGAGCGAGCCGAGGGTGCCGCCGTATGCGGCCTGCCGCGCGGTGGCGCTGAGCCCGACGGTCGCGACGGCCAGCGCCAGCGCGGTGCTGAGCAGGTAGCCGACGTTCTGCAGCGTCGAGCGCAGCCCGTTGGCGATCCCACGACGTTCCGCGGGCACGGTGAGCATCAGCGCGCTGGTGCTCGGGGTCATGAACAGGCCGGTGCCGCAGCCGAGGACGAACAGGAACGGTGCTGTCGCCCCCAGCGATCCGCCGTCGGGCGACAGCATCAGCGTGACGCCGAGCAGCCCGGCGGCGTTGAGCGCCATGCCCGTTGCGGTCAGCGTGCGCGGGGTGAAGCGCAGCATGAGCGAGCCCGCGGCGGCGGCCGCGACGACGGTGCCCACCGCGACGGGCATCACCAGCAACCCGGCCGCGACGGCCGAGATCCCGCCCACCGCCTGCCCGTACAGCGACACGAGCAGCGTCACCGCGTAGGTGGCGACGGCGTTGACGAGCACCGCGACGAGGACGAGCGCGATGCCGCGGTTGCGGAACAGCGTCAGGTCCACCAGCGGGTGGGTGCGACGGATCTGCACCGCCGCGAACACCGCGCCGAGCCCCAGGCTCGCCGCCCCGCACGCCCACGGCAGCCACGGCGACGACGTCACCCCCGGCGTCAGCGCCAGCACGACGGCGGTCAGCAACGCGGTCGACAGCACGGCCCCGGCCACGTCGAACGGCTCACGCTCGACACGCCGGCGAGCTCCGCGCGGGATCACCAGCAGCGACGATGCGATCGCGAGCACCCCCACCGGCAGCACGACGACGAACAGCCCGCGCCAGCCGAACGCGGCCGTCGCGGCACCGCCGATCACCGGACCGACGACCTGCGCGACGGCCGCGACGGTCGCGTTCCAGCCGAGGGCACGGCCCAGGCTGTGCGACGGGAAGGTGTCGGTGAGCAGCGCGGTGTTGTTGGTGACGACGGCCGCCGCCCCGACGCCCTGCAGCACCCGTGCCGCGATCAGCCACCCGGCCGTCGGGGCGAGCATGCACAGCCCGGTCGCGACCGTGAACACCGCCAGCCCCGCCAGATACAGCGGGCGCCGGCCGACGATGTCGGCGAGCCGGCCGAACACGAGGATCAGCGCGGTGGTGACGAGCATGTAGCCCAACAGGATCCACGTCGACTGCGCCGCCGAGGCACCCAGCTCGCGGGTGACGGTGGGCAGCGCTACGGTGAGGCCACTGATGCTGAGGAACACCGCGACCACGCCGATGCTGGTCGCCGCGAACACCCGCCACGGATGCGGATGATGCCGGGCGGCAACACTATCCATCGGCGCGACGCTCGTGGACGTCGGTGACGGTCTGCAGCACCTGCGCCATGCGCAGGCACGTGTCGTCGGCCCACGGCCGGCCCACGATCTGCACGCCGACGGGCAGCCCGTCGACGAAACCGGCCGGGGCCATCACCGCGGGCAGGCCGAGGTAGTCGAACAGGCCAGTGTTGCGGCCGACGATCGACTGCATGGGGTGGCGCACGCCGTCGATCTCGACGGTGACGTCCGACAGCCGCGCGGCCGTCGCCCCGATGCCCGGGGTGACGAACGCGTCGATCCCGGCGGCGTCGAACGCCTGCACCGTCGCGCGCTGGGCGCCGGCGCGGCGCCGCAGCGAGCGCAGGTAGTCCACCGCCGACGGCACGAACCCGCGCGCGATGCGCACCTGGGTGCCGATGTCGTACCGCGCGAACCGCTCCAGCGCGCCCTCCTGGTTGGCGGCAAGCTCGCAGGTGAGCACGATGGTGACGTCGTCGTGCAGGCGGTGGGCGTCGGGGATGTCGACGGGCACCACCTCGGCGCCCAGGCCCCGCAGCGCGGCGACGGCCGCATCCCACGCGGCCAGCACGCCCGCGTCGCACAGTTCGGTGAACCACGTGGTGGGGATGCCGAGCCGCACCCCGGCCAGCGACGGCGCGCCGGGCGTGCCGGGGTCGGCGAGGCCGGCCTGCACCTGCCGCGCCACCGCATCCGGGGCCGCGGCGGGGTCGAGGCCGTCGGGTCCGGCGAGGACGTCGAGGACGACGCGCAGGTCGGCGGCGGACCGCGCCATCGGCCCGACGTGGTCGAGGGTCCACGACAGCGACGCGACACCGGTGCGCGGGACGAGGCCGTAGGTGGGCTTGATGCCGGTGAGGTTGCACAGGGCGCTGGGCACGCGGATCGAGCCGCCGGTGTCGGTGCCGAGGGCGAGCGGGACGAGGCGCGCGGCGAGGGCGCCGGCCGAGCCGGTGGACGAGCCGCCGGTCCAGCGGCTGCGGTCCCACGGGTTGGTGACGGCGCCGTAGCGGGCGTTGTGCGGGGCGCCGCAGGCGAATTCGGTGGTCGCGGTGATCAGGACGGGGATGGCGCCGGCGGCGCGCAGCCGGGCGACGGCCGTGGCGTCGGTGCCGGCGATGCGGTCGCCGGTGGTGTGCGAGCCCGCGGTGACGGGCGCGCCGGCGACGTCGATGATGTCCTTGACGCCGAAGAAGACGCCCTCGAGCGGGCGGGCGGTGCCGTCGCCCCAGCGGCGGTCGGAGTCGGCGGCGGCCTCGTCAGCGCCGTCGACGACGGCGAGGATCGCCCCGCCCACGAGCGCCGGGTCGGCCCAGCGGGCGCGCAGCGCGGCGAGCACCGCGGTGGGCGTGGTGGTGCCGGCGGAATAGGCGGCGATCAGGTCGAGCACGCCGAGGTCGTGCAGCGCCGCGTCGGTGCGCGCGCGGTGCGCCGGGGCGGGGAGGGGCGGGGCCGGGACGGGGCTGGCGGCGAGCAGCGCGACGGAGTGGGCGGGCTCGGTGGCCGGTGCGTCGGGTGCGGGTGGCAGCGGCGTGAGCCGGGAGGTCTCGAGCAGGGGGGCCATGTCCGCGCGGGCCTGCGGCAGCAGGTCGTCGACGGTGGTGGCCGCGGCGGCGGTGAGGTCGGGGTAGTCGGTGGTGGTCACCCGCTCACCTCCAGCGGGAGGGCACTGGGCCTCGGCAGCGGCGCGGGCCGGACGGTGCCGGCGGTGAGGTCGGCGAGCAGGCGCAGCACGTCGGGGCGACGGTCGCGGGCCAGCGGGAAGGCCGCGCGCACGGCCGGAACCGCGTCGAGGTCGAGGGTGAAGCGCAGCGTCTCCCCCGCCCGGTGCGCGGGTGCCTGCGCGGCGATCTCGCCGTTCGGGGCGATGACGCACGAGAGGCCGAAGTAGTCGACGGTCACGCCGTTGAGGGTTTCCGGCCCGGCGCGGTTGGCGGCGACGATCCACATCTGCGATTCGAGGGCGCGGGTCTGCAGCTCGGCGAGGAACAGGTCCTCGCGGGTGCCGAGGGACGAGACGATCGCGAGCATCACCTCGGCGCCGAGCGCGCGGGCGACGGCCCAGTTCTCGGGGAAGGTGCGGTCGTAGCAGACGACGCAGCCGAAGCGGGTGCCGAACAGGTCGGCGGTCGCCGGGGCCTGGCCGGGTGCGAAGTGGTACTTCTCGTCGATGTCGACGTCGCCGACCTTGCTCGCGGGCAGCGAGAGCTTGCGGTAGGCGGGCACTGCGCCGCCGTCGGGGGTGCGCCAGGTGACGACCTCACCGGCTGGGCCGACGAGGACGACGGAGTTGTGGGTGACGTCGTGGGCGGTGCGCTCGAACAGGCCGAAGGCGATCGCGCAGCCGAGTTCGCGGGCGAGGTCGCCGAACAGCGTGGTGGCCTCGCCGGGGACGGTCTGCGCCCAGGGGGTGCGGTCCACGTCGTGGCTGGTGCAGAAGTAGGGGGTGGTGATCAGTTCGGGCAGCACCACCAGGTCGGGGACGGCGCCGGTCGCGTCGGGTGCGGCGGCGGTGCGGACGAGGGCGGCGAGCCGGGCCAGGTTGCCGAGGAGGTCCTCGGTGAGTTCGCCGGCTTGGACGATCGCGACGTCGAGGGTGCGCGGATGCAAGAGGGAACCTCCGGGTGTGGGGTGGCGGGTGGGGGCGCGGATCGGTGCACGCGCCCCACCCGCCGCTCGGGGTCAGGCGGCTTCGGCCTGAACGGTGGTGCGGCTCTTCATCAGCGGCTGGATGCGGGTGCCGAAGTTCTCGATGCCCTCGACGAAGTCGTCGAAGGTGAGCATGATGCCCTTGATGCCCTCGATCTCGGCGACCTCGTCGAGCATCTTCGCGACGGTCTCGTACGAGCCGACGAGGGTGCCCATGTTGAAGTTCACGGCGCCCTCGGGCAGGGAGATGGTCTTGGCGGTCGAGGCGTCGTCGGCGGTGGCGTCGGCGGCGGACTGGTCGGCCATGTAGCCGAGGGCGGCGAGGTCGGCGTTGTCGTGGTAGTCCTGCCACTTCGCCTGTGCCGCTTCGTCGGTCTCGTCGGCGATGATCATGAACAGCGTCAGGGCGCCGACGTCGCGGCCCGTCTTGTTCGCCGCCTCCACGAGGGTGGCGGTGGCGTCGGAGATTGCGGTGGGCGTGTTGATGCCGGTGCCCATGATGAAGTTGTAGTCGGCCATCTCGGAGGCGAACTTCATGCCGCTCTTGGACTGTCCGGCCGCGACGATCGGCACGGCGCCGCCGGTGGGGCTCGGCGAGAGGACGCACTCGTCCATCGTGTAGTGCTCGCCCTTGAAGTTGCTGACACCGTCGGCCCACAATTGCCGCATGACGGTCACGTACTCGGTGGCCTGCTGGTAGCGGTAGCCGAAGTACTCTTCGCCCGGCCACAGGCCCATCTGCGTGTATTCGTTGGGCGCCCAACCGGTCACGATGTTGACGCCGAAGCGGCCGGGGGCGATCGAGTCGATGGTCGACGCCATGCGGGCCACCATGGCCGGCGGGAGGGTGAGGATCGGGGTGGAGGCGAACAGCTTGATCTTCTCGGTGACGGCCGCGAGGCCGGCCATGAGGGTGAACGACTCGAGGTTGTGGTCCCAGAACTCGGTCTCGCCGCCGAAGCCCTTGAGCTTGATCATCGACAGGGCGAAGTCGAGGCCGTGCTTCTCGGCCTTCTGCACGATCGTCTTGTTGAGCTCGAACGACGGCATGTACTGCGGGGCGCTCTTGGAGATGAGCCAGCCGTTGTTGCCGATGGGGATGAAGACGCCGATTTCCATGTCGCTCCTGAAGCTGTGGGGATTCGAAGAAGCGGTGGGGCAACGTTGCCCTGCTCGCTATGACTTCGAATGTATGCAGGGGTTATTGCCGGATCGGAGCTCGTGGGTAACGGACTTGTTGCCCCGGTTAACGATCTTTGACGGACTCCGCACGTCCCAGGTGACCGACGCGGGCCGCACTCCCCCGCTGCACCCATTCCACAGCGAAGTTCCGGTGCACCGGCGCGCCCGCCGCGCCATCGATCCGCGCGAGCAGCAGTTCGGCGGCGGCCGAGGCCATGTCCTCGAGGGGCTGGCGCACCGTCGTCAGGTCGAACATCGACCAACCCGACGCGTCGAGGTCGTTGTAGCCGACGATCGACACGTCGTCGGGCACGAGCAGGCCCAGGCGTTTGGTGGCGTCGAGGGTGCCGTAGGCCATGTAGTCCGTCGCGCAGAACACGGCCGTCGGCCGGTCCGGCCGGCTCAGCAGCTCCATGCCGCCCTCGAAACCGGTCTTGGCGTCTACCGCGCCGCGGTGCACGAGCGTCTCGTCCAGCGGGTGGCCGTGCTTTTCGAGCCCCTCCCGGAACCCGCTCTCACGCAGCTTCACGCTCGGGTTCTCCAGGGGGCCGGAGATCAGCCCGATGCGCCGGTGCCCCAGCTCGATCAGGTGGTCGGCGACGAGCCGGCCCCCGCCGACGTTGTCCGACGTGACCCGGTCCACCCGGCCGGCCTGGCTGCCGTCGACGTCGCGGTTGAGGATCACCAGCGGGATCTTCCAGTCGATCATCTCCGACACGATCGGCGAGTCCAGCCGGGCCGAGATGAACACGACCCCGTCCACCAGCCCACCGCGCAGCGCGAGGATGTCCTTCTCCAGCGACCCTTCGGTCCGGTCGCTCATCAGCAGCACCCGGTAGTCGTGCTGCGCGAACCGGTCCTGCAGCGTGTTCACCAGCGTCGGATACGACGGATTCCGCAGGTCACCGCTGACCACCGCGATCGACGACGACCGCCGCGTGATCAGGCTCCGGGCCGTGATGTGCGGGACGTAGCCCATCTCCTTGGCCAGGGCCTGGATGCGCGCGCGGGTCTCCTCGATGACGCGCGGGTCGCCCCGGAGGGCACGGGACACCGTCGACTGCGACACGCCTGCGGCGCGTGCGACGTCGTAGCTGGTGACCGACTTGTTGCCCACGCACGGATTCTAGGTGCGCACTGCCCCTCCCGGCGCTCCGGCTTGCATCCTTTCGCAACAGCGAATTGCAATCCACTCCGATCGGCTGCCCTGGGTCGCCGCGGAGGAACGATCTCGGTTGCCGCGGTCACACCCAAAGACTTGGCGCTCGACGGTGGGGAACCCGCCCGCCACCGATTAGGTGGACCGATGTCGACTAGGGTCGATGCCCCAACCGGATGGTTCTATGAGCGGTCACGTGTCGATACCTGCGGACAGCTCCAGCCATTTCGCGGATACCCCGACGATGTGCCGAAGGACAAGGCTGACATCCTCGCCAGCGTCGTCGCCTCGATTGCCGGCGGCAATATCGACCAGGCTCGGCATGTTCTGCGCACCGGGTGCCTGTTCATTCCGGCTGCGAAGACGGCGCGGAGCAACAGTGCCACCCCAAGACGCTCGGCTTCCTCCTCCCAGCCGACCTTGACGTCCCAGTCCTTGTGAAACCGGACTCGTGGCCAGCTCATGTGGAGCAGCACTGCGACCAGGCGCTCGGTCCATTCGACGAAGGGAGCCCGATTTCTGGGGCCGAAGCCCCCCGAGAAGTTTGCCTCGGGCACGGACGTAGCAAGCCAGATCGGCCAACCGGCGTCTCACTTCGACGAGATCCATCCGGTCAATGGCTGTAACAAACCGGCACGCCCGGATCGAAAGAAGGGACGAGAAGCAAAACCGCTCAGGACGGGGCCCCGATGACTCAGCCTCCGCAACCGCCGTACAGTCAGCAGCCTCCGCAGGGCGGCCAATATCGGCCGCAGTACGCGGCGCCTCAGACGCAGACACCGAAAAAGCGCAAGAAGTGGCCGTGGATCCTGGGAGCCATCGTGGCGTTCTTCGTCATCATCGCGGTTGCAACGAGCGGCGGAGGCGACGAGTCCACCAGCACCGGCAGCATCCCCACCGGGAGCAGTAACACCGGGGAGAACAGTGAGAACTCCGGAGGCAGCTCCCCGGACTCCGGCGCAGCCCCCGCGGGTATCGGCAACGAGGTCCGCGACGGCAAGTTTGCCTTTACCGTCACCGATGTCGAGACCGATATCACCCAGGCCGGCGACAACCCCTACGCGAACAAGGTTCCACAAGGACAGTTCGTGTTCGTGCACGTGGACGTGAAGAACATCGGGGACAAGGCCCAGTCCTACTTCGGATCCAACCAGAAGCTCATCGACGTCCAGGGGCGCGAGTTCAACAACGACACCGAGGCAGAGATCTACGCCAACGACAACTTCACCATCGGCGACATCAACCCCGGCAACACCGCCTCGGTGATCGTCGTCTTCGACATCCCCACCGACGCCCAACCCAAGACCGTCGAGCTACACGACTCGATGTTCTCCGGCGGCGCCACCGTCAACATCGGCTGACCCACTGCTCCAGCTGAACCGCATGGATCCAGGGACGCCCCGCAGAAACAAGCAACGGCCGGCATGGAGGGACATCGATACACGATCAAACCAGCATGTGGCACTCGGGCCGACCTGGTGCCGCGCCGGCATCCCCCAGGGGTGAATCGTGCCCAATTGCCTACAGCTGCCCCAAGGACATCGCTGCTGCCGCCAAAGACTGGTGGAATCTGAAGGACACCCAACACATGGATCACTCACAACCACCATCACACGGACAGCCACCGCCAAGGCCGGACCCTAATCGACGACGGTTTGTCAATGCCCTGCTCGTAATCAGCGCAGTCGTACTACTGATCACTTATTTCGCCAACCAGGAAACCGAAACAGACATCGCAAGCGTGAACACCGAGGTCACCACACCAGAGTCACCGACACCCGAAACACCGACTGCATCCTTAGCCCCCGCCCAACCGCCGACTCCAGTCAACGCCGTCGGCAGACCCGTTCGAGACGGTCAGTTCGAATTCGTAGTCACCTCGTTCGACGGCAGCACCGCTCAGATAACGGTGACGAACATCGGTGACCGACCGAAGACGGTCGACATCGGAGAGCAGATCCTCGTTGACATCCAAGGCCGGCAGTTTGCTCCCAGCGTGAGCATCATGTCCGACATCTACTACGAAACCTTAAATCCCGGGGAATCCGTGTCAGGTGCGTTGACTTACGAGCTCAGCGGCGCAGTCCCGAACCATCTGGAGCTGCATGACTCGGCATTCAGCGAGGGCGTCGAAGTCTCGCTCCGATAGCAATCGGGCGAACGAGCACGACGTCGCGCTCTTCACCTTTGACGACGCCGGCCGAACAAGTGCGATGAGAGACCTGGACCAATCTCGATACGGGACGAAGCTGAGGGAGGAGGAAGGGAACCCATACGGGGCCGTCGGGGATGTCTTCATGGTTGTGGCGAAATTGGTCGGCGGGCTCATCATTGCGGGACTGTTCGTCGGTGCAATCATGTCGAGCTGCTCTTGACGCCGAGCTGAGTCCCCTCGAACGACCGAACGCCGAGTCGATCACCGACAACTGAAATGATCGGACCCATGATCAGTGCTCCGCTACTCGAGGGGCCCGCTTGGTGCGCACCGGGACTCGACACGAAGGGCAGCCGGTTCCCCCTGCGGGTCGAGGCACCGGTGATGAACCTGGTCGACGCTCTCGTTCCCGGTGTGTCGACGATGACCAGCAACAGCCGCTACTACAGCTTGTACTGGGCGCTGGCCGACTACGTCCACGACAAGGATTTCGACACCCTCACGTGTCGGGCTGTGCTGCGGCGCGCCGAGGTGGCGCTGGCATTGGCATCGTTGGTCGACTCCGGCACCGGGGGACTGGACGGTTCCGGGGATATGCACGGCGCCGACACCGTCCGGACACGGCTGCGCACCAGGTCGGCTGAGCGTCTCGTCGATGTCGGCGAGGGTTCGTATTCGCCGCGGGTGTGGGGGTTCTGGTCCCAGTACAAGGGCCCCGTGGTGACGTTGGGAATCGCCTCAACCGACCGTGAAGCTCTCCGCCGGGGTCCGCGTGCGACTCCCGACTCGGTGAAGGCCATGTTCCGGCCCCTCCTCGATCTGGTGGCCGCCCGGCCGGTGACCGTCGACGACGCCGCGACCTTGATCAACCTCACCCGCGTGCGTCCCAACTCCGCGGACGTCGCGCCCCTGCGTGCGGTCATGACCGCCACCGAATCCGATTTGACACACACGGTGTGGACCGCCAACGACCGCACGAGACGATCGACGTTCCGGATTCTGGCACGAGCGGTGCAGCTGCAGCCGAGCGGTAAAGGGTGGACGGACCGGTTCTTCAACGCCGTGGCCTATGGCTCCGCCCTCGACGACGATCCCGTCCTCGCCATGGAGGGAAAACGCGCACAGACCTGGCGGGGCCTGCTGCTGCGGCACCACTCCGTCGGGGCGTGGCGGCGCCTGTGGTCGGCGCTCGTCGACCAGGTCGTCGCCGCAGGAGTACCGGTGGCACGTCAGGACCTGCACGAGTGGATCCGGGGCTCGACCACCGACGACACCGTCGAGATGTTTCTGAGGGGCTGCCCCGACCCGTTCGACGCACACGGTCACCCTGCCCCCGCCGAGGTACAGCTTCGGGAACTGCGCGAGCCGATAGAAGCCGACCTCGGTGTACTCCTGCTCGGGTCACTGCGAGACGACCAGCTCACCGGCGTCACCCAGCAGGCGTTTCGCGGCCACGCGGAACGAGGACGGTACCTGGACCCGCGGTGGGTGGCCCATCAGCGCCGCGAGCACCTCCACCGGCCGCTGTCGGACTTCGCATGCACCCTTGTCGACGACATGCTCGCCCAATCCCACCGTGTCGCACTGCTGAAGATGCACCTCGACGGCAACGGACGCATGAAACTGCCCACCAAGCTGCACGAGCGCAACGGCCGATACTTCGCCAACAGTCGCGAGGGAGCCGGAAACGTGGGGTTGCGCCTCGAACAACTCGGCGGACTCGGCACCCAGCTCGGTCTCTTCGCCACCACCGGTGAGCGCGTGGTGACCACCGAGCGGGCGGCAGCTCTGCTGGAGCTGCCGCGATGACCCGGGCACGGTTCGGGCTGCATTCGCCACTGACCTTGCTGCACGAATGGGACAACGGGCCGCTCCGGGAGGTCTTGATCACCGGATACACCTTGGATCTGGTGTTCTTCGAGCGGCACTGCGTACCGATCGCCCGTGCCCTCGGTGCACGGGTGACGGTGCTCTCCGACGCTCACCAGCCGGTGCACGACGCCGCGGACGTCCGCTACGCCGGCCGGACCTACCAGCAGGGCAACGTCGGCTGCCGCGGCGCGTTCCACCCCAAGCTTGCGGTGCTCGTCGGAGACGATGACGTCTGGGTGGCGATCGGATCGGGGAATCCCACCACCTCCGGATGGGGTCACAACGACGAACTGTGGTTGGTGATCCGCTCTCCACGGGCCGTCGGGCCGGCGGCCTTGGTCCATCTCGCCGAGTGGCTGCGCACGCTGCCCACGGTGGTGTCGATGCCGTCCTGGATTGCCGACACCGTGCACGTCCTCGCAGAGTCGATCACCCCGGAGCAGGTCGACGACTCGTTGCCCGAGCTGTCCATCGTGGGAAACCTCCACCGGCCGATCATCGAACGACTCCCCCAGACGCGGATGCGTTCCCTGCACCTGTCCGCGCCGTTCTTCGACCCGGCCTCCGCCGCGGTCGCCGCGCTGACCGCGCGAATGACCCCGGAACACGTTGTCATCGCGCTGCAGGAGACGGTGTCCTGGTACGACGGTGCGACGCTGGTCGATGCCACTGCGGCCGTACCGAGCGTCGAGTTCCGATTCCTCGACGACACTCGTACCAGCCACGGCAAACTCGTGGAATGGCAGGACAGCGCGGCGACCACTGCGCTGGTCGGCAGCGCGAACCTCAGCCGCGCTGCCCTGCTGACATCGACCCTCCAAGGCGGCAACTGTGAGCTGGTGGCAATCCATCCGGTCGAGCACACGCTCCTGCCGGACGGGATGGGCACCGCCACCGCGGACAGTATGCGGACCCGGTCGACCATGCCCTCCCACCCCGAATCCCGTAACCGAGTGCCCCTCACGCTGCTCGGCGCCCGGTGGCAGGACGACGCGATCATCGTCGAACTGCACACCGCGGCAACAGGATCGATCACGGTCGAAATGTCACCGACCGGTGCGCCGGGATCGTGGCGGCGCGTCGACGTCATCGACGCGCCCATCCCCGGTGGAGTCGAGACCGTCTTCCGAGCCGACGAAAGCACCGGTGGAGCGGTCCGCGCTCGGATCGCCGAACCCGACGAGTACGTGACCTCCGTCGTCTTCCTGACCGACGTCGCCCGGTGCCTACCCCGGCAGGTCGACGACGGCGGTCCCCGCCTTTCCCGCGACTACGGCATCGACGATTTCATCAACGACCCCGAACTGGCGGACCGGCTGAGCAACGATCTGCTTCGGTTGATGAAGACGATCGGCCAGCATCGCGCCGCGACCCCGACGCCGATGCCACCGGCCCGGTCTCCGCACCGGACCGAGCGCGCGGACGACCGATGGGGTGCGTGGTTGGACAGCGTGCAACGCACCCTCGGTCCGACGTTCGCCGGGCTGATCTTGCCCAAGGCGACACCGGCGAGCCGACCGGAAACCGACACGGCGGTGCAGTGGACCATCGACGACACCGACCCGGGCACCGATGTCACCGACGACGAGAACGACGAGGACATCGACCCGATCGCCGACGTCGGCACCGACCAACAGCCGCCGGTGATCGATCCCGGTCAACGCGCGGCATGGCGCACTCGCTCGGAACGACTGCGCCGCGCGCTGGCCACCGAGCACCGACGGCCTCCCCTGGAACTGCGTATGGGGGTGACCCGGATCTACATCGATCTGCTCGCTGCCGGCGTGTGGGGACCCGACGACGAGGAGTGGCGGTGGGCCCTGGCCGACGTCCTGACATCACTGCCGCCGCGAGACCGCGAGGACCAGGACGTTCCCGACACCGCGCTGACCTACACGAGCTCGATGATTGCGGTGGGCTTGGCGCTGCTGGGGCAGGACACCAAAATGGACGGAGGGTATCCCGAGGACGTGCTGTGGCGGTCGACGTGGAAGAAGCTGCGCGTCTGGCTACCGTCGGCGCGCACCGAGATCATCGACGACTACCTGTACGTGCCGTCGCAGAGCTACGCGCGGGTGGCGGACAAAGACACCATCGATTCGTTGATCGACCTGGCTGTCGAGGCGGCAGCAGATCCGCACGCGGAGACACGTGCGACGCTCGACGCGGCCGGATTGACGGCGGAGTTCCGTGACGGCGTGTGGATCGGTGAGGCGGACGGCGGCGCTGTACGCAAGGTCGCTGCTCGCATCGCAACAATCGTCGGCGACCCGTGCGCGGTGATCGTCGCAGGTGCGGGAAAGACGTGTGCGGTGCTGCGCGTCGGCGCGACGTTGGTGATGGGCGAGCGGACGCCCGCGATGTGGCACGTCATGACAATGCCGTCCTCAGTGAGTACCCCACTGTCACTTCTGACAAGCGCCGACGGGCTGCCTTCGTCCCGAAAACGAATCCCGCTCGGAACGCCGAACCCGGACGTGATCTCGGTAGCAGACGCTCTCGATATCGACCCCGCCCAGCTTATCGAAGCCGTTCGCCGATGAGGCTGACCGACCCGAATCCCACATCTGATGGCCGCACCGCATCCCCCGCGCAGTCGGCGCCCGGGCGCCCATCGACCAAACGGCAGCGTTGTCCGCCGCCACCCCTGACCTCAGGGTCCGGTCGTTCCCGTCCGATAAGCGTGCCTTATGTCGGGTAGTAGGCCGGACACCTCCCCGCCGGAAGGCGGACCGGAGGTGCTCGAATCGCGGCAATGGAGGACGTTAAGGCGATCGCCGAAATGGCGTGGCAGCTGATAGTAGAAGCGCCCGGGGTGCGGAGGGCTACGTGCATCCGAGACGGTGGAGTTTTGTCGGGCGCTTGGTATGAGTATTCACCAAACCAGCGGCGCAGACATCCCATGCTAACTTCACCGCTGATCGAGTGGGTGCGGCGGAAGGTCAGCAGTCACGTCACGGAACTACTGGAAGGGCAATGGTGACACCAAGTAGGAAGAGTGTCCTTGCAGCCGCCGCGGCCCTGATCCCACTGGCGGTTGCTGGTGGTGTTGCGGTGGCCATCGGGGCCGGTGAAGGTGACGATTCTCAAAATGGATTCCCGCGGCCGGGAATTTACGCACGCGAACCGATTGAGGTCTGGGGATACGAGATCGACCAGTTCGCCGACGTCCTTTTCGCTTTTGGTCCCAACATCATTACCGTCGATCGTGATCGCACTGGCGGCTCTGCGCGGCTCGCGTCCCGAGAACTCCAGACGGGCGACGTCGTCTGGAGTATCGATCCGCAGACCCTCGACTGTGGCCACAACGAGGAAGACCACAACCGGCTCCAGGCAGTAGCTGGCTACAGGAACGGCAGCTCGTCGGTTGTCTGCCGTCAACAGAACCAACTGGCCTTCTTCGACGTGGAGAGTGGGTCCCAGATCGCGACGGCGAGCAGCCGCGGCGTGCAGGCGACCCGGGTGTTCCTGACGGGGGACACAGTCTACTCATGCACCGTCGATGGCCGGTTCGTCGCCATTCAGTCGGGCGACCCCGTCGATTTGGCGAAGAATTGGTCTCTACGAGTTCCTGTCGAGGACTCGCGCAATTGCATCCTTTTCGTTGAGAAGTCGTTGGTCTATGCCACCGATCTCGACGCTTGGGCGACAGTGGCGACCCTGAACGGTGAGATCACCTACCAGGCATTTGACCGGTCCGTGTTCTATCTCGGTGACCAAGTGTTCTTCGAGCATGCCGCCAGCGAAGCGGGTGGCGCTGTGATCGACTCAAGTGGGGCAAGGCTCTTCGACGCGCCGAAGGCGATTCATATCGTTCGCCATTGGCCGATCGACCGGGACCTCGACCTTCTCATCGACAACAGTAATTCGGTTCGCGAGCCGTCGACAGGTGAGAAATTGTGGACTTACGACGCCCCGGACGAGTTTTCCGTCGTCGGCCGGTACGGAGACGTGATCGTCTTCTACGAGGACGACTTCCGGCTTCGCGGTTACGACGTCAACGATGGAACGGCCCTGTGGGCGATCGGTCTCGACGAGATCTACCCGCCTGATGCGTTGGAAGGCGGATCCGTCCCTGAGCTCAGCAGCCGCAACACGACGGCATCTGACGGGCGGTACTTGGTCTTCGGGGGAGGGAAAGAGTTGGTGAGCCTCGACACGACGACCGGAGCGGTTGCCTGGAGAGTCAACGGGCCGAGACGAATTCTATTCCACCACGGCGGAACGATGGTCGTGGCGGACGAAACCAAAGTCACGACCTACCGCTTTGAGTAGAGAGCGTTTGAACGGTACCGATACGCGGCGCTGCGAACAGCCGCCGGTACGACTACCGATACCGAACAAAGCCTAACCAAAGTCAAGCACGCGGAGACGTTGCTTATCGGTGAGTACCAAGAAATTCTGGTGCTGCTTGAGGATCCAGCCACGAACGTCCCTCGTCCAAGATGTTTCCCCGGTCGTAATGTCTATTCCCGTCAGTAGATTGCCAGTAGAGACAAGTAACGTCTGACCATCCCCGGCGAAGCGCCAGAGGGTGTTGACGCCTGAAAACTCCCGTTCGAGGTCAACGTCGGCGGGCGGTCTACCTCCCTTGTAGAACTGCGTGACCCCTACTGCCCACAGCGGTTCGCCTGTACGAATGTCGTAGCCTCGCAGGCGTGCACCGTCTTCGAACATGACCAGCACGTCCCCCACTGCGCCAACCACCGTATACTCAGCAGGCTCAGAGTAGTTCCAGCGGGTCTGACCCGTGATTCGATCACGCACACTCCCGCTGTCGTCAATAAATACTTCGGCAATTTCCCGCCCGGGCAAGGTGAACACTGTAGCTATGGGGAACGAATACTCGTACATCCGATTGCCGTCGACGTCGAGGACGGTGGCGTAGTCCGGCAGCTCCGAATTCTCGGAGTCAAATTTGAGAGACGTGAGTAGACCGTCGCCTTTGAATTCGGCACTGGAGTCGAATGACTGATGGACTATCGTCCCCTCCGGACCGACTACTGTCACCCAATTATCGCCAATGCTGTGCGCGGCCGCGTAGGAGTCTTGTACTTCGAGATCGCACGAAGTGGGTCCTTTGAGGGGAATATTGAAAGAGAAGTCACGTGCGAGGTCCAGAGGGCCGCCCGCCTGAAAAGTAACGGAATTATCCTGTAGTATACACGAGTAGATGGTCTCATTGGAAATGTAGAGATCAGTTCCGATGCTGGAGTCCAAATGCGGTGTACCCAACTCCGAGCCGTCTTCTGCGCTGAGTACGCGAAGCGTTCCCGCCTTTATTTCGTGGCAGACCACGACCGTGCTGTCCGGCGCGTACCTGCCGATACTGGAGCCGCACATCGCCCCGGGGAAGAACTTCTGCCATGCGGTGCGGCCCGTGGCAAGGTCAATTCCGATGATGTTTTCAATGGTCTTGTTGGGATTGGCCGGGTCCTTCCTGTCGGCCGACGCGATCACCCGAGTATCTGTCGTGAACAGCACGGAAGTATTCGGATCGACAAGCGCGTAATCCCAGCCCCACTTAGGGGCAGTGGCGTAGGTGCCGGGCGTCGGGTCTGGCCCGCTCGTACTCTCTTCACCACCCCTGGTGAGGGCGATGCCGGCCCCTGTAGCGCCCGCAACGACGACGACTGCGGCAGCCGCACTCGCTACCTTCTTGTTGACTGCCACAACAGCCCCTCTCCCACGTTCGGCGTCTGCTCCTAGTGGCCCCGATTGCTGAATTGGCTCAGCACCACCGTCTGCAGAACTGCACACTAGACGCTCGTCGGGAGCCGGTCCTCACGCCGTCGTCTGGAAGACACGCGCTGGGTCGAGGGGGAATCTAGGGACGATGACCCGCGCCACCCGCCGTGACTTTCGCCACGACCCGAGATGGGGCTTGGGAGGTGCCACCATCAAAGCCCGAGCACACCGAGGATGCAATCGTGGACGGCCGCAGCGATAGTCGCATCGTGCTCGACGACCCGAGCCAGGGCCTCGTCGGATGCCGCCGCGATACCGACGCGAACGCGGTGCACGCTGCCGACGATCTGCTGCCCCGCATCGGCCCTGGCAACGAATGCTTTGGCAAGTAGCGGATCGACCTACCCTCTGTGTGAACTGCGGGAATATCCCTCACCGCACCGTCCTCACCGAAACCTGAAGTCAGGGGCATTCTGCCACCAGGGCGCTTGAGCGGTCCGCCGCGTTTCGGCGCCGCCATCACAGACAGGACACCAGCAAAGAACGAGGGCAGATCTCGATCGGGTCCCTGCAATCGAGCAGGGCCGGCCGAGCCCCACGCTGCCTGGCACGCACGGAACAACGCGACCCACTGTGAGTCCATCCGCTGACCGTCAGCGCCTACCTGCTCGACCGCGACCCAAGCTCCCCGCCGCCCCGCCCCGGCGCCAACAATTTCAAAGCTTCCGTTCAATGGGCCTCCTTCGGCACCAACCGATGCCCTCCTACGCCGCCTGCTGAAATCTGCGATAGCTGATGTCTAGGAGGTCGCGGTCCGGCCACTCCCCCTTCTTCTCCGGGAGCACCATCAGCGCTTTGCCGTGCCGGCCCTTCAATCCATGTTCGAGCATCGGCCCGTCGATCTCCTCCAACAGATCCTGGTGAATCTCCACGACATAGTCCGGACTGACACCGAGGATCGACGCGTCGTAGGCCGCATGGTGAATTTTGCACAGAGCGAAACCGTTCCGAACCGAGGCGATGCCCAGTTCGTGTGAATCGGGCACGATATGAGCCGCGTCGAGCAGCGCGCTGTGTCCCAGCGCGCACACTGAGCAGCGGGTGCCATATGCACGCATGACAGTGGCCCTGAACACTGGCTGATGAAGCCGACGCTTGGTTTCCGCGACTACGTAACGCCGCAGCGCCTCTTCGACAGGCGAGTCGGGGCGATACAGGTCACGCTCGGAGTCGATCGCCACCACGAACTGGTGTCGTTCGGGCTCTTCATCAACGAGGTAGACCGGATAGATCGGTTGGTAACGTCCTACCCCCACACCGTAGAACCAGATTAAGGGAACTTCCCGAATCATCGCCTCGCGGAGACCGCGGTTGTCCATATGTTTCGGGTCGGTGCCGGACCACTTGTACCGCAGAAACCCATCAGTCGCGACCTCGTCCTCGTAGGGGCGGTCAGCCCCGGGTGCACGAAAGGTCGTCATGATCGATAACGCCGAGCTCAGTTCCCTGGGCTTTCGAATTCCACGAGTCTTGTCGACCAGCCGGAACATCTGACCGTCGAATCTGAAGTCGAGCAGCTCATCGCGTGTTATCGAGTCGAGGCCGTCATGTGTTCGGATTGTGAGAAATCGCATCGCTTCACTGCGTAGCCGAGCCTCGTCGCTCTCACTCATCACCACGGTCAGCGCCGTCCTCTCATCATATGGGTGGCGCAAACGGTATACGAGCGACTTCACGACCCCCACCGGGGTCCCTTTGCCATATGCAAATTGCTTGTTCGACTATTCGTGTGCTTACAAGCAGAAGGCGTTCGCAGTACCGTCCGAGCCATGACTCGACCTTTGGACGGCAAGATCGCCCTTGTCGCCGGCGCCACCCGCGGCGCCGGCCGCGGGACCGCAATCGCCCTCGGCGAAGCCGGCGCGACGGTGTACTGCACCGGCCGCAGCACCCGCGAGCACCGCTCGGAGTACGACCGGCCGGAGACGATCGAGGAGACCGCCGAGCTGGTGACGGCCGCGGGCGGGGTCGGCATCCCCGTCGCCGTCGACCACCTCGATCCCGAACAGGTGCGACGGCTCGTGCAGCGCATCGACGACGAGCACGGCCGCCTCGACGTCCTCGTCAACGACATCTGGGGCGGTGAGAAGCTCATCGAGTGGGAGACCCCGTTGTGGGAGCACGACCTCGCGGGCGGACTGCGGATGGTGCATCTCTCGGTCGACACGCACCTGATCACCAGCCATTTCGCCCTGCCGCTGCTGATCCGAAACCCGGGCGGACTCGTCGTCGAAATGACGGACGGTACAGCCGAATACAATGCCGCGAACTTCCGGCTCTCGGTGTTCTACGACCTGGTCAAGTCCGCGATGCTTCGCCTCGCGTTCTCGCAGGCAAAGGAGCTCGCGCCGCACGGGTGCACGGCCGTCGCGCTGACGCCCGGGTGGATGCGGTCGGAGATGATGCTCGAGCACTTCGGGGTCACGGAGGAGAACTGGCGGGACGCCGCCGTGCCACATTTCGTCGCGATATCGGAGTCGCCACGGTTCGTCGGGCGGGCCGTCGCGGCGCTGGCCGCGGATCCGGACGTGCACCGCCGCAACGGCGGCTCGTTCTCGTCGGGCGGGTTGGCGCGCGAGTACGGCTTCACCGACGTCGACGGGTCGCAGCCCGACTGCTGGCGGTACATGGTGGAAGTTCAAGATCCAGGACTTCCCGCGGATGCGACCGGGTATCGGTGAGCGCGACACGCCGACAGAACGACTACTGTTCGCCCACAGCGCATTCCAAGCAAGGACGCCGAATCGATTGACGCCCCCGCGGCGCGGTGCCACGATGTGTCATCCCCCGCGTCCGCGAGGGCCACAATTGAAAAGGCCCGCCAGGAGTTGCCGCTCCCGACGGGCCGGATGTCCGACTGTAAGGGAGTCGAACATGGGTAAGAATACCTTCGTCGGTGGCGTGCGCCGCGCGCCGCGCCCGACGAGCCACTACACCGTCATCCGCAACGAGACGATCGGCAACAAGAACCTTTCCTTCCGCGCCCGCGCGGTCTTGATCTGGCTGCTCTCGAAGCCGGCCGACTGGCGCATCCGCTCCGACGCGATCGCCGCGGAATCACCGGCCGAAGGCCGCGACGCCATCCGGTCCGCGATGCGCGAACTGGCTGCGCACGGCCACCTCGTCACCGAGCGTCGCCAGAACGAGCACGGCCAGTGGATCACCGTCCAGACCGTCTACGAAGTACCGGTCCAGCCCGAGCCGGGGCCTGGAAATCTGAACCCCGGCGAGCCGGACACCGGAGAACCCGGCGCTGAACAAAGAACTGAAAACCAAGAGACTGAAACCAACCCCTCACCGGCCGCCGAACCGGCGGCGCCGCCCGCGCGGCCACAAGGGGTGACCAGCATCCCGGAAAGAATGCAGATCGGCGAGCTGGCCAGCGCATGCCGCGCCGCCGGTCTGACCGCGACATTCGAGTATCTGCCCGCCGCGGCACGCTCCCAGATCGCCACGCTGATCGGCACCCACGGCATACCGCCCCTGGTCGCGGCGGCACGATCGGCGCATCGACCGGGCAATCCGACGCGCTTCGCGCACGCGTGGATCCCGCTGTGGCAATCGCTCCCACAGCCACGGCCTCCCCTGCCGCCCCGATGCGGCCGGTGCGACGAGTACGGCTGGCTGCCCGACGACGATCGGGGCCGCGCCGTCCGATGCCCGTGCCGTCGCGTGCACGCACCCGCCCACCCGCTCGCCGCGTGAGCACCCGTCGACGGCGAACCGGTAGCATCGGCGAGAACTGTTCCGTGACCACCGAGGTCGGAGGCCCATGTCCCGCAAGCACTCGGGGTCGAGCCGCGGCTCCTCTCCTCATAAACCGCTGCCCGACAATGTCGTATCGTTGGCCGCGCGCCGTCGCCCGGCGGACACGCCGAGCGAGCAGTACCGCGCACTGGCACCGGAGTTCGCCGCATGGCTGATGGAGAACGCTGGGTGCTCGGCGAATCAGGCGGAGGAGTTCGTTGCCAGCGTCGGGCACGCGATCGACGCGCTCTCGCGTGAGGATTCCGGGTTTGCGACCACGGCATGGCGGAGCCGCGACGTGGACCACCTTCTCGAGCGGGTGCTGACGAGTGAACTGGTCGAGGACGACGACGAGACGCGGGCACACATCGCCGGGGACGCCGCTGTGTTCTTGCAGTTCCTCTCGGCGACAAATCGGTGGACCGGCCAGGACGAGGACCTCGGGTACGCCCTGTCCACGCTCACGTCGTACATCGAATCGAGGCTCGCGTCCCTTTCACCCACCGAGGTCGACGAACCACCAGTCGCGCCCGAGGTCGAACGCGCCGCCTTGACGGTCGTGCCGGTCGTCGCACGGCTGGACGCCCTGCTCGGCTGGATCGGTGAGCGCCGGCCCGTGACCGCGACCGGCGCATTGAAGCGCGCCCTGATCATGGAGGCCTTCGACGCTGTCGGCGGCAAGCGCGAGGATCTGGCACCACGCAAGGTCCAGTCGATGTGGGATCTTCCCGTACTGGCACAGACCTGGGTCGTTGCAGCCATGCTGGACTTGATCTCGATCGGAAAGACCGTCGTCAAGCCCGGTCCTGCCGCGCCGGCGTGGCGGTATCCGGACCGGAATCCCGGCGAGTACCTCACCCTGTGCCGAGACGCAGTGACACATTCCCTCATCGTGGCCCTCGGCAGGCGCGGCGAGGGGCGGCTCGTGGCATTCCATTCCGTCCTCGACGAGGCGACCGCTGCCGTCCTGTCCGCCGGTTTCGGTGAGCACCCCCTGCCGTCCGGCCCCGACGAGCGCCTGCACGCACTGTCCGTGCTGTTCCCCGGCATGCCGGTTGGACCGAGTCTTCTCGGCAGCATGCTCGTCGACCGCCTCGACGACCTCGTCGCCGACGGCATCCTCGACGACGCGGACGGCTACCGCGTGCCGACGCCTCTCCGTCCTGCCGTGCGGGCCGCCGTGCGCATCCTCCTCGGCGACGCGACACCCGTCGCCATCCACCCGCCCGCGCGGTGCACCCTGCGAATCACGTTGCGCGACAGCGAGCCTGCGGTGTGGAGACGGGTGGTGGTCGACAATTCCCTGAGTCTGCTGCATCTGCACTTCGTCATCCAGAGCTGCTTCGCCTGGGAGGACTACCACCTGCACCAGTTCACCGAGGACGAGCCGTTCACCGGTGGTTGCGTATACGTGCCCGACGATCAGCTCGACGACGAGCTCGCGAACGGTCAGGACGAGGTCGTCGACGAGGGAATGGTGACCATCGGGACGGTACTGCCCGACGTCGGGGCATCGCTGACGTACCTGTACGACTACGGCGACGGGTGGACGCACGACATCGTCGTCGAGTCCGTCGCCGACTTCGACGCCGAGGCACCGCGCGCCGCCTGTGTCGACGGGCAGGGCCTGGCGCCAGCCGAGGACTCCGGCGGGACGTGGGGCTGGACGGACATGCTCGCCGCGGCCGACGACCCGACCCACGAGCGTCACGACGAGATCCGGCAGTGGCTCGGACTGCGGCGGAGTGAGCGCATCGACCCAGAGTGGTTCGACCGCGACGACGCCAACGAACAGCTGCGCGCACTGTTCGGGTAGGGCGTGCTGTGCGGATTCGACCGCACAACTCGTGCGGTACAGTGCCCGGGCCAACTGATACCGGGGGGGATTCATGGCCGAGGGACTTCGATTGGATCCGCAGACGATCGACGAGATCGTCGCCATTTGCGACACCATGCTCGAGACGCTTCGAGAGGCGGGCCGACAGGCCGGCGATCTCACCACGGTACCGAGTTTCGGGGGCTTCAAATCGGCCGAGGACCTTCGCGCGGGTTTCGTACGCAAAGCTCGGGGCACGCCCGAGTCGCTCTACGAACGACTCAAACAGTTCGAAGCGGTGCTCAGAGATATGCGCGACACGTTCGCCGTGGGAGGTGAGGGTTTCCTCGCCGCAGAATCCGAATGGGTACAACGCCTGAACGCACTTCCCCGGGACAAGTTGTGACAGCGCGCCGTACCGCCACTACCGTCACCGGTGCGCTCGTAGTCCTAGCCGCACTCGCCGGCTGCGCCAGCCCAACCCATAGTTCGACGACAGTGAGTTCAGCCGTCGAATCGCCAACCGCCGCGACTCGCGTGCCGCGTCTGGCCGACGAGTCCAACCGCCCTGTGGTGGACTTCGATCCTTGCCTCGACATTCCCAATGACGTGATCATCGCCGCTGGCTACGACCCGGCAACGGAAGACGAGGCCGACTTCGCGGCCACCCATTTCACGATGCTTGGCTGCGCCTACAAGGGCACCGTCCACATCCCAGGTGTACTAGTCCGCTACGACCTCTCGGTGCTCTCCGCCAATTTCAACTTCGAGGAAGAACGGCAAAAGTCCAGTGACAACGGCGACGACGTTCGCCGTACCGAGATTGCAGGTCGACGGGCACTGCTGAAAACCAACCAGTCACTGCCCGAACGATGCGAAATGAGCATCGAAACGTCCTACGGAATACTCATCGTTGCTCGTATCCATTGGAGCGATAGCGGCAGTCCAGTGCCCAAATCGCAATGGTGCTCCGGACTGGAAGACACCGCCGAGCGCATCGTCGCCGTCCTCGACGACTTCGAGTCGCACACCCGCTGACCCAGCATCCCGTCTGTATTCGCCCCCGGAAGCCGAACTCGAACCCGCCCGAGTTCGCCGGACCACGCTCGCGACGCTGTCGCCCCCATATGTCAGCATGATCGAACCCGATCCCGGAGGGAGCGTCGTGTCGACCGCCGACCTGCACCGCTTGACGCGTCTGCGGCAGGAGCACCCAGCGTGGGCGCTGCTGCGGTCGGACAATGCGGCCGCGGTGCTGGCGCTGCTGGGCCGGCACTTCGACCGCGGCACGCGACGGCTGCCGGCCCCGGAGCTGTTCGCCCGCCTCGATGCGGACCTGCAGGGACTGCGCGACGAGGGCTTCGAGCTGCCGCGCACCGGTCAGGCCTATTGTGCGGACTGGGTGCGCGCGGGTTACCTGCTGCGCCGCGCGAGCGCCGACGCCCGCGAGGAGACCCTCGAGCCGACCGAGGCGACGTTCGCCGCGCTCACCTTCGTCGCGGGCCTGACGACCGCCACCAGCTCGGTCACCGAGTCGCGGCTGACCACCCTGTCGAGCCAGCTCCAGGCACTGGCGCGGGACTCGGACCCCCGCAGCGAGAGTCGCCTGGCGGCGTTGCGGGCCGAGCGCGACGAGTTGGACCGGCAGATCGCCGCCGTCGAATCCGGTGACTTTCCCGTGCTGGACAGGAACCGCGCGGTGGAACGGTCCGCGGAGATCCTGGCGCTGGCCGGGGAGATCCCGGGCGATTTCGCGCGGGTGCGCGCCGAGCTGGAAGCGCTCAACCGGGAGCTGCGGGCCCGGATCCTCGACGACGAGGGCGACCGCGGCGACACCCTCGGCGAGGTGTTCCGCGGGGTCGATCTGATCGGTAATTCCGACGCCGGCCGCAGCTTCGCCGGCTTCTACGACATGATCATCGACCCGGAGCGGTCGTCGCAGCTCGACGACTGGATCGAGGCGGTGCTGCAACGCCCGTTCGCGCAGCAGCTCACCACCGAGCAACGCAACCGGTTCCGCACCCTGCTCACCGAGATGGAGGACGCCGGCGGCGAGGTGCACGCGACGATGACGTCGCTGTCGCGTTCGCTGCGGCACTTCGTGCAGTCCCGCCACTACGAGGAGCACCGGCGTCTGCAGCGGCTCCTGCGCTCGGCCCAACAGCAGGCCCTGCAGGTGGCGCAGCGCCGCAAACCATACGATCTGCTGGACCTCGAGCTGGTGCGGGTCGGCATGGGCATCGATTCGGTGGCGGCGCTGCGGCTGCACAACCCGGCCGACGACCTGGTGGCCGAGCCGGTGGTGACGCAGCCGGTCGGCGAGGTGGATCTGGCGGAGCTGCGCCGCATCGTCCGCGAATCGGAGATCGACATGGACGAGCTGGCCGGCAACGTCGCCGCCACGCTGCGTTCCCGCGGCAGCGCCACGATCGGCGACGTGCTGCGCGATCATCCCGCCACCCAGGGCCTGGCCAGCGCGGTGGGCCTGCTGGTGCTCGCCGCGGAGCACGGTCACCGCGTCGACGGCACCGAGGAGATCGCGTGGACGTCCCCGTCGGGCGCGACCCGCGTCGCGACGGTGCGCCGGCACCTGTTCGACCCGACCGACACCGAGTTCACCGCCCGCATCACCGAGGACGCGTCATGACCGAATCGACCACCCGCACGGGGCTGTATCCGGGCGACACCGGCGAACTCGACCTCGACACCCGTCGCGCGCTGGTGCAACTCCTCAAGGGACCGCTCGTCACCGCCGACAAGCACCCGGAGGTGTGGCGGACGGTGATCCGCGACGAGCGGGTGCTGCGGTCCCGGCTCGCGGACGTGTTCCTCGATCTCGTCGTCGACGAGGACGATCAGCTCGCGTTCACCCGCCCCGCCGACACGGGCGACCACAAGGCCCCGACGGTGCTGCGCACCGAGCGCCTGACGTTCATGGACACTGTGATGCTGCTGGCGTTGCGGCACCGGCTGCTGCGCGCCCAGCCGGGCGAGCGGGTGATCGTCGACTTCGACGAGGTGGCCGGGCAGCTGGAGATGTACCGCGCGGCGACGAGCACCGATCCAGCCGGCTTCCGCAAACGGGTCAACGCGTCGTGGGAGAAGCTGAAGAAGTACACGCTGCTGGCGTCGACGTCCACGGAGGGCCGGATGGAGGTCTCTCCGGTGTTACGGCAGTTGTTCGACGCCGATCAGGTCGCCGCCGTCGAGGCCGAGTTCCGGCGCATCGTCGAGGAGGACGCGCCGTGAGCGCCGCACCCATCCACCCCGGCCAGTTCCGGCTCGCGCGGGTGCAGGTGGTCAACTGGGGCACTTTGCACGGGCATCACGACATTCCCGTCGCCCGCAAGGGTTTTCTCATCACCGGCGCGTCCGGTTCGGGCAAGTCGACGCTCATCGATGCGATCTCGACGGTGCTCATGCCGGGCGGCAGCGTGCGGTTCAACGCGGCCGCGCAGGAGTCCGCGGCCGGGTCGGGCCGCAACTTCGTCAGCTACATCCGCGGTGCGTGGCGGCGCGAGGCCGACGCCGACACCGACGCGCTCACCGCCTCCTATCTGCGCACCGGCGCCACGTGGAGCGCGGTCGCACTGACGTACAACGCCGCCGACGGCACGGCCCCGGTGACCCTGCTCAAGCTCATGCACCTGCGCCGGGGCGCCAACGCCAACAACGAGATCTCGCACCTGCACCTGATCCTCGACACCGACGTGGAGCTGACCGACCTCGAACCGTTCGTCGCGCGGGGCATCGACACGCGGGGCATCCGCAAACGCTGGCCCGATGCGGTCGTGAACCCCAGCTACGCGCCGTTCGCGCGCGCATTCCGGTCCAAGCTCGGCATCTCGTCGGAGGCCGCGCAGCGGCTGCTGCACCGCACGCTGTCCGCGAAGAGCCTGAACAGCCTGGACCAGCTGTTGCGCGACTACATGCTCGACGAGCCGCCGACGTTCGCGATGGCCGAGCGGGCCACGACCCAGTTCCGCGAGCTGCGCGAGGCGCATCGCGTCGTCGTCGACGCTCGTCGCCAGGTCGAGACGCTCGAGCCGCTCGTCGCGCTGGCCGACGCCCGTCGCACCGGGCTGCAGTCGCAGCGCGATCTGCAGGACGAGACCGATCACCTCGACGCGGTGCACGCCCGGATGACGGTGGACCTGCTCAGCGACAGGCTCGACGAGACGCGGGCGCAGACGGGTCTGCTGCAGGCCGCCGCGGACAAGACCGCCGACGAGGCCGACCACGCGGGCGAACGCACCCTCGATCTGCGGGTGCGCGCCGAGAGCGCCGGCGACGGCCGGCTCGCGACCCTCCGCGTGCACAAGGAGACCGCCGAGACCGCCCTCGAACGAATCACCCAGCAACGCAGACGGTTCGACGTCGCCCTCGCCCACTGGGAGGCGGAGACACCGGCCACCGCGGACGACTTCGCGCATCTGCAGGCCCAGCTCGAGAGGGAACTGCGCGAGCTCGACGCGACCGCCGATGCGCGCAGGGCCGAGCTGTACGAGGTGGCCGGTGCGCTCGCCGAACGCCGGAAGACGATCCGCGCGCTGATCGCCGACCGGGAGGTCCTGGCCCGGCGCCGCTCGAACCTCGATCCCGACCTGCTGCGCGCCCGGGAACTGGTGTGCTCGGCGGCCGGGCTCTGCGAGGACGCCCTGCACTTCGCGGGCGAGCTGATCGCGGTGCGCGCCGAGCACGCCGAGTGGACGGGTCCGATCGAGCGGGTCCTGGGCGGATTCGGGCGCACCCTGCTGGTGCCCGACGAGCTGTATCCGCGGGTGGCCGCCGCCGTCGACGCACACCATCTCGGTGCCCGCCTCGTGTACCGGCGGGTCCGCACGGGCGCCGGTGCGCCGGACGCACCCACCACCGCCGACGGCTCGCTCGTCCGCAAGCTCGAGGTGCGCCCCGGCCCGCTCGCCGCGTGGCTGCACCACCAGCTGGCGGACCGCTTCGACTACACGTGCGTCGACACCGCCGACGACCTGCGCCGCGTCCCGCGGGGCGTGACCCGGGCCGGACAGGTCAAGCACGGCGGCGACCGGCACGAGAAGGACGACCGGCGGCGCATCGACGACCGCAGCCGTTGGGTCCTCGGCTTCGACAACGAGGCCAAGCTCGCCGACCTGCGCCGGCGCATCGGCGACGCCGAGACCGACGTCGACGCGCTGCAACGGCGGCAGGAGGCGCTCGAACGTGCCGAGTCCGCAATCCAGCAGCGCCGGCAGGCCGCCGCGGTGATCCGCGAGTCCGCGTGGGCCGACGTCGACGTCGCGGCGGCGGGCAGCGCGGTGGACGCGATCGAGGAGCGGCTGCGCGAGTGGATGCAGGGCAACACCGAATACGCCACGCTCACCGCGGATCTGGCTCGCGCCGAGAGCGAGGAACGCGCCGCCCGGCAGGCGCACACCGCGGCGCTGGCCAAGCTCGAACAGCACCGGGACGAGCTGACCCGCGTGCAGGCGCGGCTCGACGACGCGCAGGCGCACGCCGGCACCGTCGTGCCCGACGCGATCGCCGCGCGCATCCGGGCCCGGTTCGCCGCGGCGGTCCGCCGCGTCACCGTCGACAACATCGACCGGGCCCTGAGCACGGTGGGTCGCGCGATCAACGAGGAGATGCGGTCCGCACAGCGCGACACCGCAGACGCCGAGCGCCGCATCACCGCCATCCTCACCGGCTACCTCGCCGAATGGGAGGCGCGGCGCGCCGAGATGCGCTCCGAGGCCGAGTACGTCGACGACGCCCTCGCCGTGCTCGCCCGGCTGCGCAGCGACGGCCTGCCCGCCTACGAGGACGAGTTCTTCCGGCTGCTGCGCGAGCAGTCGCACCGCAACATCGGTGAGCTGGCGCGCGCGATCCGCAAGGCGCCGGGCGAGATCCGCTCCCGCATCGAGCCGGTGAACGAATCGCTGCGCCGCTCGCCGTTCGACACCGACCGGATCCTGCGCATCGACGTCAAGGACCGGCGCTCCCCCGCCGCGTCGGAGTTCCTGGCCGAGCTGCTGCAGATCACGAGCGGCGCGTGGAAGGAGGAGGACCGGGCCGCGGCGGAGCGACGGTTCGAACAGATGGCGGCGGTGCTCGAACGGCTCGACTCCGGCGAGCCCGCCGACCTGCGGTGGAAGCGCCTCGTGCTCGACACCCGCCTGCACGTCGGATTCATCGGGGTGGAGGTCGACCCGGAGGGCAACGACGCCAACTATCACGACTCGAGCTCCGGCCTGTCGGGTGGGCAGGCGCAGAAGCTGGTGTTCTTCTGCCTCGCGGCGGCGCTGCGCTATCAGCTGGCCGCCGCCGGGGAGGAGTTGCCGCGCTACGGCACGGTGATCCTCGACGAGGCGTTCGACCGCGCCGACCCCGCGTACACGCGGCGGGCGCTGGACGTGTTCACCCAGTTCGGGTTCCACATGGTGCTCGCCACCCCGCTCAAGCTGCTGCAGACCCTCGACGACTACATCGACGGCGTGGCGGCGGTGAGCATCCGCGACAAGCGCTACTCGCAGATCGCACTGTTGCCGATCCGCGACGCCGGCGAGGACGGCACGTGAGCGCACTGTGCGTGCCGCCGTCCGCGGTCGCCGGCAAGGCCCAGGCCGCGTACCGCAGCCGCCGCACCCGATGGATCACCGATCCCGCTGCGGCCGCATCGGATTCGCTGTCGATCGCGCTGCATCCGCCGTCCGAACGGCGGGTCGCGCAGGATCCCGACGCCGTCGTGGCGTGGGTGCGGGCCTGGCACCGCTACCCGGGTGCCGGGCGGGTCGAGTGGGAGACGCGGCGCTGGCCGAGCTTCGGCACGCAGGAAGTGCCGATGCGCCTGCTGCTTTCGGGCGCGACCGAGATCGCCGCCGCGGCCGCACGAGGGCCCGAGTGGCGCGCCCTCACCGAACGGCAGGCGCGGCTGCTCGACGGACTCGGCCCCGGCACCGCGACGCTCGCGACAGCGATCGCCGCGACGCATGCCCGCTGGCTGGAGTTGGACGAGCCGGACTTCGCGCGGCTCGTCGCGGCCGTGCGCTGGCTGGCCGAGCATCCGTCGTCGGGGCTGTTCATCCGCCAGCTGCCGGTGCCCGGCGTCGACACCAAGTGGGTGTCGCGGCACCGCGGCCTGGTCGAGACGCTGCTCGACGGCGTGCGCGGCGACCGTGACCTGGGGGTGCGGTCGCTGCCGCGGATGTGCGAGGTGGCCGTGTGCGACCGGGCGCTGCTGGCGGCGGCGCCCCGGATCTTCGCGACGTCACTCGACGAGCTGGCGGCACTGCCGGTGACGCCGGCCCGCACCCTGATCCTGGAGAACAAGGAGGGCCTGCACGCGCTGCCGGATCTGCCGGCGACGGTGGCGGTGCACGGCGGCGGCTACGCGGTGCACGAACTGGCGGACGTGCCGTGGCTCGCCGCCTCCGACGTCGTGTACTGGGGTGACCTGGACACGCACGGCTTCGCGATCCTCGACCGGCTCCGCGGCCGCCTCCCGCACGTGCGCAGCCTGCTCATGGACCGCGGCACCGTCGAGCGATGGCGCGAACTCGCCGTGCCCGAGACGTCACCCGCCCCACACGTGCCCGCACACCTGACCGGACCGGAACGCGACGCGCTGGCGGCGGTGCGTGCCGAGGGTCTGCGGCTCGAGCAGGAGCGGATCCCGTGGCCGTACGTCGTCGCCCATCTCGAGGCGCTGTAGGCGCGAGCGCCCCGCAGTACCCCGAATGGATCGGGCCGACCGACGTCGGCTGAGCCTCGACGGGGCCGGAGTCCCGAAACTGGACCCCGCACGGGCCGCCGGTTCCGGAGTCGTCGTCCCACCGGCGCCTTCACGATGTGCCTGAAGTTGCAATAGTGAACTAGAATCAAACTTCTCGTTCCCGGGATCTTTCACGGGAAATCCCTTCACAGGAAAGGAGCACTCCGACGCACACGCCGGCCCCCCACACCGTTCATCTCGTCCCCCTGCCCCACAGCGTCGGGGACGCTCCCCCGCTCGCATCCGAGCGGCCCCGGCTGCACGGCCACCCGGACATCGTGTGGTTCCGGGATCGCTATGCGATCCCCATCTCGACGACCACGCCGCACGAGGCGATGCTCGAGGATCTGCACTTCGTGCGCCGGGTCCTCGACGACGCCGGCATCGACTATCTGCTGGTCCGCGGCGACGGCACACGCCCGGTGCTGGCGGTGGACTGGGCCGACCGCAAGGAGCTGCGTGCCGCGCTGGTCGTCGCGTGCACCGACGAACCGTTCTACTCCAAGACGGTCGGCACCAAGCGGCGCCGTCCGGTGCTCATCGCCGACGGCCGGCTCTCCCACAGTTCCAAGGCTCGGGCGTTCCGCCTGTTCCGGCCGCGAGTCGAGCTGACCAGCGGGCTGCGGTACGGGGCGTCGCACGGGGTGCAGATCGAGCTGTGGTCGCACACCGACGACGAAATCCTCCTGCCGAAGGAGAACGCACTGACCCGGCGCAGCGTGCCGCGGGAGGAAGTCACCCGCACCACCGTCGAGCGCTACGGGCAGACGTGGCCGACGATCGAGGGGATGTTCGCGACCCATCCGTCGGACGTCCCGTTCGAGATCGACCTGGTGTTCTCGTGGGTGGACGGCTCGTCGAAGGAGTGGCAGGCCGAGCGCGCCAAGCGCATGCAGAACTACGTGGTGGGCGAGGGCGACGACTCCCCCGCGCGCTTCCGGCAGATCAACGAGCTGAAGTACGCGCTGCGCTCCGTACACATGTATGCGCCGTGGATCCGGCGGATCTTCGTCGCGACCGACTCGGAGCGACCGGACTGGCTGGCCGACGACGGGCGGGTCACGTTCGTGCGCAGCGAGGAGTTCTTCGCCGACCCGTCGGTGCTGCCCACCCACAATTCGCAGGCCGTCGAGTGCCAGCTGCACCACATCCCGGGTCTGTCCGAGCACTTCCTGTACTCGAACGACGACATGTTCTTCGGCCGCGCGGTGGATCCGCAGATGTTCTTCTCCGGCGGCGGGGTCACGAAGTTCATCGAGGCGGACACCCGGATCGGGCTGGGCCGGAACCACAAGAAGCGCAGTGGTTTCGAGAACGCGGCACGCGTGAATCGCCGGCTGCTCGAGGACCGGTTCGGGGTGACGATCACCCGGCACCTCGAACACACGCCGGTGCCCCTGCGCAAGAGCATCATGGTGGAGATGGAACGGGAGTTCGCGGACGAGTTCGCCGCGACGGCGGCGAGCACGTTCCGGGCCGCGGAGAACATCTCGGTGACGAACTCGTTCTACCACTACTACGCGCTGATGACCGGTCGCGCGGTGCAGCAGACGACGGCCCGCATGCGGTACGTCGACACGACGATGAATTCGGGGCTGCGCGAGCTGGACACGCTGCTGGCGACGCGGAAGATGGACTTCTTCTGTCTCAACGACGGCAGCGTGCCCGAGGTCGACCTCGAGCTGCGCACGGCCAAGGTCACCCAATTCCTGGAGCGGTACTACCCGATCCCGGCGCCGTGGGAGACGGACTACCCGAGGCGGGCGTGACCTGCGCTCTCGGACGCACCGGGCCGCCCCGCAATACGCGGGGCGGCCCGGCCGGGTGAACGCGAACTCGGGGACGACGCCGGGCCGGCGTCGACGCTCACCGCCCGTTCGGTGACGAGGCGAGGGCGGGAAACACCCAGCTTCCGTCGAGGACTTCCGCACGCGGGCGATACAGACGCACGAGATAGTTCCACCCCTCCGTGACGGGAAGGCGATTGGTACGGTCCGCGTCGTCGCCGCCACCGAAACGGACGGTGATCGAGCCGTCCTCGTTGGGCACGCCGGTGAGGTTGTTGATGCTGTAGGCGTGGCGCTCGTTCGGTTCGAAGAAGCCCTCGGCGTTGTAGACCGAGACGGACCAGAACCCGTCGACGGGCACATCGCCGACGGTCAACTCGTACTCGCCGACCGGCAGTCCCGGATCGACGCCGATGTACACGGCCTCCTCGGTCGGAAGGCCGCCCCAGCCGGCGGCCGTGCCGATCAGGTGCCGGACCGGGTCGACGGTGTTCCGGGCACCGAACATCCGATCGAATCCGGTCAGTCCTCGTGCCAGCGCCAGGAGCGCCTCCCGCGTCGCGTCGAGGCTCGCGCGGTCGTATTCGGGCGCCGCGAACGGCGTCGACGAGCAGGCTTCGAGACGGAACCGGTCCTGGAGCGAGACCACGGTGCGGACGTCGTCCGGATCGGAGGGATCGACGAGGATCCGCACCGCGACGGCGACGTGCGGCGTGGGGAACTCGTCGGCGGTGAACCTGTGCTCTCCCGGGTCGTGGAGGATCCGATCGACATGGTGGTCCTGGTCGACCACCATCACGGACATGTACCGCCGACCGCCGTCGGGGATGGTGAGGGTCGCTCCCTCCGAGGTGTCGACGATCGCGAGGCTGTACAGGGTGTCGCGGTTCATCCGGATCACCGTCTGCTGCTCGACCGAGGCGGGTTCCCGGTTGTGCCGGAGCACATTGATGCCCCCGGCATCCCGCTGAAGATCGAGGAACATCCGATCCGTCTCCGCGCGAACGAAGTTGTCGACATTCACCGGAATCGATGTCATGGGCGGCAGCCTAGACGACGAACGCCCGGCGCGCTGTCCGATTCGTCCGCCTCCGCGACGGACCGGGGTTCCCTGCCGGGACTGCCGGGCCGGCCGCCGGGCACGTGCGGCCCGTCTCATTCCGGCTCCGACATCCGCGCGCGGCGCGCGAGGGTGGCGGCGACGCCGGCTGCGGCCGCGCGCACCGACGTGGCGTGCCGCTCGGGGTGGAAGCGGGCCACGGGACCGGTGACACTGAGGGCCGCGATCGGCCGGTCGTCGGGGTCGAGTACCGGCGCGGCGACGCAGGTGATGCCCATCGCGGATTCCTCGCGTTCGTACGCGACCCCCTCGTCGAGGATGCGTTCGAGCTGTGCGCGCAGCAGTCCGGGCCCGGACAGGGTCTTCGGGGTGCGCCGTTCGAGTGGCGCGGCGAGCACCCTGTCGATGATTTCCGGATCGGAGTGCGCGAGGAGCGCCTTTCCGATGGCCGTGCAGTGCAGCGGCATTCGGCCGCCGAGGCGGGACGGGGAGCGGGCCTGTCGGTGTCCCCCGATCTTGGAGATGTAGACCACTTCGGTGCCCTCGAGGATGCCGAGGTGCACCGTCTCGTGCGTCCGCTCGTACAGGTCCTCCAGGAACGGGGTCGCGACCTCGATCAGGCTGCGTTCGGTGGACGCCCGCATGCCGAGTTCGAACAGTTGCCCGCTCAGCCGGTAGCCGGCCTGGGTGCGGTCGAGGAGGCGCACCTTGACGAGGTCGGAGACCAGCCGGTGCAGGGTGCCCTTGGGGATGCCGGTGCGCCGGCCGAGTTCCGCGAGGCTGAGCCCGTGGTCGTCGACGGTGAACGCATACAGCACGGTGACGACCTTGCCGAGCACGGTGTTCGGGTCGATCTGCGCGTCGCTGGGAGTGTGCACCGCATTCACCCTTTCGTCCGGTGACCTGGCGATTCGGGTCACCCGCCACTGTACGTTCCACTGAGTCGAACATTGTCCTGGCCGGATGCCGGCTCGCCCGGTGACAGTGGGCAGGTCAATTCCCTTCGACCTTCCGGGACCGCCATGACCCCCTCCCCAGGAACCGACCGCATGCCGGCTCCGCCCTCCGCCGGCGGCGCCGCGACGGACGATCCGGCTGTACATGCGGCCTTCATCCGAATCGACCACGCGGTACACACCCGCACGCCCTGCCCACCGGTGCGTGACCTCATCGGCAGCTCCGATATCGAGCGCGCCTACGCGGTCCAGACGAAACTGAACGCCGCACGCACGGCCGCCGGCGCTCGTGTGGTCGGTCGCAAGATCGGGCTCACGTCACCGGCGGTCCAGCGGCAACTCGGCGTGGACCGGCCCGACTTCGGTGTCCTGTTCGACGACATGCAGTACACCGAGGACGAACCCGTGCCCTTCCACCGCCTGCTGCAACCGAAGGTCGAGGCGGAGATCGCCTTCGTGCTCGGGCAGGACCTCGCCGACGGCCCGCTCGACGACCGGCGTATCCGCGACAGCGTCGACTACGCCGTCGCCGCCCTCGAGATCGTCGACAGCCGGATCGCAGGCTGGGACATCACCTTCGGGGACACGGTCGCCGACAATGCCTCGTCCGGGCTGTTCGTCCTCGGCACCCGGCGCCGCGGGCTCGACGAGTTCGAACCGATCGACACCGAGATGGCGATGCGCGTCGACGGCGCGCCGGTGTCCACCGGGAACGGCGCGGCCTGCCTGGGCGACCCGCTGCGGGCCCTGGCGTGGCTCGCCGACACCGCCCGCCGGTTCGGTGAACCGCTCCGCGCCGGGCAGATCGTCCTGTCCGGGGCCCTCGGGCCGATGGCGCCCGTCCACCCCGGCTCCACCGTCACCGCGGACATCACCGGACTCGGTTCGGTGACCGCGACCTTCACCAAGGAGGACAACACATGAGCACCCGTAGAACACAGGTGGCCGTCATCGGCTCCGGCAACATCGGCACCGACCTGATGATCAAGGTGATCCGGAACTCGACCAACCTCGAGATGGGCGCCATGGTCGGCATCGATCCCGACTCGGACGGTCTGGCCCGCGCCCGCCGGCTGGGTGTCCCCACCACCGCCGACGGCGTGGCGGGCCTGATCGGCCTGCCGAACTTCGACGAGATCGGCTTCGTGTTCGACGCGACGTCGGCGCAGGCGCACCGGGCCAACGCCCGGGCGCTGGAACCCTACGGCAAGCGGCTGATCGACCTCACGCCCGCAGCGATCGGCCCCTTCGTCGTTCCGGCCGTCAACCTCGACGCACACCGGGACGCGCCGAACGTCAACATGGTCACCTGCGGTGGGCAGGCAACCATTCCCGTCGTGGCGGCAATCTCCCGCGTCACGCCCGTCGCCTACGCCGAGATCGTCGCGTCCATCGCGTCGAAGTCCGCCGGACCCGGCACCCGCGCGAACATCGACGAATTCACCGAGACGACGGCGCACGCGATCGAGTCGGTCGGCGGGGCAGCCCGGGGCAAGGCGGTGATCGTCCTGAACCCGGCCGAGCCGCCGCTGATCATGCGGGACACCGTGTTCTGCCTGATCTCCGAGCCGAGCGCAGTCGTGCACGACGCCGTCCGGGAGTCGATCGAGCGGATGGTCGCCGACGTGGCCGCCTACGTGCCGGGCTACCGGCTCAAGCAGCAGGTTCAGATCACCCCGGTTCCGCAGGGGCAACCGGTGCATACCCTGCTCGCCGACGGCGCCCCGACCACACCCACCCATCAGGTGTCGGTATTCCTCGAGGTCGAGGGTGCCGCCCATTATCTGCCCGCGTACGCGGGCAATCTCGACATCATGACCTCGGCGGCCCTGCGGTTCGCGGAGGCCGCCGCCGAGACGGACACCGCTCGCGCGGCAGAACTGGAGACCACCCGATGACGACCGAACTGTTCATCCAGGACGTCACGCTCCGGGACGGGATGCACGCCGTTCGGCACCGCATCACCCCGGAGGACGTGGGCCGTATCGTGGCCGCGCTGGACGCGGCCGGCGTCGACGCCATCGAGGTCGCCCACGGCGACGGTCTGGCCGGGGGCAGCCTCAACTACGGACCGGGCAGCCACACCGACTGGGAGTGGATCGAGGCCGCGGCCGCGAACGTGTCCCGGGCGCGCCTGACCACGCTGCTGCTGCCCGGGATCGGCACGATCCGCGAACTCGAGCACGCCTACCGGCTCGGCGTCCGCTCGGTGCGCGTGGCCACGCACTGCACCGAGGCGGACGTCTCGGCCCAGCACATCGCGACGGCCCGCGAGCTGGGCATGGACGTTTCCGGATTCCTCATGATGAGCCACATGGCACCGCCCGCCGAGCTGGCGCGGCAGGCGAAGTTGATGGAGTCCTACGGCGCGCACTGCGTCTACGTCACCGACTCCGGCGGTCGGCTGACCATGGACGGGGTACGCGAACGGGTTCGGGCCTACCGGGACGTGCTCGACCCGGGCACCGAGCTCGGGATCCACGCCCACGAGAATCTGTCGTTGTCGGTGGCGAACTCCGTGGTCGCCGTCGAGGAAGGGGTCACCCGCGTCGACGCCTCCCTGGCCGGTCACGGCGCCGGCGCCGGCAACTGCCCGCTCGAGGCGTTCGTCGCCGTCGCCGACCTGCAGGGCTGGACCCACGGCAGCGACCTGTT